>DASXHQ010000162.1:0-31769 GCA_036488415.1 Rhizomicrobium sp.
AACAGCGCGCACAGCCCAACCATTGCGGCGACGCCGGCGAGAGACGCCGCGAGATAAAGAGCCTGATCCATCGTCGCCCTCCGCTTGGCGGCTTTCGTTTTATGCCGTAATCGTTTCTGACAGAAAAGCGGCTGGGGAGACGCTCCGAATGGATGGCAGGCAAAAGGGCGGATTCCGCCTGGTGCATCTTCTTCTGATCGTACCGTTTGTCGGCTGCCTGTGGGTGCCGTTCTACAACCGGACACTGCCCGCGCTGGACGGGATTCCCTTCTTCTACTGGTACCAGATCGTCTGGGTGGCGCTGACCGCGCTCATCCTCTTCGTCGTCTATCTCGCCGAAGGCCGGGAATAGCCGATGGACAAGCTCGATCCCGTGGCGCTGGGCGTTTTCGTCGCGTTGTTTCTGTTTGTCACGGTCGTCGGCTTCTTCGCCGGGCGCTGGCGGCGGGGTGATCTCACCCAACTCACCGAATGGGGCTTGGGCGGACGGCGTTTCGGCAGCGTGGTGACTTGGTTTCTGCTCGGCGGCGATCTCTACACCGCCTATACCTTCGTCGCCGTTCCGGCGCTGATGTTCGGCGCGGGCGCGGTGGGCTTCTTTGCCGTGCCTTATGCGGCCATCGCTTATGTCTTTATGTTTCTCGCCTTTCCGCGCTTCTGGTCGGTCGCGAAAGCAAAGGGTTATGTGACCGGCGCGGATTTCGTGCGCGGGCGTTTTGGCAGCCGTTCGCTGGCGCTCGCCGTTGCGGTCACCGGCATCGTCGCGACCATGCCCTACATCGCCCTGCAGCTTGTGGGCATGGAAGTGGTGCTGGCGGGGCTCGGCATTCACGGCGAATGGCCGCTCATCATCGCCTTCGTGATCCTTGCCGCCTACACTTATGCCAGCGGATTGCGCGCGCCGGCGATGATCGCGGTGGTGAAGGATTTCCTGATCTACGCCACGGTGATCGCTGCCATTGTCATCATTCCGGCCGAGCTCGGCGGTTTCGCCAAAGTGTTTTCCGCTGTCGCGACCGCGAAACTGACCCTCCCCGCCGATGCATTCTCCAATCCGGGGCAATTCTCTTACGCAACGCTGGCACTGGGCTCGGCGATGGCGCTGTTTCTTTATCCGCATGCCGCGACCGGTGTGTTGTCGTCGTCGAGCCGCCATGTCATCAAACGCAACGCGGTGGCGCTGCCGGCTTATTCCATCGTGCTGGGACTGGTGGCGCTGCTGGGCTTCATGGCGTTGGCGGCGGGTGTCAAAGCCATGCCGCAATATGCCGACGGCTTCGCGCGCTTCGGCAACAATTATGCTGTGCCGGCGCTTTTCCTGCAGATGTTTCCCAGTTGGTTCGTGGGCATCGCCTTCGCCGCCATCGCCATCGGCGCGCTGGTGCCGGCCGCGATTATGTCCATCGCCTGTGCCAATCTCTTCACCCGCAACGTCTACCGCGAGTTCTTGAGGCCGGATTGCACGCCCGCGCGTGAAAGCCAGGTCGCCAAGATTGTGTCTCTGGTGGTGAAGGGCGGCGCGTTGGTCTTCATTCTGGAGGGCCAGACGACAACTGCCATCGAGCTGCAACTCTTGGGTGGCATCTGGATCATCCAGACGCTGCCGGCCGTTTTACTGGGCCTCTACACACGCTGGCTTCATCCGCGTGCGCTGCTCATCGGTTGGATCGCGGGCATCGGCAGCGGCACCTGGATGGCGGCGCAATCGGGCTTCAAGGCATCGGTGTATGTGCTGCATATCGGCGGCGTGGCACTGCCCTGCTACGCCGCATTGTCGTCGCTGATCCTGAATTTGATCGTCAGCTACGGACTGAGCGCCGTGCTGAACGCAACGGGCACAAAGCGGAACGATGCAACGCTTTCGGAGGATTACGCATGAGCCTCATCGCCATGTTACTCGCGGCGGCCGTCGCGGCAGCGCCCGTCGATACGGCGAGCGATGCCGTTTGCAGTATCAGGGGCTACAACGCCGACAAGGATATGACCGGCACGAATATCCGCAGCGCGCCGGATGCGAAAGCGCCGGTCATCTTCCGCCTGAAGCCGGAGATAGAGCCAGAAGACAATTACGGCGCGGAATTCGATGTCATCGGATCGAAGAATGGCTGGCTCCTCATCCGCAATGCGGAATCGGGCCAATATGGTGAAGGCAACGGCAAGATCGTGTTCAAAGGACCGGGCTGGATTTCCGGCGCGCTTGTCGGCTTCACCATCAACGACAGCAACATGCGGGCCGCGCCTTCTGGCAAAGCGAAGGTGGTCGCACAGCTTGAAGGCGACAACGGCGCTGGCGGGGTTTGGGGCCCGGATTCCTTCGGCGTGACCCGCGTCTATGGCTGCTCCGGCGCGTTCGCGGATGTGATCGGCGTTACGCCCACAAAGAAAACCTATCGCGGCTGGGTGACCAAACTGTGCGGCAACCAGCGCACGACCTGTCCCTAGGCGATCAGCCGAAGCGGCCGGTGATGTAATCTTCCGTGCGCTTGTTCTTGGGCGCGGTGAAGACTTGCTCCGTCGCGCCATATTCGATCAACTCGCCCAAGAACATGAACGCCGTGTAGTCGGACGCGCGCGAAGCCTGCTGCATGTTGTGGGTGACGATCACGATCGTGTAGTCGTTCGACAACTCGTCGATCAACTCCTCGATCTTGGCGGTGGAGATGGGATCGAGGGCCGAGCAGGGCTCGTCGAGCAAAATAACTTCCGGCTTCGTCGCCACGGTGCGGGCGATGCACAGGCGCTGCTGCTGGCCGCCGGAGAGCGATAGACCCGACTCTTTCAGCTTGTCCTTTACCTCGCCCCACAGCGCGGCGCGCGACAGCGCATGTTCGACGCGACCGTCGAGCTCGGATTTGGACATGCGCTCATAGAGCTTAATGCCGAAGGCGATGTTGTCGTAGATCGTCATCGGGAACGGCGTCGGCTTCTGGAACACCATTCCGATTTTGGCGCGCAGCAAATTGAGATCCTGCGCGCTGCTCAAGAGATTGTCGCCGTCAAACAGCACTTGGCCCTTGGCATATTGGTTCGGATAGAGTTCGTAAATGCGGTTCAAGACGCGCAGCAGGGTGGACTTGCCGCAACCGGACGGGCCGATAAAGGCCGTGACCTTGCGGTCCATCAACGGCACCGACACGTTCTTCAGCGCGTGCGTTTTGCCGTAATAAAAATTCAGGTCGCGAATGTCGATTCGAACACCTTGGTCCACGCGGGTCATGTCGTTCATGGTCATCTCTGTCTGGATTCGAGCAGGCGGGCGAAAATGCTCAAGGTCAAAACGGCGGCGGTGATCAGAAGCGCGCCGGCCCAGGCCAGCGTGTGCCAGTCCTCGTAGGCGGAGTTGGCGAACTGGAAGATCACGATCGGCAGACTCGCCATCGGCGCGTTGGGATCGGTCGACCAGAACTGGTTGTTGAGCGCGGTAAAGAGCAAGGGCGCGGTCTCGCCGGAGATGCGCGCGATGGCCAGGAGCACGCCGGTCACGATGCCGGCGCGGGCTGCGCGCCATGTCACGGCGCGGATGGAGATTGCGCGCGGCGCGCCGATGGAGGCGGCGGCTTCGCGCAAGGTGTTGGGCACCAGCAGCAGCATGTTCTCGGTCGTGCGCACCACGACAGGGATCACGATCACCGCCAGCGCCGCCATGCCCGCCCAGGCAGAGAAATGGTGCATGCGCACGACGATGAGTTGATAGATGAACAGGCCGATGATGATCGACGGCGCGCTCAGCATGATGTCGTTCACGAAACGGATGATGAAGGCGAGCCAGGAATGACGGCCATATTCCGCCAGATAGGTGCCGGCGAGCATACCGATAGGCGTTCCTACCACCACGGCAACAACGCTCATCAGCACGCTGCCCAAAATGGCGTTGGCCAAGCCGCCCGCGGAGCCCGGCGCGGGGGTGTCCTTCGTGAACACGTCCGCGGAAAGCCCCGCGAAGCCGTTCTTCAAAAGTGCATAGAGAATAAGCACCAGCGCGATGATGCCGATGGCGGCGGCAGCCGTCGAAAGCACGAGGAAGATGGCGTTGACCGCCCGGCGGCGTGCGTAGATCCCGCGGTTCATGCCGATTTTCCTCCCGCGCGGCGTTCGAGGCTCTTGAGCATGATCTGCGCCACCGCCAGCACGATGAAGGTGATGCCAAACAGGATCAGGCCCAGCCCGATTAGCGAAGACACATAAAGATCGCCGAGCGCTTCGGTGAATTCATTGGCGATGGTCGCCGAGATCGTCGTGCCGGGCGCGAGCAGCGATTCGTTGATGTGATGCGCGTTACCAATCACGAATGTGACCGCCATGGTTTCGCCCAGCGCGCGGCCCAAGGCTAGCATCGCGCCGCCGACCACGCCGGGGCGCGAGAACGGCAAAACGATGCGGTTCATCACTTCCCATGTGGTGCAGCCGACGCCATACGCGGCTTCCTTCAACATGGGCGGCACGGTCTCGAACACATCGCGCGTCACCGCCGAGATGAAGGGCAGGATCATGATCGAAAGAATGAGCGCCGCGGTGAAGGTGCCGATGCCATAGGGCGGGCCGGCAAAGACGTCTTGCAGGTAGGGCACATTGCCGAACGTATCGATGATCCAGGGCTCCACATTCTGCTGGAAGAATGGGGCGAAGACGAACAAGCCCCAGATGCCGTAGATGATCGAGGGCACGCCCGCGAGCAGTTCGATGGCGATGCCGACTGGGCGCTTCAGCGGACGCGGGCAAAGCTCCGTCAGGAAAATGGCGATGCCGATCCCGAGCGGCACGGCGATGATCATCGCCAATGCCGACGTCACCAGTGTTCCAAAGATCGCGGCGAAGGCACCGAATTTCTCGGTGACGGGGTTCCAGACGCTGGTAGTGAGGAAGCCCCAGCCGAATGTGTGCAGCGCAAGCCAAGAGCCGCTGATGAGCGAAATCATGATGCCAACGAAGATCGCAATCACGAGCAGGGCGGCGCCCAGCGTCATGGCGCGGAAGCGGGCATCGCTGCGGCCAAATCGCTTCAAGGCTGCGCTGCGTGAAGGAGCGGCGAGTTGTTGTTCGGCCAAGGCGATATCAACCATTACCGGGTGCCAGTTGGTTTTAGACGAATTGGGGGGCCGCGATCAGCCCCCCAATCCCAGTTGCAATCACACGCAGCGGTTTACGGAACCGCGGCAGCGTCGATGTTCTTGTGCCAGCTGGCATCGATCGCCTGGACGGTCGAGTTCGGCAGCGGCACATAGTCCAGCGACTTGGCGAGGTCGTCGCCATTCGCATAGGCCCATTTGAAGAAGCTCAGGACCGACTTGGTCTTGGCAGGATCAGCAGGGTGCTTGTAGACGAGGATGAAGGTCGCGCCAGCGATCGGCCAGGCATTGGCACCCGCCTGGTTCGTCAGCGTGACATAGAAGCCGGGGGAGTGCGCCCAGTCGGTCTTCGCCGAAGCGGCCTGGAAAGCGTCTGCTGTGGGATCCACGGCATTGCCGTCACGGTTGATCATCTTGAGATAGGTGAGCGCGTTCTATTTGGCATAGGCGTATTCGACATAGCCGAGCGCGCCCGGCGTCTGCTTCACGTTGCCGGCAACGCCTTCATTGCCCTTCGCGCCGATGCCAGACGGCCATTCGACGGATGTCGCCGCGCCAACCTGCGACGCCCAAGCCGGGCTGACCTTCGACAGGTAGTTTGTGAAGATGAAGTTGGTGCCCGATCCGTCGGAGCGGTGAACGCCCAGAACCGCGAGGTGCGGCAGGTTCGCCGATGGGTTCAGCTTCTTGATCGCGCCGTCATCCCAATACTTGATCTTGCCAAGGCAGATGTCCGCGAGCGTCGGGCCATCGAGTTTCAGTTCGCCCGGTTTGATGCCCGGGATGTTGGCGACAGGAACGACGCCACCGATGACGGTCGGGAATTGTGTGAGGCCGGCCGCATCGAGTTCGCCCGGCGAGAGCGGCTTGTCGGATGCGCCAAAGTCGACGGTCTTCGCTTTGATCTGTGCGATGCCGCCGCCAGAACCGATCGACTGATAATTCAAGCCGATGCCGGTGGTCTTCTTGTAGGCTTCCGCCCATTTCGCATAAATCGGATACGGGAATGTGGCGCCCGCGCCGGACAGATCGGCGGCGGATGCAGCGCCCGCGGTGCCCAACAGCAGCGCGCCCAGCGCGATGCCAGCAAGGCGGTTGAGAACAGGCTTCATGGAAAATCCTCTCGATGTTTCGTTTTCACGGCTGGGACCGTTGGCGACGCTTTGAACCCCACCCCGTGCGACGCCAGCCGAGCGGGAGTGAGACCCGTCTCAGTGCAACGTCCATCACAGTTTTGCGAAGCTTGTGTGACGGAAGGTAACATGTTGATAATGAAAGAAAAACCGCGCGGACAAAACCGCGCGGCTTCCTTATTGCGACGAGATTTAATGGCCTGCGGTTAATGAAACGTCGAAGGTCTCGCCTTGGTCGTTGGTAACGCTCCAGCTGTCGCCGATCGCGTGCTTCTGCAGCGGCGAGCAGGAGGGTGTAGAACCCGGCGTGTTCGCCGGCAGTTTCGGCGTCAGACAGATGGTGCCGTCGTTATCTTTCAAGGCCCAGACGCCGCCGTACGAAACCGGCTTGCCGTCAGCACCCATAGCATTCGCCATGTAGGTGCCGTCCTGTGCGAACATCAATTGCCCCGTCGCACCAGTTTTGTGACTCTTGGTGGTGACCGTGTTGCCGTAGGTGTTGGCCATGGGATCGTCGGCGTAAGCGGCCGTCGTGAAAAATGCGCAGGCACAAGCCAGCGCCATTATCGAGACACGCATGAAATCCTCCCCGTGCGTTGTGATTGCAACGAATAGCTGCGCGCTACCTACGCGCGCGATGATATTAACCGTTTCGGCGAGGTCATCTACCGTCAGTTAAGCTTTTCTCAAGTCAAATACGTCACAAATACTGGGCTTTCGGAGGGATTCCGTGCGCCTGGCACGCCTGGCCTTGGTTGTTTACGGATTGGGCCTGTTGGCGTTGGGCGGTTTCGCTTATGCCGACATCGCGGCGCATGGAAAACTCACGCTCTTCCCCGCGGTCCTTCTTCCCGCCGTCGCAGGACTTGGCCTTGTCATCCTCTTCGGCGGCATCATCGGCGCACACCGGCGCGCAAGCATGCTGGAGATGCGCACCACCGAACTCAATGTCCTGACCGACAAGCTCGAGGCCACGCTCGCCACTGTGCGCGCGATGAACAGCCGGTTGCACGAAAGCGAAAATCGCTACAAGGGCCTGGTCGATGCACAGGGCGATGCGATCTTCCGCCGCGCACCAGACAGCAGGCTCACTTATGGCAATGAAGCCTTTCTCAAGCTCTTCGGACTGACGCCACAAACCGCGTTCGGAAAAGCCTTCGCGCCAGAACTTCATCCCGACAGCCGCGCGCCGATGTTCGGCTCCTTCGCCGGGCTGGAGAACGGTCAACCACGTGTGCGCTACGATCAACATGTGCGCACCACCTATGGCTGGCGCTGGATTGCATGGGAAGACTACGCCGTGCGCGACGCCTATGGCCGTCTTGTCGAAATCCAAAGCGTCGGCCGCGACATCACCGAGCGCAAAGCGCTGGAAGACGCATTGACCGATGCACGCGACAAGGCCGAGGCCGCCAACCGCGCCAAGTCCGGTTTCCTCGCCACGATGAGCCATGAGATCAGGACGCCGATGAACGGCGTTCTCGGCATGGCGCGGCTGTTGCTGGAAAGCGATCCGCAACCGGAGCAGCGCACTTACATCGATGCCATCCACCAATCCGGCGAGGCACTGCTCCAGCTGATCGAAGAAATTCTCGATTTCTCCAAGATCGAATCCGGCACGGTGACGCTGGAAGAAGACGATGTGGAGCTGCGCCCTCTGATCGACGGCGTGGTTGAGCTTCTGGTGATGCGCGCACATGCCCGCCAGATCGAGATCGTGTCCTTTGTCATGCCGGGCGTGCCGGATGCCATCCGCTGCGACGGGCTGCGCCTGCGCCAGATTCTCACCAACCTCGTCGGCAACGCGGTGAAGTTCACCGAGAAAGGCGGCGTGCGCGTCAGCGCTGCCGTTGTGGATGACAGCGGGCGCAAGTATCTGCGCTTCGAGGTGCGTGACACTGGCGTCGGCATTCCCGTGGGAAAACGCGACGAGATCTTCAAGGAGTTCATGCAGGCCGATTCCAGCCATGCCCGCAAATTCGGCGGTACTGGACTTGGCCTCGCCATCACCAAGAAGCTTGTCCATGCGATGGGCGGAGAGATCGGCGTCGATGCCGCGCAGGGCGGCGGTAGCCTGTTCTGGTGCACGATACCGCTCATCGCGTTGCGGGCGGCCAATCCGGATGAGCAGACAGCGTTGATTGGCATGCGCATCGCCATCGTCGCGCGCAATTCGGTGCTGCGCGAAGGATTGATCGCCCAAGTCCGCGCCGGCGGGGGCGAAGTGGTCTCACTGTCCACCAATCCGCAACCCTTGGAAGAACCGGAAGCCGACGTTCTTCTCATCGATGCCGGCACCGACAACGCGCCGGAACTCCCCGCTTATCCGGATGGGCGTATTCGCACCCTCGTGCTCTTGCCACCCGGCGCGCGTTCGCATTTGCCTGAGTTGAGGCGCATGGGGTTCGCTGGCTATCTGATGAAGCCGATCCGGCAGGGATCGTTATATATCCGCCTGCGCGCCAGCGACGCGGCCGAGCCGGAATTGCCGCCGCATGGCGAGTTCGAAAAGCCTCCTGTGACGAAGATTTCGCCAACGACGGCGGTATCGCCGCCGCGTACTGCGCAAAAAATCCTTCTCATCGAGGACAATCCAATCAACGCGATGTTGAGCCGCGAATTGCTGCGCCGCCGTGGCTTCGAGGTGCGCGATGTTTCTTCCGGCGAATCCGCATTGGCGGTGCTGGCGCAGGATCGATTCGACGTCGTGCTCACCGATCTGCACATGCCCGGTCTCGACGGCCTGGAGACCACGCGCCAGCTGCGCGAACAGGAAATCGCCGAAGGCCGTGAACGCACGCCGGTTGTGGCGCTCACCGCCGACGCCAATCAAGGAATCCGAGAGGCTTGCCAGGAGGCGGGGATGGATGGTTTTCTCACCAAGCCGATCGATCCCGCCGAGCTTGACGCCGTGCTCCAAAACCTCTTCCAGCCTGCCGCGATCCAGGCGGCATGACAGATTCCGCCGCCTCTAAAGGCGCGAGCCGCACGCGCGCGGCCATTGTTTCTTATCTGCAACCGCGCACAGCAACCATGTTGGTGCTGGGCGCTTCTTGCGGCTTGCCGCTGCTTACGATTTCCAACGTGCTGGGCCTGTGGCTCACCGATAACAAGGTCTCCATGACCGACATCGGTCTCTTCGCCTACACGCTGCTGCCTTATTCCTTCAAATTCGTCTGGGCGCCGATTCTCGATCAGGTGCGCTTGCCGGTTTTGCATCGCGCGCTCGGAAAGCGCCGCTCGTGGATGCTGATTGCGCAACTCGGGATCCTGATCGCATTCGTCGGGCTGTGGATGTCGGATCCGCAAACCCAGCTGTTTCAAGTCGCGCTGTTCGCGCTACTGCTGGGATTCTCCGGTGCGAGCCAGGACATTTCCGTCGATGCCTGGCGCATTGAGGCTGCACCAACCGAAGAACAAGGTACGATGCTGGGCGCCTATCAGCTCGGCTACCGGCTGACCGCGCTGGCGACGGCCGCGCTCGCACCGATCATCGCGCAGGCCGCGTCATGGCGTGCGGCGCTGATCTTCCTGGGGTCTCTAATCTTCCTCGGCATGGCGGCGGCGCTTCGAGCCGCGCGCCCACCGGAGCGCGATGCCAGCGCAGACGTCAAGGCCGCAGAAAAAGCGCTCAATGCGCGAAACCGCGCCATCGCTTCCATCGCTTGGTTCTACGGAGCGGTGATCGCACCTTTCGTGGATTTTTTCCGCCAGCATGGTTGGGCGGGGCTTCTCATCCTGGCGATGATCGGCAGCTACAGGCTACCCGACTTTATCATGGGCACAGTTGCGCGACCCATGTATCGCCAGAGTTTCTCGCTGACCGAGATCGGCACCATGTCGGGGCTGATCGGCGTATGGGTGACGATTATCGGCGCGCTTGTGGGCGGCTTCTTCGTCTTCCGCTTCGGCATTAAGCGTTCACTTTATATCGGACTCTTTGCCGTTATCCTCGGCAATCTCGCTTATGCGGCGTTGGCCGCAAGCGGACACAATCTGGGCATGTTCGCCGCCGCCATCATCATCGAAAACATCGCATCCGGATTCGCTGGCACGGCTCTGCTGGCCTACATGTCGAGTTTGACCAGCGTCGCCTTCACCGCGACCCAATACGCGCTGTTCAGCTCTTTCTATGCGCTGCCGGGAAAATTGCTCGGAGGGTTGTCGGGCGTCTTCGTGGATTGGCTCGCCGCCCATCGCCACGCTTTCGAAGCGTGGTTCCCCGCCCTCTCGGCGCTGCCCGACAAGGTCGTGGGTTTTGTTCCTTTCTTCGTCGCCACGGCGACGACGGGCTTGATCGCCCTTGCACTCCTTATGCTGGTCTATTGGCGCGAGCCGGACCGGGCGACGGTTCCGGCTTAACACGCCATGAATTCGTCACCGAATTGAGGGACGTTTGCGGCTGTCACATTCCTTTTGTAGGATTGTGACAGTCCGGCCTGCTGGCTCTCCGGGAGGCGGCGCCGGACAAGGGATTTTCCTTTGGTAAGCGCTTACGATTCCGGTCCCGTCGAAGAGCACCGTCCGCACTGGCCGGTTCTTGTCGCCATCGACAACTACGAAGTTCGCGTTGCCGAGACACAGGCCGAGGTCGAGGCAGCACAGCGCGTCCGCTATCGCGTCTTCTACGAAGAGCTGACCGCCGTGCCGACCCCCGCAATGGAAGCGACGGGGCGCGACTTCGACAAATACGATCCTTATTGCGATCATTTGATCGCCATCGATCGCGCGAATGTGGATGAAGACGGCCAGCCCATCGTGATGGGCTGCTACCGGGTTTTGCGCAACGAGGGCGCGCTGCGCGCCGGCGGGTTCTATACCAGCGGCGAGTTCGACATCTCGAAGCTGCTGCAGAGCGTGCAGAAAGGCGCCAAGCTTCTGGAGCTGGGCCGCTCCTGCGTCGCCAAGGAATATCGCACCAAGCCGATCGTTTTGCAGATGCTGTGGAGCGGCGTGATGGCCTATGTCGCGCGCTACAAGATCGACGTGATGTTCGGCTGCGCCTCATTTCCCGGCACCGATCCCAAATCCATCGCCATGCCGCTTTCCTATCTGCACCACTTCCATCCGATGCGCGAAGAGATCCGTGCCCGCGCGCTGCCCAAGCTTTATGTCGACATGGACCTGATGGCGAAGGATGAGATCAATCCGCGCGAGGCGCTGATGGCGCTGCCGCCGCTGATCAAGGGCTATGTGCGCGTGGGCGCGCAGATCGGCGATGGCGCGGTGATCGACCACCAGTTCTCGACCACCGACGTTCTCATCTATGTCTCGCTGCTGGAAATGGCGCCGCGTTATAGGAAGCGCTTCGGCCTGCCAGACCTGACGAAAATCTAAGCCCAAGCTCAAGCGACGTCGAAGAGCAGGACTTCCGCGGGCTTGCGCGCGCGGATGAGGATGCTTCCCTCGTCGGTGATCGCCGCGCCATCGCCGGCGGACAGCCTTTCACCGCCGACCTCGACATCGCCCCGCACCACATGCAGCCATGCTTTGCGGCCCGGCTGCAACTGATGAACCGCTTCTTCCTCGCCTTCGAAACGCGCGGCGTAAATTTCGGCGTCTTGCATCAGCCGCACTTCGCTGGGCAGCGGATCGGAAGAGGCGATGCGCGCGAATTTGTTTCGCACCGCATCCACATCGATCATTTTCTGCTCATAAGAGGGCGCGATGCCGGTTTTCGACGGCATGATCCATATCTGCAGAAAGTGCACCGGCTCTGTCTTCGAGGCATTGAATTCCGAATGCGTGATGCCCGTGCCCGCGCTCATCCGCTGGATCTCGCCGGGGCGGATCACCGAACCCGTACCGAGCGAATCCTTGTGCTCCAGCGCGCCCGATAAGGGATAGGTGACGATCTCCATGTCCTTGTGGCGATGCGGCTGAAACCCGCCGCCGCCCGCGACGATGTCTTCGTTGATCACGCGCAGCGGCCCGAAATTCACATGCTCAGGGTCGTCATAGCCGCCGAACGCGAATGTGTGCCGGCTGTCCAGCCAGTCGATCTTGGTGGCGCCGCGATCGTTCGATTTGCGAAGGGTCAACATGAGATTCACCAATGGTGGTTCCGATCCTTGTATAGATAAGCATTGTGTCAAGGGCCGCACCCGAGGCGAGCCACGGCGCGCAAGATTCTCCACACAGACAGAACGCTTTAGGGGGACGGAAGGCCTGCTCGGGGAACCTAGGATTTGCGGCGTTTTTCGATGGCGTCCCATACCAGCGCGGCAATATCGGCGCCGCCAAAACGCTTCACTTCCCAGATGCCGGTGGGCGACGTCACATTGATCTCGGTGAGATAGTCGCCGATCACGTCGATGCCGGTGAAGATCAACCCACGCCGCTTCAGTTCAGGCGCAAGCGCAGCGCAGATGTCTTTTTCGCGCTGGGTGAGTGTCGTGGCTTCCGGGCGACCGCCGACATGCATGTTGGAGCGCGCTTCGCCTTCGGCAGGCACGCGGTTGATCGCGCCCGCCACTTCACCATCGACCAGAATGATACGCTTGTCGCCCTTGCGCACTTCGGGAACGTAGCGCTGGACGATGACCGGCTCGCGATAGAAGGTCGTGAACATCTCCAGCATGGCGCCGAGATTCTCATCGCCCTCGCGCACGCGGAATACGCCCGCGCCGCCGTTGCCATAAAGCGGTTTCAGGATGATGTCTTTATATTCGGCGCGGAAGGCGTTGATCTCCGCGCGGTCCGAGGTGATGAGCGTGGGCGGCATCAGGCCCTTGAACTCGGTGACGAAAAGTTTCTCCGGCGCGTTGCGCACATGCGCCGGATCGTTCACCACCAACGTCTTCGGGTGAATGCGCTCCAGAAGATGCGTCGCCGTGATGTAGGACATATCGAATGGCGGGTCTTGGCGCATCAGCACCACATCCAGCGTCGAAAGATTGATGACGGACGATTCGCCCAAGGTGAAATGATCGCCCTTCGTATTGCGAACCTGCAGCGGACGTGTTCGCGCCGTTACCTTGCCATCGCGGAATGTCAGATCGCGCGGGCCGTAATAGAGCAGCGAGTGGCCCCGCGCCTGCGCCTCCAGCGCCAGCGCGAATGTGGAATCGCCCCCGATGTCGATGCGTTCGATCGGGTCCATCTGAATCGCAACGGAAAGCGCCATGAAAAATCCTAACGTGAAGTCCTAGTTAAGCCGCCGCTTGAGCGCGTGAAGGCCCAAGGCTGCTTCGTTATGTAAGGCCTCCCCGCCCGGAACCAAAGACAGGCAGGCCTCATAGGCCCTTTGCGCCGCGCCCAGAGCGCCGGACGCCTCGTTGAGCCGCGCCAAATCCATCCACAATTCGGGGCGTTTGGGCGCGATCAGCACCATGCGCTTGGCGATCTCCAGTGCCCGCACCCGCTCGCCATTGTTGAGCGCGCGCAGTTTCAGATTGTTGGTAAGACGCAGCAGCACCTCGATGTCGCTGACCGCTTCGGAGAGCCCGACACCTTCGTGCAGATGCGCGCCCATCGCCGGCGGCGCGCCGAGGCGTTCGCGGTCCAGCGCCGCGCCGCCATTGAAGGGATCGATCAATGCCTCATGGCCGCGCAGCGAAATGCTGAGCAGGAAATGCCCCGGATAGTTGAGGCCGCTCGCCTCGAAGCCCGCGGCGCGCGCGGCATGGAGATAAAGAACGCCCAGCGCCACCGGCAATCCGCGCCGCCGGTCGATCACCGCCATGATGTCGGCATTCTGCGGGTCGTCATAAGAGAGACGGTCGCCGTCATAGCCATAGCGCCCAACCATCAGCTCCGCGAGCGCACGGGCGCCGTCTTCGATGCGCAAGGAGAGACGTGCTTCATTCTTTGCGGCTTCCGCGATCTCCGCCAGATGCGCTTCATAAGGCGCAAGCGGGCGGCCCGAATGATCCAGCGCCGACAGCATCAAGGCCGCGCGCGCGATGTCGTGCGGCCCGTCACCCGCTTCGCCGAGCTGCCGCAGATAACCCGCCGGATCGTCCTGTTTCATTGCCTGACAGTTTAGCGCGCATCTTCGTCGCGCCAAGCGTCACGATGATGACGGGGAAGCCTGCCGGGTGCCACTGCAATGATGTCGAACCGCGCCCCCTTGCGCGCAAGTTCCGGGCGCCTTGCCAGATAATGCGCGGCGGCCCGTCCGATCCGCTGCTTCTGCTTACCTCCCAGTGACAGCGCGGCCGCCAGCGCATCGCCGCGTGCCTTCACCTCGATGAAACAAATAAGGCCGGCAGGCGATTTGGCGATCAGGTCGATCTCGCCCAAAGGCGTGCGCTGGCGGCGCGCCAGGATGCGATAGCCTTTGAGCAGAAGCAGCGCGATGGCGGCCCATTCGCTGCGCCGTCCGCGCCGTTCGGCCTTGCGGCGCGATGCAAGAATGGCGTCAGCTTTCTTCATGCGTCTTCAGCGCCAGCGCGCGGGTGTAGGTTTCACGGCGCGGCAAATCCAGCGCCTGAGCAATGAGATCGGCGGCGGCGCGCACGGGCATGAATTGCAACGCATCCGTCAGGAGTTTTTCCGCTTTCGCGAAATCCGGCGCTTCATCCAGAGGCGGGCCGATGAGTAGTGTGATTTCGCCTTTCGGCGTTTCGCTTTCATAGGCTTTCGCGAGTTCGTTCAGATTTCCACGCCGGACTTCCTCGTGCAGCTTGGTCAGTTCCCGCGCGACGGCGGCGGGGCGGTTGCCGAGAATCTCCGCCATGTCTTTCAACGATGCATCCAGGCGTTGCGCGGATTCGAAGAAGATCAATGTCGCGCGAATGTCGCGCAATTCTTCCAGCGTGTTGCGCCGCTCGCCTTGCTTGCTGGGCAGGAATCCGGCGAAGAAAAAGCGATCCGTCGGAAGGCCCGCCAAGGTCAGTGCCGTCAATGGCGCCGACGCGCCCGGAAGCGCATGCACCGGCAAGCTATCGGCCAGCGCTTCGCGCACCAGCTTGTAACCGGGATCGGAGACGAGCGGCGTTCCGGCATCGCTCACCAGCACGATGCGCGCGCCGCCGCGCAGCTTGGCCAGCAGGCGCGGGCGTTCGCGCGCGGCGTTGTGATCGTTATAGGCGGTCAGCGGCTTGGAGATGCCGTAGATAGACAGCAGCCGGGACGTCACCCGCGTGTCTTCCGCCGCGATCAGGTCGCAGGCCGCCAGCGCATCGCGCGCGCGCAGGGTGATATCGCGCGCGTTGCCGATGGGTGTGGCGGTCACATACAAACCGGGCGCAAGCGCCTCTTCGCTTTGCGATTTTTGGGCGTCCGGAATAGGCTGTCTCCCGCGTTTCGGCACTTGTCAGGCTTCGGAAAATTCCATGAAACTGCTTCGCCCAATTTGCGCCATTGCCGCGGCACTGGCGATAGCCGCGCTTGCCGGATGCGTGACGCCGCCGGTCGAACAGAAGCCTGCCCCGCCCCCAGCGCCGACGACGGAACTGGCGCCCATACCGCCCGCCACCCATCCGATGCTGTCCGAGGAACCGGGTTTCCTGCGCCTGCCGAACCTCCCGGCAGACAAGACTCCGGTGCGGGTGGGCCTGCTTCTGCCCTTCTCCAATGGATCGAGCCAGACCCGTTCTCTCGCCACGGCGATGATGAAGGCGGCGCAGCTGGCCCTGTTCGATGCCGGCAATCCCAACATCATCCTGATTTCCGCTGATGAAGGCTCGACACCCGAAAGTGCGGCGAATGGCGCGCGCTCGCTTCTGGCGCAAGGCGCCGAAGTGATCGTGGGGCCGCTCTTCTCCGCATCGGTGAGCGCGGTTGCGCCCATCGCGCATGATCGTGCCGTGCCGGTCATTTCTTTCTCCACCGATGTGAAGAAGGCGGGGAACGGAGTTTATCTGCTCAGCTTCCAGCCGGAGAACGAAGTGCGCCGCACGATGTCTTATGCCGTGCAGACCGGACACAAGCATTTCGCGGCGCTGGTGCCGCCGACCGCCTATGGCAACCACATCGCCGATGCGATCAAGGAAGATGCCACGGCGCTGGGCGCCGACGTGGCGGATATCGAACGCCTCGAGCCTGCAAACCAGGCCGCAGCGTTGCACAAGATTGCCATCTCCGATGCCGATGTGCTGATCGTCGCGGCGGGCGGCAACACCTTGCGCGAACTGGCACCAGCGCTCGCCGAAAATGGAATCGACCGCGCCAAAATCAAACTGATGGGCACCGGCTTGTGGGACGATCCCTCCATCACCAGGGAAACGGCGCTGGAGGGCGGCTGGTTCGCCGCGCCCGCGCCCGATGTCGATTCCAGCTTCAACACCAAATATAGGGCAGCCTTTGGCACAACGCCGCCGCAACTGGCCTCCCTCGCCTATGATGCGGTGTCGCTTATGGCGCTGTTGTCCAAGGGCGAGCCTTATCATCGCTTTACCGATCAGGCCCTGACCGACCCCAACGGCTTTGCCGGCGTGGACGGCATCCTGCGCTTCGCTGCCGACGGCACATCGGAGCGCGGACTTGCGATCCTGGCGGTTGAGCCGGATGGATTCCGCGTGATCGATCCCAGCCCGCGCACGTTCGAGAAGCCGGCCGAGCCGCCGCCGAAGACGACCAGCAGCCTTACGCCGCGATCTCCGCAATCAGGCGGTTGAGAACGAGGCGCCCCTGCGGCGTCGCGATCAGCCGACCGCTTTCAGTTTTAAGAAAACCTTGCTCGGATAATTCCGCCACGCGTTGCATGTTCGGCTCGACTTTCCAGCGCGCGCGATAAGCCGCGAGATCAATCCCCTCGGCGAGGCGCAGATTCATCAGCAGGTGCTCGCGCGCGGCGTCACTGTTCGTCACTTCGCTTTCCTCAACGATGCCGTGGCCGCGGCGCGACACTGCCTGCTGCCAGCGTTCCGGCAGTTTCTCCGTCATCGTCGCGATGCGCTTGTGGTCGATGTCGAGACGGCCATGTGCGCCAGGACCGACGCCCGCATAAGCGCCATAGCGCCAGTAGAGAAGATTATGGCGGCTCTCTTCACCGGGTTTGGCATGATTGGAGATTTCGTAAGCGGGACGGCCGGCAGCTTCCGTCATCTCCTGCGTGATTTCATAGAGCGTGGCGGCATTGTCGTCGTCGAGCGGCTTCAGCGAGCCGGTTCTGGCGAGCGTGGCGAATGGCGTCGCCGGCTCGATAGTGAGCTGATATAGCGACAGATGATCAGTGCCGAAGGCGAGCGCTTCCTTCAATTCGTCGCACCATTGCTGCGCGGTTTGATCCGGGCGCGCATAAATCAGATCGAGCGAGACACGATCGAAGGTGTTCATCGCCATGCCAAGCGCGGATTTGGCTTCCCCGACATCGTGCAAACGGCCCAGCATTTTCAGGTCTTTATCGTTCAGGGCCTGCACGCCCAGCGACACTCTGGTGACCCCGCCGGCGCGGTAATCGCGGAAACGTGCCGCATCGGCACTGGCGGGATTGGATTCTAGTGTGATCTCGACATCATTGGCCATGCGCCACAGCCGCGCGATTTTATCGATGGTGCCGCCAACGGCCTTGCCGCTCATCAGAGAGGGCGTGCCGCCGCCAAAGAAAATCGTTTCGACACTCGGCTTCCCATCGCCCTGCCATGTCGCGACATGCTCCAGCTCCGCCGTAATGGCATCGGTCCATGCGTCTTCATCGATGCGCGCGCGAACATGGGAGTTGAAATCGCAATAGGGACATTTCGCGGCGCAGAACGGCCAGTGGACATAGATGCCAAAGCCGCTCATGCAAAATATATCCGCGAACCACTCTGCGGCTCTGCGGCTCTGCGTGCAAAATTTTTCTCACGCAGAGCCGCAGAGCCGCGGAGAAGAAAAGCTGTCATTCCAGGGCCTGCTGAAGTTTGGCGAAAGCCTGGGCGCGGTGGCTGATGGAGTGCTTGAGCTCCGGATCGATCTCGCCAAAGGTTTCGGTCATGCCGTCCATCACGAAGATCGGATCGTAGCCGAAGCCGCGCGTGCCACGCGGCGGAAATTCCAGACGGCCTTGGACTTCACCCAGGAAGATTTCGTGCGCGCCTTTAGGCATCGCCAGCGCCAACGCACAGACAAATTTTGCGGAACGGTCCGGAGCCTTCTTCTCTTTCAGTTCGCGTTCGACGCGCGCCATCGCGGCTGCGAAGTCCTTGGCCTCGCCCGCCCAGCGCGCAGAGTAGATTCCCGGCGCGCCATCGAGCGCCGCCACGCACAACCCCGAATCGTCGGCCAGCGCGGGCAATCCGCTCGCATCGGCTGCGGCGCGCGCTTTTAGCAATGCGTTGCCTTCGAAGGTGGACTCGGTTTCTTCCGGCTCCGGCAGACCCAACTCGCCCGCGCTTTTCACGTTCAGCCCGAACGGCACGACAAGCTCGGCAATCTCGCGCAGTTTGCCCTTGTTATGCGAGGCAAGAACCAGTGAAGAGCCGCGCGGAAGCTTCACGCCAGCGCCTTTTTCTGCATCTCGATCAATTCCATGATGCCCTTGCGCGCCAATTTCATCAGCTGCGCAAATTCATCGTCGCTGAACGGCGCGCCTTCCGCTGTACCCTGAATCTCGACAAGGCCGCCCGCACCGGTCATCACGAAATTCGCGTCGGTCTCGGCGGCGGAGTCTTCGTCGTAATCCAGATCGAGCACCGCCTGCCCCTGATGAATGCCGCAGGAAATCGCCGCGACATGATCCTTGATTGCGGGCTTGCTGATCATGCCGGTCTTCTTCATGAAGCCGACGCATTGGCTGAGCGCCACGAAGCCGCCGGTGATGGAGGCGGTGCGCGTGCCGCCATCGGCCTGCAGTACGTCGCAATCGATGACGATCTGTCGCTCGCCCAGCGCGCTCATGTCTACAACGGCGCGCAAGGAGCGGCCGACAAGGCGCTGGATTTCCTGCGTCCGGCCGGACTGCTTGCCTGCCGCCGCCTCGCGGCGCATGCGCTCATGGGTGGAGCGCGGCAGCATGCCGTATTCCGCCGTGACCCAGCCCTTGCCGGTACCCTTGAGGAATGGCGGCGCTTTTTCCTCCAGCGAGGCCGTCACCAGCACATGGGTGTCGCCGAATTTGACGAGGCAGGAGCCTTCGGCATGCCTGGCCACGCCCGGCACGAGGGTCACTTCGCGCAACTGATCGAAAGCCCGCTTGCTGGGACGCATATCTGCTACCTTGAAGTTGGGAATGCCGGGCGCTACCTAGCCTTCCCGGCCCCGGCCTGCAATGGCGGCAGGCCGCAACAAATAGCTACGGCAGAACAGAAACTTAACATGGGTCAGGGACCGATCGACATCGCAAGCGCCAAGCTCCTGGCCGAAGAGCTGGGCGAGCGGCCGCGCGAGGTGTTCCGCCATCTGGTGGACGCCTTCCTGAACACCGGCGAGCCGGTAGGCTCGCGCACGCTGTCCCAGCGCCTGCCGATGTCACTGTCGCCGGCCTCCATCCGCAATGTGATGGCGGATCTCGAAGCGATGGGCTTGCTCTATGCGCCGCATACCAGCGCCGGCCGCGCGCCGACCGAACGGGGGCTTCGCCTCTTCGTCGACGGATTGATGGAAATCGGCGAGTTGGCACCGGGCGAGCGCACAGCCATCGAAGCGCGCATCGCGAATCAGAATCGCGGCATCGAAGATGTGGTGACGCAAGCGACATTGATGCTGTCCGGCCTTTCGCGTTGCGCCGGCCTCGTCGTCGCGCCCAAGCTGGACAGCGCGCTCAAGCATGTCGAGTTCGTCGGAATCGCGCCGGGCAAGGCGCTGGTGGTGATCGTCAGCGAAGACGGCTCGGTCGAGAACCGCGTTCTGGACACGCCGCCCGGCTTGCCGGCTTCGGCGCTGAGCGAAGCATCGAACTATCTGAATGCGCGCCTACGCGGGCGCACGTTGGATTCGGCGCGCGCGGAAATTGCCGCGGAGCTTGAAAGCGAGCGCGCCGAGCTCGATGCCTTGACCAAGAAGGTCGTCGCCGAGGGTTTGGCGACGCTGGCGCCGTCCGGTGGGCAGAACGCGACGGACGACAAGGTGCTGATCGTGCGCGGCGCATCGCATCTTCTGGAAAGTGTGGAAGCACAGGCCGACATCGAGCGCGTGCGCACGCTGTTCGACGACATCGACCGCAAGAGCGACCTCATCCGCCTGATGGAACTGGCCAAGGATGGTGCCGGCGTGCGCATCTTCATCGGCTCGGAGAACAGGCTGTTCAGCCTCTCCGGTTCCTCGCTGGTGGCCGCGCCTTATGCCAATGCGCAAGGCAAGATCGTGGGGGTCATCGGCGTGCTGGGCCCGACCCGCCTCAATTATGCCCGCATCATTCCGATGGTGGATTATACCGCGAAAGTGGTGAGCCGTTTGCTCGCCTGAGACGTTTGAAAGACATGAGCATGAGCGACAACAACGACAATATTCCGCCGGGCAACGGCTCTGAAAATCCCATGGCGGCCGAGCTTGCCGTTCTCGACGCGCTGCGCGCCGAGAATGCCGAACTGAAGGACCGCGCGTTGAGGGCGCTGGCCGACGCCGAGAACACGCGCCGCATTGCCGCGCGCGAGAAACAAGACGCTTCACAATATGCCGTGACGCGCTTCGCGCGTGACATGGTCGGTGTCGCAGACAACTTCGCGCGCGCGTTGGCGGCGCTTCCCGCCGAAAAGCTGCAAAGCGCCGATCCGGCCGTGAGAGCCGTCGTCGAAGGCATCGAGGCGACGGAGCGCGAAATGCTCGCGACCCTTGACCGTCACGGCGTGAAACCCGTCGACACCTCGAACGGCAAATTCGATCCCAATCTGCATCAGGCCATCGCGGAAGTCCCGGGCAACGGCAAGCCGGGCGGCTCCATCGTGGATGTGGTGCAGACCGGCTATGTCATCGGCGACCGGCTGCTGCGGCCCGCAATGGTGACCGTGGCCCGCAAGGACGACACCGCGCCTAGGGTCGATACGCAGGCCTAGCTCCCATCCCCGTTCCGCGTCATGCTTGGCCCATGAGCGAAAGCGTAGCCGCCCTGCACCCGGTGACGCCGCGTGGCGATCCCTATCTCGAGCAGCGGATCTATATCTGGTCCCCGTTCGGGACGCTGGGAACGACCGTCGCGCTTTTCGCCTTCGTCTATGGTGCATATCTTCTCGCCGCATGGATCGAGGGTGCCCAGACCCTCGTCTGGACCGGCCGGCATCTCGCATTCGACAACGGCGCGTGGCCGGCAATGGTTTTGTCGCTCCTGATCTGTGCCGCGCTCGGAATGCAGCGTTATGCGCGGCTAAAGGACGCCGAAGATTATCACCACTTCGCGCCGGTCTTCACCGGTGGCGAAGCGACGGCAAGCGCGCTGGGTTCCTACGCGCCCGATGATGCACAGCTTGGGCGCGCCTCGCTGGCTGGCGCAATCATCGGCATCCTCATCAGCGCGGTGATTCTGAATACCGAAAGCATCTCCACGCGCCTTTCACAGGCCGGAACCACCGGCTGGCTCATGATCGCCATTATTCTACTCTCCGTGCTTTTCGCGCGCGGTGCGGAACTGACGCGCAAAGCCAGCGCATCGTTCGCCATAACCTTGCGCGATGAACTCAAGATCGACCTTCTGCGCATCGACAAACTGTCGGTGATCGGGCGCTCCGCCGCGCGAACGGCGCTAATCTGGATCGTCATCAGTGCGATTGCGGGGCTCTTTTTCGTGGGCGGCGACATCTCCGTCGTCTCGGTCGCAACAATGGTCACGAGCGGCGCGTTGGGCATTGTGATCTTTCTCCGCGCGATCATGGGGGTTCACGAAAAAATCGTGGCGGCGAAAGCAGCGGAGCTGGAGCATGTGCGCTGCCAGATCGAAACTGCGCGCGCCGCCCTGGCGCAGGACGACCATGCAGCGACACGCCTGCAAGGGCTTCTCGCCTATGAGCATCGCGTTGAGCAGGCACAGGAATGGCCCTTCGACCAAACCACGATCGTGCGCGTCGCCGCCTCAACCCTGATCGTGACCGTGCCGTGGTTCGGACAGGCGGTGGCGGGCTATTTCATCGAACATCTCGCGCATTGAGACACAATCGGCGATGATGCGGATATGAACGGAATCAAGATCGTCGTTGCCGGTGCTGCGGGCCGCATGGGCCAGGCGACCTTGCGTGCCATCGCCGCCTCGCCGGATTTCGAGCTGGTGGGCGCGCTCGTGCGCAAGGACCATCCCGATCTCGGCAACGATGCCAACGCGCTGGCCGGCGTGAAATCCAACGGCGTCGCGCTGACCGATGATCCTTTACCCGTGATTGCGCAGGCGCAGGCTTTGGTGGATTTCACTACGCCGGAATTGTCGGTGGGGCTTGCCGCGCTCGCGGCGCAGGCGCGTATCGTGCACCTGCTCGGAACCACGGGTTTATCGGCCGCCGATGACGAGAAAATCCGCGCCGCCGCGCGCCATGCGGTGATCGTCAAATCCAGCAATATGAGTCTGGGCGTCAATCTTCTCGCGGCCTTCGCGAAACAGGCGGCGAAGGCGCTGCCCAATTTCGACATCGAGATCGTGGAGATGCATCACCGCAAGAAGGTCGATGCGCCTTCCGGCACCGCCTTCCTGCTCGGCCGTGCGGCGGCGGAGGGACGCAACATCTCCCTCGACAATCATTCGGTAAAGAGCCGCGATGGCCATACCGGTCCGCGCGATGAAGAGACCATTGGCTTTGCGTCATTGCGCGGCGGCACGGTGGTCGGCGAGCATGATGTCATTTTCGCCGGCGAAGGCGAGCGCGTGGTGTTGCGCCATATCGCCGAAGACCGTTCGATCTTCGCTACCGGCGCGCTCACCGCGGCAAAATGGGGACAGGGCAAGAAACCGGGCCTTTATGCGATGGCGGACGTCCTCGGACTCTGACGTTCCTCGGCGCGCGCCGCTTCCATCGCCAGCATCGAGCGCTTGCGCGCCAGGCCCCAGTGATAGCCATGCAACGCGCCGTCGCTGCCAAGCACGCGATGACACGGAATCAGCCAGGAGATCGGATTGCGGCCCACCGCCGTTCCCACCGCACGGCTCGCTTTCGCATCGCCCATGCGCGCGGCGATAGTCTTGTATGTCACCACCTTGCCGTCCGGAATCGCTAGCAGTGCTTCCCACACCTTGATCTGCCACGGCGTGCCGAGCAGATGCAGGCCGATCTCGGATTTGCCGTCAGGCTTGAAGATTGCCTTCGCCGTTTCTTCCGCGTGCTGGGTGTTCTGCGTGAAGACCGCGTTGCGCCAGCGCGATGCCATGTCGGCGAGCATCGCCTCTTCCTCGCTGTCATCGCCGAAGGCGAGGCCGCACACGCCTTTTTCCGTCTGCATCACCAGCACCCGGCCGAAGGGGCAATCGGCAAAGCCATAGTCGATGGAAAGTCCGCGTCCGCCTTTGGCATATTCACCCGGCGTCATCGCCTCGATCTTCAGCGACAAATCGTGCAGACGTGACGAGCCGGACAGGCCGCTATCGAGCGCCGCGTTCAGTACGCTCGCGCCTTTGGCGAGTTCGCGTTTGGCATGTTCCAGCGTGAGATGACCGACAAAGCTTTTCGGGCTGACGCCGACATAGCGCGTAAACAGGCGCTGGAAGTGGAACGGTGAGAGGCCTACCGCATCGGCGGCGTCTTCCAGACGCGGCTGCTCGGTGTAGCGCTCGGTGAGGAAGCGGATGGCGCGGCCCATGCGGCGCCAGTCGCGGCCCAGCTCGTAGTCTTCGAATTTGATCGGTTCGCTCATGACGGGAAGATGGGCCTCCGCGCGCCCATTATCGACCCGAATCTTGCGCGCTCAAAAACGCCGGTTTTTCGCGGCGAAAAGCGCCGATTTCAGCGTTTCCGCGAAGCTTTCGCGCACGGCTGGCGCGAGGAACGCGCCCAGTTGCAGCGCCTTGCCGTGGCTGTGCAGGAACAGGCGGTTGGAGAATTCGGTCGGGCGCTGCAAATCCACCCGCACCCAATAGGGATTGAACTCCGCCTTCGTCGCCGCGCCTTTCACAGGATGTTTTTCCACACGCAGCAGCGACGGCGTCAGCATCACATGCTCGAAGCGTCTGGCCGCATTCGTACTGGCGCGAAAGGCCCAGGCGAGCAGCGCAACATCCAACCCCATGAACGGTGCGATGGGCCATGCGCCCCGCAGGATGAAGCTCAAAGCGAAAGCGATGTTGAAGGCCGCGACCAACGCCAGAATGATCAGCAGCGTGCGCGAATCCATCGGCGGGCTGGGCCGCAAGGTTTCGTCGAGCAGGACAGGTTCTTGGTCCATCTACAAAAGATCGTATCGCGCCGCAGCGATGACAAGCCAAAAAAGAAGGCCCGCAACATGCAGGCCTTCCTGTTAATTTAGCTAGCGCGGCGGGGGATGGCCGCAGCGCTCTTCATAGGCTCTCTCTCCGCCATGATCGCGCCACACTGGATCGCCCAGATTCAAGGTGCATGGATCGGTAGCTGCGCCGATCACAGCGCCACTGGCGGCGCCAATGGCTGCGCCGGTCGCAACATTTCCTGTGGCTGCGCCCACAAGCGCGCCTGCGCCTGCGCCAATCAAGCCGCCCGACACCGCGCGGTCACCCGGATCGGTGCCGCAGCCAGCCAAGACCAACATCGAAGCCGCCGCAATCGCGACGGTCAAATCTCTCATACGCATCACTTCCTCCTGATTTGCGCGAGGACGTCGAAGTAACGGCGGAAACGCGAAGAGCGTTCCGCGTGCAACCCTCGCTTTTCCCTGGAACCGCGGTTATGGAACCTACGATGGTTCGCAAATTCAACAAGGCGGAAGCGGAAGAGTTCTTCGCGCGGCTCAAGCGGCAGATGCCCGAGCCGCGAACAGAACTGGAATATAGAAATCCGTTCACCTTGCTTGTCGCGGTGGTGCTGTCTGCACAAGCGACCGACAAAGGCGTGAACAAGGCGACCCAGGCGTTATTCAAAGTCGCCGACACGCCGGAGAAGATGGCCGCACTGGGCGTGCAGAAGCTGACCCCCTTTATCAAGACCATCGGCCTCTATCGCGCTAAGGCCAAGAACGTCATCGCGCTGTCGAAGATGCTGATCGAACAGCATGACAGCCAAGTGCCGAAGGATCGAGACGCGCTCGAAGCCTTGCCTGGTGTCGGCCGCAAGACCGCGAACGTCGTGCTGAATGTCGCGTTCGGCGAACCCACCATCGCGGTGGACACCCACATCTTCCGCGTTTCCAATCGCACGGGGCTGGCGCCGGGAACAAATCCGCGCGAGGTCGAGGACGCGCTAGAGAAAATCGTTCCGGACAAATACAAGCTGCACGCGCATCACTGGCTGATCCTGCATGGCCGCTACACTTGCGTCGCGCGCAAGCCGCTATGCCCCACCTGCATTGTCAACGATCTGTGCCGCTACAAGGACAAGACGCGCGAAATCACGCCGGACAAGACGCCGGCCAAGAAACCGATCAGGAAGTCGCCTTCCCGTCCACGCGCAGCCGGTTGAGGCAGGCGACGTCTGCGGCGGCATCTGAAGGCCGCGGAATGGTCTCGACATGCTGCACCGACAATCCCGCGCCCTGCGGATAAAGGAAGAAGAAGGCTTTGCAGCCCTGCCCGTCATAGCGCCACATCTCGATGCCCTGGCCCTCCTTGCGCATGAAGGCCGGATTTCCCATCGCCACCCGCAACTGCCCGGAATCAATCCCGGCATAACCGGCCGGTTCGCCCGCCGGCGGCGCGCTGGGCAGCGGCGCGGTTTTCTGCGTGGCGCAGGCTGCGAGGGCCAACGCGAAAGCCATGACGAAAGCGATGCGGATCATGCGGGTTCCCTGAGATTTGGCGGCGCTTGCGAAGAATCGAGCGCTCCTCTATTCCCCGCAATAACCTAATTCTTTGGCGATGACAGCACCATGACCTCTTCCTTCGATGTCGCCGGGCTCGGCAATGCGATCGTCGACGTGATCGCGCCGGTGGATGACGCGTTCCTCCTGCAGCACAAGATCGCCAAAGGCGTGATGACGCTGATCGACGATTTTCGCGCCGCGCAGCTTTACGAAGCGCTGGTGATGCCGCAGGAGATCGGCGGCGGATCGGCGGCCAACACGATGGCGGGGCTGGCCTCGCTCGGCGGCAACGGTTTGTTCGTGGGCAAGGTCAAGCGCGACCGGCTGGGGATGAGCTTCTCGCGCAGCATGAAGGACATCGGGGTGACCTTTGATGTGCCTTTCGCCGAAGACGGCCCGCCCACCGCCTGCTGCATGATCGCGGTGACGCCCGACGGTCATCGCAGCATGAACACCTATCTCGGCGCCAGCCGCGAGCTGAAGCCGTCCGATATCGACGAGACGCAGATCGCCTCGGCTTCTATCGTGTATGTCGAAGGTTATCTGTGGGACCTGCCGGATGCGAAGGCGGCCATCAAGAAAGCCATTGCAGCAGCGAAGAAAGCCGGACGGAAGATTGCCTTCACCTTGTCCGATCCGTTCTGTGTGTCGCGCTGGCGCGATGAGTTCCGCGTACTGCTGAAATCCGATATCGACATCCTCTTCGCCAATGAAGAGGAAGCCAAGGCGTTGTACGAGGTGGAGGAGTTCGACTCCGTTCTGCAGGCATTCCATAACTGGCACGGCATTGCGGCGCTGACGCGCTCAGCCAAGGGCTGCGTGGTGGCGAAAGGCCACGAGGTGCATGTGATCGACGCGGCGCCGGTGGCGCAGGTGCTCGATACGACCGGTGCAGGCGATCAATATGCGGCGGCGTTCCTCTATGGCCTGACGCATGGCAAGCATCTGGCAGATTGCGGACGGCTAGGATCGCTGGCCGCCGCCGAAGTGATCTCGCATTACGGCGCGCGGCCGGAGACATCGCTCAAGGGTTTGGCGAAGATCGCCGGCCTGATTTGATCAATCGCCGATGATGTGCAGCGCGATTTGCCGGCTGTGCGCCGCATCGCGATGCTCGAACAGATAAAGCCCCTGCCAGGTGCCGAGCAGCCATTTTCCGTTGTGAACCGGAATGGAGAGCGAGGTCTGCGTCAGCGCCGAACGGATATGCGCCGGCATGTCATCCGGCCCTTCGGTGGTATGGCGATAGAGCTTCATGTCGCGCGAGACGATGCGGCGCATGAAATCTTCGAGGTCCTTCAGCACGTCGGCATCGGCGTTTTCCTGTATCAGCAACGATGCCGAGGTGTGACGCACGAAACAGGTGAGCAAGCCGTTGGCGATGTCCGCATCGGCGACGAAACGCGCGGCGGCATCCGTGAAATCATAAAGGCCGGGGCCTTTGGTTCTCAGTTCCAGTGTGTGGAATTTCTGTTTCATCGGTTTTTGCGTAGATAGACATACAATGCGCCGCTGCCGCCGTGGCTCCGGTGCGCACTGCGGACATCGGCGACAAGTCCGGCGACTTCCGGCTCGCCGAGCCAGCGCGGCGCCAACGTTTTCAGGATGCCGCGGCGGCTGTCCATCGAGAACGGCTCGTCGGGCTGAGGCTGCTTCGCGCCCTTGCCGGTAACGACGATGACGAGCCGCAAGCCCCGCGACCAGGAGCCGCGAATGAAGGTAATGAGCGCGCCATGCGCCGCGCGCTCCGTCATGCCATGCAGATCGAGGCGCGCCTGCGGCTCGATCTCGCCGCGCTTCAATCGTTCTGCTGTGCGGCCATTCAATCCGCCCGGTGTCGCGCGCGATTTGGATTCCGGTGCCTTTTTCACAAGCAGAGCAGGCGCCAACGGCGTGGCTTCGCGATAGGCGCTCTCGAAGAGCTTGCGCTCTTCCTCGCTGATGGATCGCTTGCGCGTCATGGCATCCGGTAATCCTGCGATTGGCCCAGCCGCGCGGCCACCATCTTTGGCAGCAGGACATAAAGCTTGCCGGACGATTTCATGCGCCCCGCGATGGAAGCGGCATCATCGCCGAAGCCCCAGAACACATCGCCGCGCACCGCGCCTTTGATCGCGCCGCCGGAATCCTGCGCGACCATAAGTTGATCGAAGGAAAGATCGCCGCGGTCCGGATTTGCGTCCGGCCGCGTGGCGACAACAAACATTGGCGCAGCCAAGGGGTGCAGCTTCATATCGACGGCGAGGCTGACCGCAGGCGTCAGTGCCACGCCCTCGCTACCGGCCGGACCCGCATCCACATCGGTGATCGGTTCCTCGCGGAAGAAGATGAAGGACTTGTCGGTTTCCATCACACGCTGCGCATCCGCCGGATGGTCCTTCAGCCATTTGCGGATGACCTGCATCGACATGCCATCGCGCGGCACGCCCATTCCGATCAGCGTCTTGCCGATGGCGGTGTAGGGCTGGCCGTTCTGCGCGTCATAGTTCACCCGCGCCGAAGTCCCGTCGTCGAAACGCACCCGGCCGGAGCCCTGGATGTGCAGGAAGAACACCGAAACAGGATCGTCGGCGTAGAACAGGATTTTCGCCTGCTTCAATCCGCTCGCATCGATCTGCGCTCGCTCCGGGCACTTCACAAGCGTGTGGCCATCGACGCAGCCGGTGAAGCGCCGGCCTTTCAGATCGTCCAGGAAGTCGCCCGCATCGACGCCGACAAGGTTGTCCGGCGTGGCATAGATTGGTGTTTGATAGGCGCCATGTTGCGTACGGCTGGCATCGATCTGTGCCTCGTAATAGCCGGTGAACGTGCCATTCGGATTGTCGCCATTGGCGACGGCAACGGGCCGCGCCCAGCTTTCGAAGAACCGCCGCGCGGCAGAGGCGCTGACATCATGTGCGGGAATATCCCGACACGCCGGCAACCAGTCATCGACATTGCCCGCATAACCGACGCCGCCCATCGAATCCGTCGGTTGCTTTTTTGTGAGTGCTCGGCAAGACAGCGCGAATGCTTTGAGTGCTGCACGCGGATCAGATTCCCCCCATCCCGGAAGATCGGAAAACGAAACCGGCGTCAGTCGCAGCGGCGCCGCGAGAAAGGACGGCAGTTGTAGCCGCGTCGCCCACCACGCAGCGAGAGCCGCGAGAGATAAAATCAGAAGGATGAGAAAAAGGCGCCCCCGCGCCATCGTCAGGCCGAGGGCTCGGCGCCTGAAGTATGCACCAGCGTCCAGTTGGGATCGCTGGCGCGGACATTGCGCTCGAAGGCCCATATGTCGGTCACTTCGCGCACCGATTTGGGGTCGCCGTCGACCACCGCGTCATTCGCGTCGGTCGTCGCGGAAATGAACTGCGCGGTGAAGGCCACCGCGATGTCTGCCATTTTACCGTTGAGCGTGGCTTCGACGATCTTGCTGTCCTTGAAGCCCACGAAGGTGAAGCTGACCTTTTCCTTGCGCTCTTCGCGGCCGCGCATCACAGAGTCGAAGGCGGCGTAAACTTCGTTGCTCAGAAGCGGCTTCAGGGCCGCGCGGTCGTTGGAAGAGAACGCCGTCAGGATCAGTTCATAGGCATGGCGCGCGCCGGAGAGGAAGTGCTCCTGGTCGAAGCTGCGGTCCGAAAGCTTGATCTCCATCAGGCCGCGCGCGATAGGATCGGTTGGCGTGTCCGCAGTACGCGGCGCGGGCAAAGCCGCGATGGCCGGTTTGTCGGCGGCCTGCTCGCTCGGCGGACCCACGCGATAAGGTTCCGGCGGTGGCTCATGGCCGGTGCGGCGGCCCAGAACTGTGTAAAGCCGGAACAGGATCACGCCGGCCACCATCGCCAGAAGCAGGATTTCGAGAAGTTGGGAATTCGCCATGACGCCGGTCAAACCTCGTCCCCGCGATTTCGCGGTTAATGCATAAACTAACCCCGCACCGTGCAGCGGTCCAGCGTGCATCCGCCACAGGGCCAATATGAAATTAATGAAAAAAGCGAGCGCGGATGCGGCACTTCTGCGGCAAAACCGTGTTCAGCTTGTCAGTGCTCGCCAATCCGTGATAGCGCGAGCCGCGATTTTTGACGGATGAGCATCATGAGCGGCGAAGGACTTCCTCCAAATGGCAACGGTTCCGGCGATGCGCCGCGCATTCAGCTTGCCGCCCAATATGTGAAGGATCTGTCGTTCGAGAACCCCGGCGCGCCGATGTTCGCGAGCGTCCGCCCTGCGATCGATCTGGGCGTCGACCTGCAGGCCCGCCGCGTCGAAGGCGATCAGTTCGAGATCGAAATCCGCCTGCGCGTCTCGGCCAAGCATGAGGAAAAGGCCATCTTCCTCATGGAACTCACCTATGCCGGAATCGCGCTGGTGCAGAACGTACCCGAGGAGGTGCTGTCGCAGATCCTTTTGATCGAAGTGCCGCATCTGCTGTTCCCGTTCGCCCGCCGCGTCGTGGCCGACACGATTCGCGACGGCGGCATGCCGCCACTGATGATCGAGCCGATCGACTTCGCCGCGCTCTACCGCGCCAAGGCCGAGCAGCAACAGCAGCAGATGATCAATCCGACCGCAACGGCCTGATCGCTACGCCCAGTTCCAGACGGCGTCTGTGCCTAAGTCCCTTGCAACAAAATTCGCGTGGGCGTCCTGTTCCGCCTGCGTGATGACCACGGTGAGTTGCCGCGGCCGCGTACGTGCCACCTGTATGATGGCGTCGCCCGTGATCTCAATGCTGTCGCCGGGGGCCAGCACCAGCTTGGTCTGCCGTCCGCCGACAAGTTCGAGATAGACGCGCGCGGTGAGTTCCGCATCGAGCAGCGCGCCATGCTTGGAACGCGCCGACAGATCGATGCCGAAGCGCTTGCACAATTCGTCGAGCGAATAGCGCGCACCAGGGATTTTGGCCTTGGCGATTTCGATGGTGTCGATGGCGCGGGCATATGGCAAAGGCTTTTTACCCACGCGATGCAGCTCGCTGTTGACGAACTTCATGTCGAAGGAGGCGTTGTGGATCACCAGCGGCGCATCGCCGAGGAATTCCAGAAGCGCGTCCACGATATGCGCGAAGAGCGGCTTGTCGGCGAGGAATTCGTCGGTGAGGCCGTGCACCTTCTGCGTCTCGATAGGCACGAGCCGTTCGGGATTGAGATAGGCCTGAAAGCTTTTGCCCGTGGGCAGATGATCGATCAGCTCGACACAGCCGATCTCGACGATGCGGTCGCCCGTCGCCGGATCGAAGCCGGTGGTTTCCGTATCCAAAACGATTTCACGCATTATTTCTTTTTTCCGCCGCGATCTTCTCGCGCAAGGTTTTCACGATCGCCTGCACCTGTTCGAAAGCCTGATCGAGACCCTTATCCGTCTCAACCACGAAATGGGCTTTTGCACGCTTTTCTTCGTTGGGCGTCTGGCGGGAAAGGATCTGGTCCAGTTTGTCTTCGGTCATGCCCGGCCGTTCGAGCACCCGCTTCCGCTGTATATGGGACGGCGCGGACACAACCACAACCGCATCCATCCGCGCATGGCTGCCGGTCTCGAACAAGAGCGGGATGTCCAGCACCACCATATCGGCGCCTGCCGCTTCCGCTTTCGCCAGAAAATCGGTCTGCGTTTTGGCGACCAACGGATGGACAATGGCCTCCAGCTTTTTGAAGCCGGACAGATCGGCAGCCAGCGCTTTCGTCAGCAGCGTGCGATCGACGCGGCCATCGTGGACGGTGCCGGGAAATGTTTTTTCGATTTCCGGCACCGCCGCGCCGCCCGGCTCATAAAGCGCATGCACATTGGCGTCGGAATCGTTCACAGGGATTCCCATCCGCGCGAACATCTTGGCGGTCTCGCTCTTGCCCATGCCAATGGAGCCGGTGAGGCCGATGAGAAACGG
>DASXHQ010000174.1:0-8206 GCA_036488415.1 Rhizomicrobium sp.
AGCATGCGCGGCACCATGACGCCCAAGACGCTGAGATAGACATCGTCGGGTCCCTTGAGCGATTTGAAATCCTTTTTCTCCAGCGCGCTCGTCACCCCCAGCAGATTGTCGCCATGCATCTGAAGCGTGGCGCGGCTCAAATTTTTCCGAAGGTCGAAGGGCGAATGGTAGTAATGGACATTGTCTGCGAACGCGAAATTCAGCGACGGAAAGCCGTCGCGGATGAACAGAGTCAGGTCGGTGTCGTTGGGCAAATATTTGTAAATCTCCGCATAAAGCGAACTCGTCGCATAAACGGGAACGCTCTTCGCATAGAGGGCGATCAGCTTGCCGTCGCCGGGGCTGGTCTGAAACAGAAGGCTCTGCCCGCGCGTGCCGCGCGCTTCCACATTCACGATGGCGCCGACGCGCGCCTTCAACGCCGGGTTCTGCAGAAAAGCATTCGCGCCGAGAAGTCCGGCTTCCTCGCCATCGGTGATGAGCGCGATGACCGGATGCTTGCTCTTCGCCGCCCGCGCCTTCAACGCCCGCGCGGTTTCCAGAATCGTGGCCACGCCCGATTTGTCGTCCGACGCGCCGGGCCCGGCGGGCACGGAGTCGTAATGCGCCATCATCACGATCGCCTTGCCCTCGCCCGGCACGACCTCGGCGATGATGTCCGTCACCGTCGCGCAGGCGATGAAGCTGAAGCCGCGCCAGGCGTTGCAAGTGAAGGCAGTATAGGTCTGCGTGGGAACGCCGATGGCGGCGAACTCTTTCATGACGTTCGCGCGCACCTCCGTGTTGTGTGCGCTGCCGACCGGATCGGGAATTTCCTTTGGGCCAAGGATCCGGCCAAGCGTTGCGTTGGCGCGCGTGGCGGAGAATTCCGTCGGACCCTTGGCGGCATAGTTCTGCCAATGCGGCTGGCTTTCGTAGTTGGAGAGGAACCAGATGCCGAGCGCCACCAGCGCCAGAATCACCGCGCGCAAAACCGCGCCCATACCGCTGCCCATGTCCGCCCCTGCCATTTCGCGGGTGCAGCTTTGGCAGGGAACCGTGTGGTGTCCAGCCCCAAAACCTTTGTTTTCAAGGCAAAACGAAGCTATCGCGATACCTTACCTTGACAGTCAACAATTCTTCCCTATGTTGCAGTGCATTAGAGAGTCGCTGGCCATTCGGGCCGGCTGACCCCGTGGGCGCCATCGTCGCGCCCCTCACCAGGAGCGTACGATCACAAGTGTCACGACCGCCGGCGCGGAAGCCGGCTTTGAAGAAGCCACAAGCGCAACTTCTGTTTCCGAGCCTGTTTCGCAAGAGACCAGTGCTCCCGTCCAACCGACCTTCGACAGTCTCGGCCTCTCGCCGGAGATTCTGAAGGCCGTCGCCCAAAGCGGCTACACCACACCGACCCCCATTCAGGCGCAGGGCATCCCGCATGTCCTTCAGCGCCGCGACGTGATCGGCATCGCGCAAACTGGAACCGGCAAGACCGCTTCCTTCACCCTGCCGATGATCGAACTGCTCGCACGCGGCCGCGCCAAGGCGCGCATGCCGCGCTCGCTCATTCTGGAGCCGACGCGCGAACTCGCCGCGCAGGTTGCCGAGAGTTTCGAGAAATACGGCAAGTATAACAAGCTTTCGATGGCGCTGCTGATCGGCGGTACCTCGTTCGACGATCAGGACAAGAAACTGGATCGCGGCGTTGACGTTCTCATCGCCACGCCGGGCCGCCTGCTGGACCATTTCCAGCGCGGCAAGCTGATGCTCTCACAGGTCAACGTGCTCGTCATCGACGAAGCCGACCGTATGCTGGACATGGGCTTCATCCCGGACGTGGAAGAAATCTGCAAGAAGCTGCCCTTCACGCGCCAGACGCTGTTCTACTCCGCGACGATGCCGCCGGAGATTCAGAAGCTGGCCGACAAGTTCCTGCACAATCCGGTGCGCGTGGAAGTCTCTCGCCCCGCTACGACCGCCACCAACATCAAGCAGGAAGTCATCGACGTTCCCGCGAACGATTGGGCCAAGCGCGAAGCCTTGCGCCGCCTTATCAAGGAAGCGGGCGACATCACCAACGCCATCGTGTTCTGCAATCGCAAGCGCGATGTGGATGTGGTCGCCAAGTCGCTGATCAAGCACGGCTTCAACGCCGCGCCGATCCACGGCGACCTCGATCAGTCGCTGCGCACCAAAACGCTGGACGGTTTCCGCGCCGGCACGATCCAGATTCTCGTCGCCAGTGATGTCGCGGCGCGCGGGCTCGATATTCCGGCGGTGAGCCACGTTCTCAATTACGACGTGCCGTTCCATGCCGACGATTACGTTCACCGCATCGGCCGCACCGGCCGCGCGGGCCGCAGCGGCGAAGCCTATATGCTGGCCACGTCGCGCGATTTCAAACAGGTCGATGCCATCGAAAAGCTGATCGGCACCAAGCTTGTGCATCGCACGCTGGAAGGTTTGGCCGAAGCGGTTCAGGCGCGTCCCGCCGGCAGCGATCGCCCGCGCAACGGCCGCGACCGCAATGGTGGACGCGGCGGACGTAGCGATCGTGACCGCAAACAGCACAATCGTCCTGTTGCCGATCATGGCCAACGCGCCAGCATGGAGCCGACACAGGTTGTCGCCGCGCCGGCTGCGCAAGCGCCGCAGCAGAACACCGAACAGCAGCAACCGGTCCCGCATCAGCCGCAGAAGCATCATCGCCCGCGGCAGGATCACCGCCAGAATCAGAACAAGCCCCAGAATCAAAATCAGCATCAGAAGCAGCAGCACGCGCCCAAGGCTCAGACCAACGAGCCGAAGAAGCCGGACGCGCATCAGTTGCCCGCGTTCCTGCTGCGCCCGGTGAAATTGCCGCCTGCGGAAAAGCCCAAAGCGCCGGCCAAGCCCAAGATCGAAGCTTAAGTTCCCGGAACTTCGCATCCTCCGGCGGGTTTCCTTGGTGGAGACCCGGTGGAGCAGCGCATGGAATCCAAGCCGAAACGCGACGTGGACGGGAAAACACACAGCAAGCCCGGTTCCGTCGATCAGCAATCCGAAGATTCATTCCCGGCCAGCGACACGCCGTCCTTCTCGCCGGGCGCCATCGGCGCGCCGGAAGACCGCAAGACCAAACCCAAAACCGGCGAAAGCCGTGCGGTGAAGGACGCGGAAAAGAAGGTCAAAAGCGGCGACGCCAAGACGCCGCACACGTATTAACGCGAGCAGCGTCATCCAACTTTCGTCATCACCTGGTCGCTCGCTTTTCGCGAGCGATCCGGGTGACCCATTTTTGTCAGAAGAAAATTGGGTCGCCCGGACCCTTCGCAAAAGGCGAAGGACCGGGCGATGACAGATGGGAAAGATTCAAAAATAAACGCGCCACTCAGCGCTTGATCGAAGCCGCCAGCATCTTCTGGATCTTCTCGCCATAAGGCGGGCGGATCATGGCGGTCACGTCCATCTTCGCTTGTTTGAACACCGCCTTGGCGTGGCTGAAGGTCTTGAAGCCGTCATGGCCGTGATAGGCACCCATGCCCGAGGGGCCGACGCCGCCGAACGGCAAATCTTCCATCGAAACATGCATGATCGTGTCATTGATCGAAACGCCGCCGGAAGTGGTGCGTGTCAGCACCTTCTCCTGCTCCTTGCCGTCGCCGCCGAAGTAATAAAGGCCGAGCGGGCGCGGATGACCGTTCACATAGCCGATCGCTTCGTCCACTCTGTCATAGGTCTTGACCGGCAGAAGCGGCCCGAAGATCTCGTCCTTCATGATCTTCATGTCATCGGTCGGATTGAGAACGATGGTCGGCGGAATTTTGTGGAACGGCTGTTGGGAGAAATTCTCTCTTGCCGGATTGAGCTCGATGATCTCCGCACCCTTGGCACGCGCATCATCGAGATAGCCCATCAGCCGGTCGTAGTGCCGCTGGTTGATGACGGAGGTGTAGTCGGGATTGTCTTTCAAGGTCGGAAACATTGTCGCGACCGCGCCCGTCGCTTCGCTCACAAAATCCTTCGCCTTGTCCTTCGGCACCATCACATAATCCGGCGCCAGGCAAATCTGCCCCGCGTTCAGCGTCTTGCCCATCATCACCCGCTTGGCCGTCAGCGCCATGTCCGCGCCCTCGCCGATGATGACCGGTGACTTGCCGCCCAGCTCCAGCGTCGTCGGCACCAAATTTTCCGCCGCCGCCTTCATCACGTGATAGGCGATGGAGGTCGCGCCGGTGAACAACAGGTGGTCGAATGCCAGTTTCGAGAACGCCGCACCAACCTCCGGCCCACCGGTGAACACGGCGACTTCGGTTTCGTCATAAGCCGACTTGAACATGCGCTCCATCAATTCGGAGCAACGCGGGGTGAATTCGCTCGGCTTGATCATCGCGCGATTGCCGGCGGCGAAAATCCCCGCCAGCGGCGTGAAAGTGAGATTGAACGGAAAATTCCACGGGCTGATCACGCCGACCGTGCCCTTCGGCTGATAATCGATCCATGCGCGCGCGCCGAACAGGCCCAAGAGCGCGGGCTCGACCTTGCGCTTCTCGCGCTTCATCCACGTCTTGAGGTTGGCCTTGGCGTGCTTCAAGGGGCCGATGGAACCCGACACATCCGTGAACATCGAAGCTTCGGGTGAGCGGCTGCCGAAATCCTCACGCAGCGCGTCCGTGATCTCCTCCTTGTGCGTCACCAGCATGCCAATGGCGCGGTCGAGCCAGTCGATGCGCCGCTCCGCGCTCACCGGGCCATCCTTGATATGCGCCTGCTTCTGGCGCTCAAGAACCTTGCGCATGCGAGTTTCGGAATCGCTGGACATCGGGCGGGCTTCGGCGGCGCTCATGGTGACCTCTCGGCGGGAATTACAAATTTTCTGGTGACAATTTATCAAGTTAAGCAGGCCCTTAACCGGGCGGCAATCCCGCACTTAACCGTTTCTTACGAGGCGCTCGACATACTGCCCCAACGGAAGTGCGTTCCCAATGGATCGCGCAGGGGTTCGACGTTTGAGCGACAAAGATCACGCAAAGGCATTTGCCGAGAAAGCGTTCGCCACCATGGCAGAACGCGCCGTCGTACCCACGCCCGGAAATTACGAAATCTTTTTCGCCTACGCCTCCGGCGAAAACTCCGCCGTCGCCCGTATCATCGGCGACCGGATCAAGGGGAAGATGCCGTTCACACAAGCCATGCTGGATGATTTGCGCGAACGCTTCTTCAACTCCGCGCGCATGGAAAAAGCTGTCGAGAACACCAGCAAGGATTTGACCGGCGCGGTGAACGCCGTGTTCGAGCGCTTGGAAACGCACGGCCGCGACGCGGAAGAGTATGGCCGCGCCCTGTCAGCCGCGAGCGGCGAGTTGGGCGGCAAACAATCTCCCGAAGCGATGCGCAAGCTGGTGGACAATCTCGTCGCCGCCACGCATGCGATGGAGACACGCACCAAGGATCTGGAAGCCGACCTGCAGCGCTCTTCGCAAAGCGTCAACGAGCTGAAAGCGAAGCTCGACGATGTGCGCAAGGAAACGCTCACCGACGTGCTGACCGGCATTCCCAATCGCAAGGCGTTCGATCTTGAGCTGGATCGCGCCATCGAACAGGCTCGCGCAGAACAGACACCGCTTTGCCTCCTCATGTGCGACATCGATCATTTCAAGGCGTTCAACGATACCTTCGGCCATCAAACCGGCGATCAGGTGCTGCGTCTGGTCGGTCACTGCTTGGCGGAGAACGTCAAAGGCCGCGACACCGCTTCGCGTTATGGCGGCGAGGAATTCGCGGTCATCCTTCCCCAGACCGCGCTGACGGATGGCGTCTTCGTCGCCAACCAGATTCGCCATGCTGTCGAATCCAAGAAGCTGGTCAAGAAAACCACCGGCGATATACTGGGCTCGATCTCGATTTCCATCGGCGTTTCCTTGCTTGGCCCGAAAGACGACAAGGCCAGCCTCATCAGCCGCGCCGACGATTGCCTTTATGGCGCCAAGCGCTCTGGCCGCAATCGCGTCGTCTGCGAAACCGATGCGGAAGCCGTCGCCCACGTTGACGCGGCGTAATTAGCGCCCGCTTTTATCCGCCACCCCACGCGCCTATGCTTGGCCCCGGACATATCGAGGGACGACCATGCGCAAGGATTTCGACCGCTGTTATGTGACGGCGCACGGTAGCACCGCCGTTCTCACTATGAATCATCCCGAAGTGCTGAACGCCGCCTCGCTGAAAATGGTGTACGGCATGATCGACGCGATGGAATACATCGAGAAATCCGACAGCGGTTTCCGCGCGCTGGTGCTCACTGGCGAAGGCCGCGGTTTTTGCGCTGGTGCCAATCTTACCGAAGTTCCGGAAGAGCGCTCGCAACGCGGCGGCGTCGGCTCCGCGCTGGAGATCGGCTATCACCCGCTCCTGCGCCGTTTCCGCGATCTCAAGATGCCGCTCATCACCGCCGTGAACGGCGCCGCCGCCGGTGTCGGCATGAGCCTGGCGCTGATGGGCGATCTGATAATGGCCGCGCGCTCCGCTTATTTCCTCCAGGCCTTCGCGCGCATCGGCCTTGTGCCCGATGGCGGATCGACCTGGCTGCTGCCGCGCTTGATCGGGCTTGCGCGCGCCAAGGAGCTTTCACTGCTTGCCGAAAAACTTCCGGCGGAACAGGCCCTCGAATGGGGCCTCATCAACCGCGTCAGCGACGACGGTGCGCTGATGGTCGATGCTCTCAAGCTTGCGGCGCGCTTGGCCGATGGCCCAACGCAGACACTGGCGCTGATCCGCAAGCTCTATTGGGACAGCCCGCACAATTCCTACGAAGTGCAACTCGATCAGGAAAAGCAGTCCCAGCAGCGCGCCGGCAGGACCAAGGATTTCGCCGAGGGGATCGCAGCCTTCGGCCAAAAGCGCCCCGCGAAGTTCAAGGGCGAATAATCGCCGCTAGTGGGATTTCCCAATAGCGGCCAATCGGGCATTCCTGCGGCGCAAGAACCATGCGTCACGGGGACGTGAAGCGAAACATCGCAAAATCCCGTAAACACGTGACTTGCGCCCACTGGTAAAATTCGGCCCTAATCCCCACCAAATAAGGCGTCCGGCCAATCCGGCCGAGGCGTGGGGAAATTTTGGCACTTTATCATCTGGGAGTTTGAACATGCGACGGAGCCTCATTGCGCTCACGGGATTGGCTTGCGCGGCCTGTGTCAGCGTCGCCGCGATGGCCGCGGCTGGTCACACACAATACGGAACATGGGGCGTCGATCTGTCCGCAATGGACAAGAGCGTGAAGCCCGGCGACAACTTTTTCAGCTATGTGAATGGCACCTGGTACAAGAACGCCGTTATCCCACCGGACCGGGCCAGCATCGGCTCCTTCGTTGCGCTGCGCATCCTCAGCGAAACGCGCATGAAGGAAATCGCGGGCTCTCTCGACGCCAAGCCTTACGACCAACTCACCGACGAAGAGAAGAAGCTGCGCGATCTCTATGATGCCTTCAACGACCAGAAGCAGATCGACGCCGCCGGCCTTGCGCCCGCGAAATCCGATCTCGATTACATCGCGGGCCTGAAGACGCTCGACGACGTGGCTGCCGCAATGGGACGCCCCGACCTGGGCCTCGACGGTCCGTTCGGCGGCGGCATCGGCATCGACGTGAAGGACTCGTCCAAATATCAGATCGATCTTTCCCAATCCGGCCTCGGTATGCCGGATCGCGACTACTACCTGAAAACCGACGCCGAGATCGTCAAGACACAGGATGCCTACAAGGCGCATTTGGTGAAGGTCTTCACGATGGCGGGCCTGAGCGATGCCGACAAGCGCGCCGCCGCCGTCTATGACCTCGAGCACAAGCTCGCCGAAGCGATGTGGTCGCGCGAGCAAGATCGCGACGTCGACAAAACCTACAACCCGATGACACTCACGCAGATCAAGGCGCTCGCGCCGCAATTCCCGTGGGATACTTATTTCAAGGCGACTACCATTCCGCCGAACGGCGCCAAGGGCGAGCGCATCATGGTCGTGGCGGAAAAGGACGCCTTCCCGAAGATCGCGGAGATCTTCGCCGCGACGCCTGTTTCGGTGTGGCGCGATTATCTGACCGCGCATTACATCCACAGCTATGCGGCCTATCTGCCATCGTCCTTCGACGACGAGAACTTTGCCTTCTACGGCACGGTGCTGCAGGGCAATGCCCAGCAGCACCCGCGCGCGACACGTGCAACGCATCTGCTCGACAACGCGATGGGCGAAGCGTTG
>DASXHQ010000100.1:0-4875 GCA_036488415.1 Rhizomicrobium sp.
CGTAAAGTCGCCGCAAAAGATACCCGAGGAAATGCCGTGCATCCTTCCGTTTACGCGCAAACCAGCCCGGACAAGACCGCCCTCATCATGGCGGGTTCGGGTGAAAGCCTCACCTACCGCGAGCTGGAGGAGCGCTCCAACCAGGCAGCGCAGCTGTTCCGCTCCCTTGGCCTGAAGCCTGGCGACGGCATCGCCCTCTTCATGGAGAACAATCTCGATTTCCTGCCCATTTGCTGGGGCGCGCAGCGGGCGGGGCTCTATTATACCTGCATTTCCTCGCGGCTGACCGCAGGCGAGGTCGAGTACATCGTCGGCGATTGCGCCGCGAAAATGCTGATCGTCTCCAGCGGCCTGTCGAAGGTCGCCAGCGAACTGGTGCCGCTGCTCAAGGGCGTGAAGCTTCTCATGGTGGGCGGCGATGGGGCGGGCTACCAGAACTATGCCGAAGCGGTCGGCGAAATGCCGAAGACTCGCATTGCCGACGAGGTGGCCGGCGCGGATATGCTCTATTCGTCGGGCACGACGGGCCGCCCGAAAGGCGTGCGTGTGCCGCTGCAGGGACTACCCATCGACGCGCCAAACGCGCTGGTGATGTTGGTGCAAGGCTTGTTCGGCTTGTCGAAAGACTCGATCTATCTGTCGCCCGCACCGCTCTATCACGCGGCGCCATTGCGCTATTGCATGACGGTGCAACGGCTCGGTGGCACAGTGATCGTGATGGAGCATTTCGATGCTGAGGAGGCGCTGAAAGCCATCGAGAAATACAAAGCCAACGCCAGCCAGTGGGTGCCCACGATGTTCGTACGCATGCTGAAGCTGCCCGACGAGGTGCGACTGAAATACGACGTGTCGTCAATGAAATCGGCCATCCACGCCGCCGCGCCATGCCCCATCGAAGTGAAGAAGAAAATGATCGAGTGGTGGGGGCCGGTCATCCACGAATATTACGCGGGCACCGAAGGCAATGGTTTCTGCTATGCCGGCAGCCTCGATTGGCTGAAGCACCCGGGCACCGTCGGCAAGTCGCTGGTGGGTCCCGTGCATATCTGCGGCGAACATGGCGAGGAATTGCCGGTAGGCGAGGAGGGTACAATCTATTTCGAATCCGCCACGCCGGAAGCGATGTTCCAGTATCACAACGACGAAAAGAAAACGAAGGACTCGCGCCATCCCGAACACGCGAACTGGTCCACCTTGGGCGATGTCGGCAAGTTGGATGCGGATGGCTTCTTGTATCTCACCGACCGCAAGGCGTTCATGATCATTTCCGGCGGCGTGAACATCTATCCGCAGGAAGCCGAGAACCTGCTGATCGGTCATCCCAAGGTGGCGGATGTCGCCGTCATCGGCGTGCCCAATGAGGATTTCGGCGAGGAGGTGAAGGCTGTCGTGCAGCCTGCGAACTGGGCCGATGCAACACCAGAATTGGCGGACGAACTAATGTCCTATGCGCGCGCCAATCTTTCCGCGATCAAATGCCCGCGTTCGGTGGATTTTGAAAAAGAGCTGCCGCGCCATCCCACCGGCAAGCTCTACAAGCGCCTCATCCGTGACCGTTATTGGGGCAAACGCGATTCCAAGATCGTCTGAGGAGAACAAGATGGCCAAGACCGTGACATTCGACGACCTGCCGAAGATGGTGGGGCAGGAAACCGGCGTGTCGGACTGGGTGGAGATCACGCAGGATCGCATCAACCAGTTCGCGGATGCGACCGGCGACCATCAGTGGATCCATATCGACGTCGAACGCGCCAAGAAGGAAATGCCCGGCGGCAAGACCATCGCGCATGGCTATCTCACTTTGTCGCTGATCCCGTGGCTCACAGGCGGCTTCCTGCGCATTGAAGGCGTGACGCGCGGGATCAACTATGGCTCCAACAAAGTGCGCTTCACCAACATGGTGCCGGTCGGCAGCAAGGTGCGCGCGCGCTCCAAGCTCATGTCCGCCGAGCTCAACCCGAAATCCGGCGGGATGCAGCTCATCAGCGAAGTGACCATCGAGATCGAAGGCCAGGATCGCCCCGCTTGCGTCGCCGAAGCCATCGGTATCGTGTTCAAATAGGTCAGCCCGCGAGCTTCTCACGCATGAAGCCCGCGATCTTCTCGATGGAGGCGCGGCCTTCGGGCAGCATGTCCGCCATCACCTGCCAGACGTGGAACACTTTTGGCCACACCTCAATCTGCGTGGGCACACCTGCCGCAGACAGCTTCTTCGCCATCTGCACGCCGTCGTCGCGCAGCATCTCCACGGCCGAGCACTGGATCAGCGTCGGCGGCAATCCGGCAACGTCGCCGCGCCAAGGCGAGATGAACGGGTCGTTGAGATCGGCGTTCGGACAATAGAGCCCAACGATGCTCGAAAACATCGCGGCGCTGAACAGCGCATCGGATGCGGCATTGCTCCGGCGCGATTCGAATGCATGGCCTTCGATGTCGGTCGCCGGTGACAGCGCAACGAGCGCCCCGGGCAGTGGAAGGCCCAACGATTTCAGTTTCAGCGCCGTCGTCAGTGTGAGATTCCCACCCGCGCTGTCGCCTGCAATCACGATCGATGTCGCGGCGATGCCCTTCTCCAGCAACCCGCGATAGGCGGCAATGCAATCGTCGAGACCGGCGGGGTAGGGATGTTCGGGCGCAAGACGGTAGTCCACAGCGTAGACCGGCACGCCGACCTGATCTGCCAGCCGCCAGGTGAGCGGACGATGATTGCCCGGCACGCCGCCCACGAACCCGCCGCCGTGGATATAGAGAATCGCCTTGCTCTCATCCGCTGTGGCGATGCGCAGGCGCTCGGCCTTGATGCCGCCCAGCGTGACGAGATCGACCGTCACATGGCTGGGCGCTGGCCGCAGCGGCATCTCGGCCATCAGCGCGCGCAACTCCATCAGATCCGGGTTGCGGCGAAAGCGCCGCTTGGCGGTCAGACGCAGCAATTTGTCGATGAAGAAAAGCTGGATGGACATGGCTTTCGGACCGTTGGAACCCCGTGGAATCCACCCTGTCATGCCGCGTTGAATCGGGAAAGGCGAGGCCCTATGGTCCGCCGCCTTTTGGGGCGTCGCCAAGTGGTAAGGCACCGGATTTTGATTCCGGCATTCGAAGGTTCGAATCCTTCCGCCCCAGCCAGCCTATGCTCTTCGAGCTTCGGCCGGCTTACGCCGGCTTTCCTCTCCGCATGGAGAAATGAAAAGCGGCCCTCTTTCGAAGGCCGCGGTTTCACGTTGAAAACTTTCAGTGGTGATGGCGACGATCGCTACGATAATCGCGATGACGTCCACTATGCCAGCGGCTATGATGGCCGCTGTTGATGTTCACGCGAACATGCACGCCAGAGCGGTAGCCCGGATGATAGTAGTGGCCACCACGGTAGTAACCGCGGTGATAGCCACCGCGATGCCAGCCGCGCCAGCCATAACCGCCGCCCCAGCCATAACCGCGGCGCCAGCCGTAGCCGCACCAGTACCAGCCGGGACCATGCCAGCCAGCGTCATACCAGCAATAATGACGGCCCAGATAAACAAATAGCTGGACTGGGCTTGCGGTGGCCGGATCGATGCCGGGGTGATAAACGCCGTCATTGACTGAGGCTGCATTGAAGTTCGCCATGGGCTGCGCGGCACCTGTGGCGACCGGCGCGGCCGACATCAAGACCGCCGTGGCAATTCCGAAAAGAAGATTTCGCATGAACAATTCTCCGGCCGATTTCGCCCCCTACAAGCAGTAATTCGCTGCCAGCCAGATTGTTCCGGATTTGTAATAAATGCTACGGTCAATTCGCTTTCGGCACCGCGTAGTCCGAGAAACTCGTTGCCTGGAATTCCGGCCGCGCACGCAGCCGGTTCGAAAACGCATTGAGCTTGGGAAATCGGCCCGCCGGCGCGAGTTCCGGGATGGTGACTTGTATGTAGTCGAAAGCGCAGGCGGTGGTGATCTGCGCCTGATCGATGGGTGCATCCGGCCAGTCCAACGCCTCCAGCGCCGCCAGCGCGCCGAGCCCTTGCGTTTTGCAGCGCTCGATCCATTCCGGCCAGCGATAGCGCGACGGCCGGATCAGCGTTTCGTAATTCACGCCGCCGCCGATCTTATCCACCGCGCCATTGGCGAGCGCGATACGTTGCAAAGCCTCGCGCCGCGGTTTGCCCGCGTGCGGCAGCAACGCGCGCTCCGGTCCCACCGTTTCGTCGATGTGATCGAGAATGGCGGCGCTGTCGATCAGTGTCTCACGATTGTCGAGAATGAGCGACGGAATGCGCCCCAGCGGATTGGTCGTCCGCATGGAGTCGAAATCGCCGAACACCGAACGCCTATCATTTTCGTAGGCGATGCCCAGCACCATCAACGAGATAGCGACGCGGCGGGTGTAGGGGGAATCATATTGGCCGACGAGGATCATGCGCGGTGACTAGCACATCGCCCGCCCGTCCGGCTTTGACGCTCGTGAATTGCCCTTATGCGCCAAGCTCGGCCGGATCGTCCGGTAGCGTACGAAGTTCGCCTGCGGCATTTTTTTGCGGTCTGGATGGTGTTTCCGCCCCGCAGCCGGTCTTAAACAGGGCAAAACACCTCGGTTGCGGCCCCGAAAACCCCTCTATATAAGGGCGCCCTTCCCGGGAATTTCGGAGAGTAGCTCAGCCTGGTAGAGCACCACGTTCGGGACGTGGGGGCCGGAGGTTCGAATCCTCTCTCTCCGACCATCTCGTTCATCCAATTGGAAATCTGCCGATCCGGGCGCCCGGGGGCTGCCGCCGGATTGTTCGCGCTGGCGCCCTAGTACGGGCTCTGGCCGACGGAGTTGCCCCGGGGATTGTACCAGCAGACGAGGAAATCGGTCGCGCCGTTATCCACAACCCCGCAGCCGACCTCGGTGGTGTTGCG
>DASXHQ010000103.1:0-16208 GCA_036488415.1 Rhizomicrobium sp.
AGCGAAGAGATTTTCGGGTGGGGGGAGTTATGCCAAACATGTGTCCCCCCACCCGGATCGCTTCGCTCTCCGACCTCCCCACAAGGGGGAGGTGATTGTGACTTTCCACTCCGAATCCCGCGTCGTCCCGTATTCCGCCGACCGCATGTACGCGATCGTGGCAGATGTGGAGCGCTATCCGGAATTCGTGCCGTGGACGGTCAGCTTGCGCGTCCTGAGGCGCGAACCGTTGGGCGAGGGCGAAGTTCTGACGGCGGAAACCGTCGTCGGCTTCCGCGCCCTGCGCGAGCGCTACAAAAGCCGCGTGGTACTCGATCCCAAAGCCCACACCATCGACGTCACGCAAATTGAGGGCGTGTTCCGCGAGCTGGAGAATCATTGGCACTTCACACCGGAAGGCGCGGGCTGCCGTGTCGAGTTCTCGATTCGCTTCGAATTCAAAAGCAAGCTGCTCACCGCCGTTGCAGGCGGCGCCTTTGGCCTCGTGGTCACGCAAATGACGAGCGCATTCGAAGAGCGTGCGCGGAAGCTCTCAGAAAAGGCGCTGTAGCAGTTCCAGCGCGGCTTCGACGGTTTTCATCCGTATCTCGCTGCGACCAATGTCGCCGAAGCGGTGTGCTTCGTGGATGATCGAGCGGCGTTCCCGGCAAGCGGCGATATGTACGAGGCCCACCGGCTTGAGCGGTGTGCCGCCACCCGGCCCGGCGACGCCCGTGACGGCCACGGCGACATGCGCGTTCGAATTCTCCACCGCGCCTTCCGCCATCATGCGCGCCACGGGCTCCGACACGGCGCCCATATCGGCGATGAGATCGCCGGGTACATTCAGCATGTCCTGCTTGGCGCGATTGGAATAGGTGACGAAGGCGCGATCGAACACGTCGGATGAGCCCGGGATCTCGGTGAGAAGCCCCGCGATCAATCCGCCGGTGCAGCTTTCCGCCGTCGCGATGCGCAGTTTCTGTTCGCGCGCCTGCATCAGCACCATTTCGGCCAGGCGAAGCAGCGGCGGCGAGAACATCAGAACACTCCCAGATGGCCGAGCACCACGAGGACGATACTCCCCATCAATGCCGCCACCACATCGTCCGCCATGATGCCCAATCCGCCGGGTACGCGCCGCTCCACGATCCGGATCGGCCACGGCTTCACGATGTCGAAGATGCGAAACAGAATGAAGGCCAGGAAATAGGCGGCGATGGATAGCGGCGCGAAGGCGCAGATGATCCATTGCCCCGCCACTTCGTCGATCACGCATTCCGAAGGGTCCGGTTTTCCAGCCTTCTGCGCATAGATCTCGCAAGCCCACGCGCCGATGCCCAACACGAGAATGGCCGCGAACATCAGCGCAAAGCGGCCCCACGTCGCGGCGATCAGCCATGCGAAGGGAAGGGCGACAATGCTCCCCGCTGTTCCGGGTGCGGCGGGGCTGCGGCCGACCCCCAGCACGGTGGCGATATGCGTCGCGAAGCGCAGCGTAAGTTCGTTGTTCATCGCGCCATCCTGATTGCCACGATTGCTTGGGCTGCAAGCCCTTCGTTGCGTCCCGTGAAGCCCATGCCTTCGGTCGTGGTGGCCTTCACGCTGATGCGCGAAACGTCCGCGCCTGCTATCTCAGCGATACGGGCGCGCATGGCCTCGCGATGCGGACCGATCTTGGGCCGCTCGCAGATCAACGTCACATCTGCATTCATCAGCATTCCACGCTCCGCGCGCATGAGCACCATCGCGTGTTCGAGGAATTGCGTGGAATTTGCGCCGCGCCATTTGGGATCGCTGGGTGGGAAATGCTGGCCGATATCGCCCGCGCCAATCGCGCCGAGGATTGCGTCGGTCAACGCGTGCAATCCGGCATCGGCATCGGAGTGGCCTTCCAGCGCTTTGTCATGCGCGATCTTCACGCCGCATAGCCAGACATGATCGCCGGGCACGAAACGGTGCGCATCGAAGCCCATGCCAGTGCGGTATTCCGATGCGTCGGAAAGAAGGCGTTCCGCGAATGCCATATCGTTCTGTGTGGTGATTTTCAGATTTTGCTCTTCGCCCAGGACAGCAACGATCTTCAGGCCTGCCAGTTCCGCCATTGCCATGTCATCGGTGACTTCCTGGTTCGCGAATTTGCGATGGGCGGCGAAGATCGCGTCGAAGCGAAAGCCTTGCGGTGTCTGGGCACGCAACAGTCCATCGCGCGGAATGGTTTTCCAATGGCCATCGCTTTCGGTTTTGAGCGTGTCGGCAACCGGCAAAAGCGGGATCGCGGCATCGGCGCCGTTTTCCAGCGCCGCGATCACCCGCGCGATCAGTGCACGAGACACTAAGGGCCGCGCTGCATCGTGGATCAGAACCGCATCGGGTCGATGCACCGACAGCGCATGCAATCCATGAAAGACCGAATGCCGGCGTGTATCGCCGCCGGCGACGGGTGTTAGGAGATCGAGCCCGCGAACGCTGTCGCGGAAAAGCTCTTCATGTTCGGGTCCCACGACGATCTGCACGAATTCGATTCCGGGTACGCTCGCGAACGCGTCAATAGAACGTCGCAGCACAGAAATGCCGCCAAGCTTTTGGTACTGCTTGGGAGTGGGGCCGCCCGCGCGGGTTCCCGCGCCCGCGGCGACAATCAGAAGAGCGATGCGAAGCATGTCATCAAACTGCTTGGCTGGCGGGGCAGGGTCAACGCGCCTCACTAAACCCGCCTTGCGCTGACTATTCGTCAATGCCTAGAATGTAGGCCAGTGGATGATCTGCCTGATTTGTAGGCAATTGTGAGCGCGAAACAAGAAGCTACCGAATTGGAGCGGCCTGGCGCCAGCCAGATATTCGCCGTTCTGCCCATGCCTGTCCTGCTCGTCGGACAGGATTTGCACGTGCTAGCGGTCAATCCGGCGGCCGAGCAATTCTTCGCGGTTGGCGCGGGCCTGATCACGCGCCAGCGGCTGGACGAGCTTGTGCCGTTCGGCAGCCCGATTCTCCAACTCATCTCCCAAGCGCAGGAGCGCGATGCGTCTGTGGGCGAGCGTGATGTCGATCTGGCGACGCCCAAAGGCGGCGAGCGAACGGCAGACGTTGTCGTCACCCCGGCGGGAGACAGGGACGGCAACGTCGTCATCACGCTGCATGAAAGAAGTCTCGCGCAACGCCTCGACCGGCAGCTTTTACATCGCGGCGCGGTGCGCTCGCTGCACGGCATGGCGGCGGTGCTGGCGCATGAGATCAAGAATCCGTTGGCCGGCATTCGCGGCGCAGCGCAATTGCTGGAAGAGGCCGTGCAACCCGCGGATCGCAGCCTCACGCAATTGATCTGCGATGAGACCGATCGTATCCGCGAGTTGATCGACCGGATGGAGTCCTTCGGCGATCGCCGAGCCTTTACGCGCTCGCCCGTGAATATCCACGAAGTGCTGGGACGGGCGCGGCAGGTGGCACAGACGAGTTTCGCCAAGCACGTCACATTCTCTGAAGTGTTCGATCCGTCATTGCCCTTTGTCCTCGGCGACAAGGATCAGCTCATCCAGGTTTTTCTAAATCTCGTGCGCAATGCGAGCGACGCGCTGCCCGAAAGCGGCGGCGAGATCACGTTGACGACGGGATACCGGCCCGGCATGCGCGTCGGCGCGGGTACGTCGGGCGCGCGGCTCAGTGTCCCTTTGGAAGTCACGGTACGGGACAATGGCTCCGGCGTTCCCGCCGATCTGCTGCCCTATATTTTCGATCCGTTTGTTACGACCAAGCCGCGTGGCAGCGGGCTGGGCCTCGCGCTGGTCGCCAAGATCATCGGCGACCACGGCGGCGTGGTGGAGTGTGACTCCTCCGCGGGACGAACGGTGTTTCGCGTGTTGTTGCCCAAAGCAGAAGGTGGAGGCTGAGCATGCCGGCGGGAACGATCCTCATTGCCGACGACGATGCCGCGATCCGCACCGTGCTGCATCAGGCGCTCGGCCGCGCGGGCTATGATGTGCGCACGACCGCAACCGCGGCGGGCCTTTGGCGTTGGGTGTCGCAAGGCGAGGGCAGTCTTGTGATCACCGACGTGGTGCTGCCCGACGAGAGCGGATTCAATCTTCTGCCGCGCATCAAGCGCTTGCGGCCCGATCTGCCGGTTGTCGTGATGAGCGCGCAGAACACGATCCTCACGGCCATCACAGCGGCGGAACGCGGTGCCTTCGATTACCTTCCCAAGCCGTTCGACCTGAAGGAGTTGACCGCGCTGGTGCAGCGCGCGCTGGCCACGCCACAAGGACAGACGCAATCGGCGCAACCCGCCGAGAGCGAAGAGGAGCGGTTGCCGCTCATTGGCCGCTCGCCTGCGATGCAAGAAATCTACCGCGTCATTGCCCGGCTCACGCAGACCGATCTCACCGTGATGATCGTGGGCGAGTCCGGTACGGGCAAAGAGCTCGTTGCGAAGGCATTGCACGATTACGGACGCCGGCGCACCGGCCCGTTCGTGGCCGTGAACATGGCTGCGATCCCCAAGGAACTCGTCGAAAGCGAATTGTTTGGCCACGAGCGCGGCGCGTTCACGGGCGCCACCAACCGCGGTATCGGCCGTTTCGAGCAGGCCGAAGGCGGCACGCTGTTCCTCGACGAGATCGGCGATATGCCGCTGGAAGCGCAGACGCGGCTGCTACGCGTATTGCAGCAGGGCGAATACACAACCGTCGGCGGCCGCATCCCGATCAAAACCGATGTCCGCATCATTGCGGCCACCAACCGTGAGCTGCGCCAACTCATCCAGCAAGGCCTGTTCCGTGAGGATTTGTACTATCGGCTGAACGTGGTGCCGTTGCGTTTGCCGCCACTGCGCGAGCGCGTTGAGGACATTCCCGATCTCGTGCGCCACTTCCTGCGCAAGGCCGAAGAAGAGGGGCTGCCGCCGAAATATCTGGATGCCGGTGCGCTGCAATTGCTTCGCCAATATCGCTGGCCGGGCAATGTGCGCGAGCTGGAGAATCTTATCCGCCGGCTCGCGGTGCTGCACGCGGGCGAGACGATTCCTGAATCGGCCATCGCCGCCGAGTTGAAAGAACCACCGCGCTCCAGTTCGGCGGGAGACACGGAACACGCCGCGTCATTGTCCGCAGCGGTGGAACATCACCTCACGCAATACTTTGCCGAACATGGCGAGCGGCTTCCCCCGCCCGGCGTTTATGACCGGATGCTGCAAGAGCTGGAGCGCCCACTGATTTCTATTTGTCTGGCTGCAACGCGGGGCAACCAGATCCGGGCGGCGCACCTTTTGGGCCTGAACCGGAACACCCTGCGCAAGAAAATCCGCGATCTCGGCCTCGACGTGGTCCGCGGGCTCAGGCCGGACTAGGCCTTTAACCCCGTTGCGCTTTTACAGCGCGGCATTCTTGCAACAGCCTGTGGCATCGCTACACTGTCCGCCTAATCCCAAATGCTGACCGGCACTTAGCGTCGGCTGGCGGCTGCGTGAAGGGTGTGGATGGCGACGACCAATACTATAGAAGCGCCATTGCCCGGCGGGCTGCTGGGCATGTTTCGCTCGGTGTCGCGCCCGTCGCTGGCAGCCTTTGGCGTGGCGCTTCTCGTTATTGCCTCGGGCGTCCTGACCTACGGCATTGTCACCGGCGGCGTCGCCTACACCCCCACCTCCTCGGTCATGCTGGCGCTGCTATTGGTCAACCTTGCGCTCGTGCTGTCGCTGGGCGCGCTGATCGCGTGGCGTCTGACGCGGCTGTGGAGCGAGCGCAAATCCGGATCAGCTGGCGCGCGGCTGCATGTGCGCCTGGTCGCGATGTTCAGCATGATCGCCGTCATACCCGCCATCTTTGTCGCGGTGTTCGCGGTGCTCACACTCAATCTGGGCATCGAACAATGGTTCGCGCCGCGCGTGCAAAGCGCCATCGACAACTCGATTGCGGTCGCGGAGCGTTATGTGAAGGAGCATGAAAACTCTATCACCACCGACGCGCTCACTATCGCCAGCGGCATCCAGCAGGATCCGAGGCTGTTCGACGAAAATCGCCATGTAAAAACGGACTTCCTTTTTGCGCAGCTTCAGGACATGGCGCGTGACCGCGGATTGCAGGCGGCTTATATTTTCGACTCGCACGGCACCGTCCTCGGCAGCACAAAAGAGCAGGGCATCGCCGATACCAAGACTCCGGCGTCATCCGATTTCACGCAGGCCGAAGGCGGCAAGATCGTCATCGACGCGAATTCGAAACTCGGTGTCGTGCGCGCGCTGATCCGCATGCAGGCGCTGAACGACGCCTATCTGTTGATCGTGCGCAAAGTCGATCCGACCGTGCTCACCTACTACCAGCGCACCGCCGCAGCGTCTGCGCAATATAAGCTCATGGAGCGGAACCGCGCGGGCATGCAGATCATCTTCGCGGAATTGTACGGCATGGTCTCCGTCCTGATGCTGCTGGCCGCGGTATGGATGGGTTTGTGGGCCGCCAATCGTCTGGTCCGCCCGATTTCGCAACTCATCGGCGCGGCCGAGCGCGTGTCGGCGGGTGATCTTCGCGCGCAAGTGGCCGTGGAGCGCGATGATGACGAAGTCGGCGTGCTCGGCCATGCGTTCAATCGCATGACGTCCCAATTGCGCGCGCAGCGTTCGGAATTGATGGAAGCCAGCCACCAGATCGACATGCGCCGTCGCTTTACCGAAGCGGTGCTGGCGGGTGTGAGCGCGGGCGTGGTGGGCCTCGACAATGAGGGCCACGTCACGCTTCTCAATCGCGCCGCGGAACGGCTGCTCGATATCGCGCCGCATGAGATCCAAGGACAGCACTATTCCGCCGCCATACCTGAGCTCGCCGCACTGATCCGCAAAGCGGTCAATGAGCCTGTCGGCCGCGCGAGCGGCGAGGCGAACGTGAAGCGGGGCGGCAAGACGCGCAGCCTCAGCGTTCAGGTCGACAGCGAGCGGGGCGATGCGGGCTTCGTCGTCACCTTCGACGACATCACCGATCTGGTTTCGGCGCAGCGCACGGCGGCCTGGGCCGACGTGGCGCGGCGTATTGCGCACGAGATCAAGAACCCTCTGACCCCGATCCAGCTTTCGGCAGAGCGTCTGAAGCGCAAATACGCCAAGGAAGTCACCACCGATCCGGAAATCTTCAATCAGTGCGTCGACACCATCGTGCGCCAGGTCGGCGACATCGGCCGGATGGTGGATGAATTCTCCTCCTTCGCGCGCATGCCACAACCGGTCATGCGGCGCGAGATCGTGCAGGAGCTTGTGCAACAGGCTGTGTTCCTTCAGCGCGAGGGCAATCCGCAGATCACCTATACCGCGAAGATGCCCGTCGACATGCTGCATGTCGTGTGCGACGGGCGCCTGGTTTCGCAGGCGCTGACGAATGTTCTGAAGAATGCAGGTGAGTCCATCGAATCGCGTGTTGCCAAAGGCGACGATACGCCGGGGTCGATTGAGATTCGCGCCGAACCGTCCGACGACCGCGTGATCCTGCGCGTGATCGACAATGGCGTGGGCTTGCCGCCGGAGCACAAGCACCGGCTGACGGAGCCCTATGTGACGACGCGCGCGAAGGGCACGGGTCTGGGCCTTGCCATCGTTCGCAAGATTTTTGAAGACCACGGCGGGGAACTGACGATCTCTGACCGTGCTGACGACCAGACCGGCGCCGAAGTTTTCATGGCGCTGCCATTGAAGCAGAAGACTGTTCGTGAAACCGGCGTAGAAAAAACGGATGTGGGGAATGAGCAAGAACGGATCTTTAATCGCGCCTGAAGTCCTCGTCGTCGACGACGAAGAGGATATTCGCGACCTGATTGCCGGCATCCTCGGCGATGAGGGATATGAAACCCGGGTCGCCGCCGATAGCGATTCCGCGCTGGCCGCATTGCGGCTGCGCCGGCCGCAGCTTCTGATTCTGGACATTTGGCTACAGGGCAGCAAGCTCGACGGCATCCAGATTCTCGAACAGGTGAAGCGCGATTATCCCGATATGCCAGTCGTGATGATCAGCGGTCACGGCACCATCGAAACCGCCGTCTCTTCGATCAAGAAGGGCGCCTACGATTTCATCGAAAAACCATTCAAGGCCGACCGGCTGGTCCATGTCGCCCACCGCGCGCTGGAAGCAGCGCGTCTGCGACGCGAGGTGCAGGAGCTTAAGCTGAAAGCCGGTGACGACTCCGAACTGATCGGTTCGTCCTCAGCCGTGTCCCAGGTGCGCCAGCAAATCGACAAGATCGCGCCGACGGGAAGCCGTGTGCTCATCACCGGCGCGGCGGGTTCGGGTAAGGAAGTCATCGCGCGGCTGATTCACGCCAATTCGCGCCGCGCTGGCAACGCCTTCGTCGCCATCAATTGCGCGACGATGGAGCCGGACCGGATCGAAACCGAACTCTTTGGTGAAGAAACAAACGAAGGACCGAAGAAGATCGGCCTTTTCGAGCTTGCGCATAACGGCACGCTGTTCCTCGATGAGATCGCGGACATGCCGATGGAAACGCAGGGCAAGATCCTGCGCGTCCTGGTCGAGCAGACATTCCAGCGCGTTGGTGGCAGCACGCGCGTGCAGGTCGATGCCCGCATCGTCTCTTCCACGACCGCCGATCTGCGGATCGAAATCACCGAAGGCCGTTTCCGCGAGGACCTCTATCATCGCCTGAACGTCGTGCCGATCCGCTCACCCGCGCTGTCCGAACGCCGCGACGATATTCCGATGCTGGTGATGCATTTCATGAAGCGCTTGTCGGCAACGTCGGGCCTTCCCGTGCGTGAAATCGGAGAGGACGCGATGGCCGTTCTGCAAGCACATAGCTGGCCGGGCAATGTGCGCCAGCTGCGCAACATCGTGGAACGTCTGCTGATTCTGGCAACGGACGACGCGGCGCAAGTGATTTCCGCCGATCTTCTGCCCGCTGATCTGGGCTCGAGCGCGTCCTGGAACAATGGCGGCCGCGGCGATCTGGTGATTTCGCTGCCGCTGCGTGAAGCGCGCGAGATTTTCGAGCGCGAATATCTGCTGGCGCAGATTAACCGCTTCGGCGGCAATATCTCGCGCACCGCGTCCTTCATCGGCATGGAGCGTTCGGCGCTGCATCGCAAGCTGAAGTCGCTGGGTGTGGGGCCGACGGGCCGCGAGCAGACCTTCAACGCATGACCGCCCCACGTTTTCATGGTTGGGCCACAAAGATGCCTGTGGGCCGGGTGGCTTATGTGAACGGCCGCTATCTGCCGCTCGCGCAAGCGGGCGTTCACATCGAAGATCGTGCGCTGCAGTTCGCGGACGGGATCTACGAAGTGGTCGGCGTCATCGGCGGCAAGATTTTCGACGAAGAGCATCATCTGGATCGCCTGGAACGCAGCGTCGGCGAGATCGGCATGGCGATGCCGATGGAGCGCGAGCCGCTCAAGCTCGTCGTCCGCGAGATGGCACGCCGCAATCGCGTCACCGACGGCCTGATCTATATGCAGGTGACGCGCGGTGCCTATCGCCGCGATCATGCGATCCCAGCATCAGCATCGCGCCCGACGTTGATCATGACGGCACGGCCGATAAGTCGGCTCGCCAACGACAAACGCCGGGAGCAGGGCGTTGCGGTGATCACGCGGCCCGATCAGCGCTGGGCGCGTTGCGACATCAAGTCGACCGCACTTCTCCCCAACATTCTGGCGAAAACCGACGCGCGCAACGCGGGGGCCTTTGAGGCTTGGCTGATCGACCGGGATGGCTTCATCACGGAAGGTAGCTCGACCAGCGCATGGGTCGTGGACAAGGACGGCTATATCGTCACCCGCGATCTATCCAACGCGATCCTGCCGGGCGTGACTCGCCGGGAAATCTTGGACGCGGCCGCGGAGGCGCAGATCGCCATCGTCGAGCGCAAATTCACGCTGGCCGAAGCGCTGGCGGCGAAAGAGGCCTTTATGACCGCGGCTACATTGGGGGCTACGGCCATCATTTCCATCGACGGCCACAAAATCGGGGACGGAAAACCGGGCCCTGTCACCCGCCGCTTGCAGGAGCTCTACGCCCGCAGGGCGGAAAAACTGGCTTCTGCTACCTGAGGCTGCAGCCCTTCGCGATTGCAGCATTTGGCCTTATACTGAGAGTCGCTCCGGGTGGGCTGGGGCGAACAAAAAGAAGAAAAAAGCGTGTCGGCAATGAGCGAAAAACAACAAAATCTGCAGGACACTTTTCTAAACGCGGTACGCAAGAGCAAATCGGCGGTGACGATCTTTCTCGTCAACGGCGTGAAGCTTCAAGGGAACATCACTTGGTTCGACAATTTCTGCGTTCTTCTTCGCCGGGATGGGCAGGCACAGCTGGTGTACAAGCACGCCATCTCGACGGTGATGCCGCTGGGCCCGATCCAGTTGATGGAGCAGGAAACCGCGCCCGCGATGGAAACCGCCTGAGCAAAACCCGCTTTCAGGTTCCGGAAGTCAAACGAACCGGCGCGTTCGTCATCCACGTCGAGCGCAAGCAGCGTGACCGTTACGAACTGCGCGATGCGGAAGCGCGTCTCGACGAAGCCATCGGATTGACCGCAGCCATCGGGCTCGATGTCATTTCCAGCCTGATAGTGCCGCTGTCGCGTCCGGCGCCCGGCACATTGATCGGCTCCGGCAAGGTCGAAGAGATTGCCGCTGAGGCGCGCGCGCTGGAGCCGGAAGTCATCATCGTCAACGCCCAACTGTCGCCGGTGCAGCAGCGCAATCTGGAGAAGGCGTGGAACGCGAAGGTTCTGGACCGCACCGCGCTGATCCTCGAAATCTTTGGCGAGCGGGCGCAAACGCGGGAAGGCCACTTGCAGGTGGAGTTCGCGCATCTCACTTATCAGCGCTCGCGGCTGGTGCGGTCCTGGACCCACTTGGAGCGGCAACGCGGCGGCTTCGGCTTCCTCGGCGGTCCGGGCGAAACCCAGATCGAAACCGACCGTCGCTTGATCGGCGAACGCCTCGCGAAAATCCGCAAGGAAATCGAAGAGGTGAAGCGCACGCGCGGGCTGCATCGCTCGGCGCGCAAGAAGGTGCCGTACCCCATCGTTGCGCTGGTCGGCTACACCAATGCTGGCAAGTCCACGCTGTTCAACAAGCTCACCAATTCGGAAGTCATGGCGAAAGACCTGTTGTTCGCCACGCTCGATCCCACCATGCGCGGGCTTCGATTGCCGAACGGCCGCCGCGTGATCCTGTCCGATACGGTGGGTTTCATCTCCGATCTGCCGCATGAACTCGTCGCCGCCTTCCGCGCCACCTTGGAGGAGGTGCTGGAGGCGGACGTCATCCTGCACATCCGCGATGCCGCGCATGACGAGACCGAGGCCCAGAAGCGTGATGTGGAAGACGTGCTGGACGAACTGGGCATCGAAACCGACGGCGAGCGGCCGATCATCGAGGTGCTGAACAAGATCGACCTGCTCGATCCCGAAGAACGGGAAGGGCTGCTCTCCCACAATGGCCGCAAGTCGGCGGTCGCGATTTCCGCCATCGACGACGACGGCGTGCCCGATCTGCTGGCGCGGATCGAGAACGCGCTCGGCAAAAGCGAAGTCCGCTTCCGCCTCACCCTCGACCCATCCGACGGCGCAGGGCTGGCTTGGGCCCACGCGCATGGCCGGGTCACGTCCCGGAAAGACCGGGCGAATTCGCTGGTGCTGTCCGTGAGCGCCGACCCGCAGGAGGCCGACCGCTTCCGTCACCGCTATGGCGCCAAGCTGAAACCGGAAGAAGCGCGCGCTTAGCCGCGTTCCGCCAGCTTCGCGGATTGCCAGATCGCTTCCATCTCATCGAGCGAGGCCTCGTCCGGCGCCTTACCTTGCCTCGCAAGTTCGGCTTCGATGACTTTGAAACGGCGCACGAATTTGGCATTGGCAGCGCGCAGGGCGCTTTCGGGATCGACTTTCAGGTGGCGCGCCAAGTTCGCCACGGCGAAGAGCAGATCGCCGACTTCTTCTTCCAGCTTTTCCGGGGCCATATCGCGGGCTTCCACGATCTCGTGGGCCTCTTCGGCGATCTTTTCGACCACCTTGGCGGCGTTATCCCAATCGAACCCGACGCTTGCGGCGCGCTTTTGAAGTTTCAGCGCACGCAGCAGCGCGGGCAGGGCGCGCGGCACGTCGTCGAGCAGGCTCCCGCCCGCGGCGGCCTTCGCGGCGCGCTCCTTTTTCTTGTGCTCCTCCCACGCAACAGTTTGTGCATGGGCGTTCTCCACTGCCGCCCCCGACGCAAAAACATGCGGGTGGCGGCGGATCATCTTGTCGTTGATGGCGGCGACAACATCGGCGAAATCGAAGAGCTTTTTCTCCTCCGCCATGCGCGCATGGAACACCACCTGCAGCAGCAGATCGCCCAGCTCGTCCTTCAGCTCGGGCCAGTTCTCATCCTCGATCGCGCCGGCGACTTCGTAAGCTTCTTCAATCGTGTAGGGCGCGATGCTCGCAAAATCCTGCTCCAGGTCCCACGGGCAGCCACCGTTGGGGTCGCGCAAGCGGCGCATGATGTCGAGGAGGGTGGCAATCTCATTGGCCATGCGAACAGCGAGTAGCGAATAGCGAATGGGGGAACAAGCCCGCCCGATCCCTATTCGCCATTCGCGATTTCGCTATTCGCCTCTTTCCTTCAGCTTGGTCATGGCCTGACCCATGAAGGTGAAAACCTCCGGTCCCATCGGCAGCTTGGGCGCGGCTTTCGGGTCTGCGAAGGCGGACTGCCAGACCTGGCCCACGCGTTTTTCGGTGTCGGGATCGCCCTGGGTGAACATCTGGACCATCGCGCGCCACCGCTTGGCCGCATCCAGCGTGGCGGGCGCATCCACTGCTTCGCCGCGCGCCATCAGCGCCTTGGCCTCGGCGATCAGATCGTCCCAGGCTTTCTGGGTGTAGGCCGGATCGAAAGGCCGCTTGGCCGTCTCATCGATCTCGGCCTGAGAAAAATGTTTCTGCACATGGGGATCGAAGATCTTCTTCATCTCCTCCGGTGTTGGTTTGGTGCTCATCGTCGTCTCCTTGGTCAGTGTTGCCAGATCGTCGATCGAAAGCGCTTCGCCGGCCGCCAGCCGGGTCCGTGCGGCGCGGACGAGGGTGAGGGCACGCTCCACCCGCGCACCCTCGGCCGCCAGAACCTCCTCCTGCAGCGCCAGAACGGACGCCAACGTGGATGCCTTGCCAGCCAGAAGCTCGGCAATCCGCGCCAGCGGAAGACCCAGTCGTTTCAGCGCCAGCACCTGATGCAGCCGCGCCATCTCGTCCGGACCATAGGCACGCCAGTCCGTCTGCGAACGCAGCGGCTTTATAAGTCCGCGTTGCTCATAGACGCGCAGTGCCTTCACGCTCACGCCCAGACGGCGCGCCGCTTCGGCGGGGCTGAAATGCCGGTTCTCAACCATTTGTCACGTTTTCCATCGACATTGCGGGTGTGGAGCCGTCCCCAAGGTCCGGTGCAAGCCAAATCCATGAGATAGTCGGGCAGGCTGGAGGGCAATATGAAGATCGCGGTTTCCGTGTTGGCGGCGTTGCTTCTATCCGTGCCGGCACAGGCCGAGGGCGATTTCGCCATGCGGATTCTGGCCGCGCACAATTCCGAACGCGCGGCGCTGAACATTCCGCCATTGAGATGGGACGAAGGTTTGGCGGCGAATGCGGCGGTGTGGGCGAAGCATCTGGCCGACACCGGCACGTTCGAGCATGCGGACGCCACCACGCGCAGCGAAGAAGGCGAAAATCTCTGGGAAGGCACGGCGGGCGGTTATTCGCTCGAACAGATGGTCGCCATGTGGGCCGCCGAAAAGCGCTATTTCAGCGCGGGCACATTCAAAGGCAGTGTGGTGGATGGTCATCCCATCGGGCACTACACCCAGATGATCTGGCGCAACACGACGTCGATCGGCTGCGCGCTTGCGACCGCACGCGGCACTGACGTTCTGGTGTGCCGCTATAGCCCGATGGGGAATTTTCTGGGCGAGGCGGTGTATTGATCAGAGGCCCACACGTCGGCGCGCATATCCAAACTTCGTATAATCTATATTATGGGAAATTGCATCACGGTTGCCGGAGCGCCGCAAGCCGATATGGTCCCGGAACCCAAAATCCCTGACTCGGTTCCAGACTGGACATATCTTCCATGAAACGTGCGTTCGTACTCGCCGCGGCCCTTGCCGTGGTCTTCAACGTGGCCCATGCCGACGATTCCAAGAAAGCCGGTGCTGCGCCGGACGCATCGCCGAACTTTCAGCCGACGGAATACAAATCGACCGGCAGCGTCACCGCCAGCGGCAGCTCGGTCTCCTACGATGCCGTCACCGGCACACTGGTCGTGCATCCCAAAGGCTGGAACGACGCCGCGACCAAGGACGACGATAAAAATCCGTCCGCCGAGGCCAGCATGTCCTATGTGGCTTATTTCAAGCATGGCGCTGACGCCTCGAAGCGGCCGATTACCTTCCTGTTCAATGGCGGCCCAGGTTCCGCGACGGTTTGGCTACACATGGGCGCGTTCGGGCCGCGCCGCGTGCTCACCAATGACGGCACCCACACGCCGGCGGCGCCTTACACGATCGTGAACAACGACCAGAGCCTGCTCGACACCAGCGATCTGGTGTTCATCGACATGCCCGGCACAGGCTTTGGCCGGATCGGCGGCAAGGATGCCGACAAGAATTTCTATGGCGTCGATCAGGATATCCATGCCTTCGCCGCGTTCATTCAGGAATTTCTCGGCAAATATAATCGCTGGAACTCGCCCAAATATGTGTTCGGCGAAAGTTACGGCACCATGCGCGCGGCGGGCCTGTCGCTGGCACTTCAGAACGACAGCATCGATCTGAATGGCGTTATCCTGCTGTCCGACGTCCTGAACTGGGATCTGTTGCCGGACGATCCGGAGCTCAATCCGTCGATCGATGAACCTTATATCGTCGCGCTGCCGTCCTATGCGGCAACGGCGTGGTATCACCACAAGATCCCGAACCAGCCCGCGGAACTGCGGCCCTTCCTGCTGAAAGTGGAGCATTTTGCCACCACCGATTATGCGCTCGCGCTCTTGCGCGGTGCCGGGCTGAACTGGAGCCAACGCAAGGCCATCGCCGCAACGTTGCACGCTTATACCGGCCTGCCCGTCGATTACCTGCTGAAATCGAATTTGCGGATCGAATATGGCGCTCTGCAAAAGGAATTGCTCGGTCCGCAGGACCTGACAACCGGAACGCTGGACACGCGGTTCACGGGCCCGACCTTGGATCCGCTCAGCAAGACTGCCGACTACGATCCGCAAGGCTCGGCGATCGGCTCGGCCTATATCTCCGCGTTCAACGGTTATGTGCGTAACGCGCTGGGCTATAAGGGCGCACTCGAATATAAGCCGGAAGCCGGCGTCTATGGCAGCTGGGACTACAAGCACCAGCCGCCCGGCGCGCGCAAACCGCTCATTCAGCTGCCGAACGTGCTGCCCGATCTCGCCGCGGCGATGAAGCAAAATCCCACCATGAAGGTCATGGTCAATGGCGGATATTTCGATATCTCCACACCCTACTACGAAGGCTGGATGGAAATGCGCCACCTTCCGATTCCGGAAAAGTTGCGCAGCAATATCGAGTTTCACTATTACGAATCCGGCCACATGGTGTACGTCCACCTGCCCGCGCTGCAGCAGCTGCACGACAACGTGGCGGCGTTTATCCGCAAGACGAGCGGCGTGAACTAAGCTTTCGGATAAAGGATGATCTGCGTGCAGCGGAACGCTGCCAGCAGCTTGCCGCTGTCTTCGTTGACGATCTTCGCATCCCACACTTGCGTGGTGCGGCCGCCATGCAGCAGCGTGGCTTCGCCCGCGATCGCGCCGGCGTTCAGCGTGCCCATGAAATTGCATTTGAGTTCGACGGTGGTGAAGCCGTTGGCGCCATCGGGCCACTTTGTCGAGACGCCATAAGCGCAGAGCGTATCGGCCAGCGCCACGATGGCGGGCGCCCAGAGCGCGCCATTGCCGGCGATTAGCGGCTTGGTCACGGGCAGGCGGCCGGCCACCCTGCCCGGCGCGCAATCCGTGACCGCGATGCCCAGCATGTGAGGCAGTCCACCTTCATTCCAGCTGTTCATCTTTTCGGGCGTGAGATCGAAGGCCATGTATCTATCCGCGGTTTATCTATTTTCCTGATGGTAGGAACGGCCTTGACAGTGTCATTACGGCGGCTTAGATTGAGCAGCTTGCTGAGTTTCTGCGTCTGCTACTTTGTAACACAGGCGCAGATGGGCCGAGGGAT
>DASXHQ010000141.1:0-7117 GCA_036488415.1 Rhizomicrobium sp.
CCTGTTCGCGCGCCCCGGACCCGTCAACTGGCGTGGCGCGGGCCTCGCCTTTCTCATGCCGCTGGCATTGATTGTGGGTTGTGTACTGGTGGGCTTCATCACGGCGGAAATCGCCAAGCTCATTTCCGGCCAGCCCGATCCCACGTATGCCTATCCGATCGCGATGCGGCTGGCGCTGGGCTTTGGCGTGTTTGCGGTGGCGTTGCTCGTCTCGCGCATTACCGATCTGCGCGGCGCCGTGAGTTCGGCGTGGCTGTGGATGGCGGGGCTTGGCGTCGTCACGGCCGCTTTGCTGCCGGGCATCTCGCCTTACTTCACATTCCCATCTCTCATTGCTGCGGTTCTGCTGCTCGCCACATCGAGCACCAAAAGCGGATGGAATGGAACGGTGGGGCAGATCGCCATCGCCATCAGCGCACTCGGCGCGATGATCATATGGATCGCGCTGGTGTGCAGCGGCGAAACGCTGATGGGCCTCGGCCTGCACGAGTTGTTCACGATCCCGGCGGCGTTCGGATTGATGACGATGGTGCCGTTGCTGGCGGCGCGCCCGATGGGAAGCGGAAGCTGGCGCGTGGTGACGGCGGTATTCGCCGTGCTTTCGCTCGGCTGCGCGGTGGCGATGGGCCTACAGCCCGCCTATAGCGCGGAATCCCCGCAGCGCCTGAACATCATCTATTTCGAGAAGGGCCAGGACGCGCCGTACTGGATCGCGGCGTCGGCATGGAAGGCCAAAGGTACGGAGCCGGTTCCCGCTTCCATGCAGAAGGCGGGCGGCTTCACTTATAAGGACGACGCCTATGGCGGGCTTGGCATGGGCAGCGCCTATGTCGCGCCCGCAAACGGCGCCCCAAGCTTCCAGATGCCGTCGGCGACATTGCTCAGCGACACGAAGGCCGGGCTGACACGCACGGTGCGCGTTGCCGTGCACGGCTCAGCCGATACCAGCGCGATGCTGTTCCGGATTCCGAAAGAGGCGAAGCTCACCGGCTTTGTCACGCGCGGCCAGCATTACGATCCGCCGGCAGGATGGTCTGGCGATACGATGGTCGAATGCTCCAGCCCCGATTGCCGCGATATGGATGTGACGCTGACCTTGGCCAGCACCGCGCCGCTGACCTTCGCCTTCGCCGAACAGCGCTACGGCTTGCCCGCATTCGGCGACAAGATCAAAGCCACACGGCCCAACACGGCGTTCCCATCGCAAAGCGGCGACGGCGTGATCTTGGCGAATGAAGTGAAGGTGCCGTGATTTTCCTCCCCGCGGGGGAGGTGCCGAACGAGCGAAGCGATGTGAGGCGGAGGGGGTAAGTCCGCGATGCTGTCCCCCTCCGGCGCTTTGCGCCTCCTCCCCCGTAAACGGGGGAGGAAAGTTGGGGTTCACACATCCACATCCGCTGCCGCGAACTGGGCGTTTTCCTGGATGAACTGGAAGCGCAGCTCTGGCTTCTTGCCCATCAGGCGTTCGACCATGCGCTCGGTGTCCTTGCGTGCGTCGTCGGCGATCTCCACGCGGATGAGCGAGCGGTGGCCCGGCTTCATCGTCGTTTCCTTGAGCTGCGCGGGCAGCATTTCGCCCAGGCCCTTGAAGCGGGAGATTTCCACTTTCGCGTTTGCTTTGAAGGCGGTCTTCAAGAGTTCGTCGCGGTGCTTCTCGTCGCGCGCATATTCGGTCTTCGCGCCCTGTGAGAGGCGGTAGAGCGGCGGCATGGCGAGATAGAGGTGCCGTTTTTCGATGAGGCGGGGCATCTCCCGATAAAAATAGGTGAGCAGCAGCGAGGCGATATGCGCGCCGTCCACATCGGCGTCGGTCATGATGATGACGCGCTCATAGCGCAAATCCTCGTCGCGATATTTCGTGCCGGTGCCGCAGCCCAGCGCCAGCACGAGGTTCGCCAGCTCCGCGTTCTGATCCAGCTTGCCCGCGGCGGCGCTCGCGACGTTCAGGATTTTTCCCCGCAAAGGCAGGATCGCCTGCGTGGCGCGGTCGCGCGCCTGTTTGGCGGAGCCGCCGGCGCTGTCGCCTTCGACCAGGAAGATTTCGGTGCCTTGCGGAGAGTCGCTGCTGCAGTCGGCCAGCTTGCCTGGCAGGCGCAGCTTGCGTGTCGCCGATTTGCGGCTGACTTCTTTTTCCAACCGGCGGCGCAGGCGCGTCTCGGCTTCCTCGATCACGAAGTTCAGCAGCCGGTCGGCATCCGCCGGACTTTCCGCCAACCAATGATCGAAGTGATCCTTCACCACATTCTCGACCAGACGCTGCGCATCCGGCGTCGAGAGCTTGTCTTTCGTCTGGCCCTGGAATTCCGGCTCGCGAATGAAGACCGAAAGTACGCCGCAGGCGGCTTCCATCACGTCGTCCGTGGTGATGAGCGAGGTCTTCTTGTTGTTGGCGCGCTCGCCATGCGCGCGCAGGCCCTTGGTGAGCGCGTTGCGCAGGCCCTGCTCATGCGTGCCGCCCATCGGCGTGGGGATGGTGTTGCAATAAGACGAAAGGAATGGATCGACATCCGGCGCCCAGGTCACGGCCCATTCCACCGCGCCCTTGCCGTCCTTGTTCTCCAGACGGCCGAAGAAATAGCGCGGCGTGACGGTGTCCTTGTTCTCGATGGTGCTTTTGAGGAAATCGAGAAGTCCGCCGGGGAATTTCAGCGTGTCTTCGGCGGGCGTCTCGTCCTTGATGAGATCGGGGGCGCATTTCCAGCGGATTTCCACGCCGCGGAAGAGATAGGCCTTCGAGCGCGCCATCCGGTAGAGCCGCGCCGGCGAGAAATGCACATCCTTGCCGAAAATCTGTTCGTCGGGATGGAAGGAGACGATGGTGCCGCGTTTGTTGCCGCTGCCGATGTTCTTGAGCTTGCCGATGGCTTTGCCGCGTTCGAAGCGCATCTTGTGGCCTTCACGGTCGCGCCACACTTCGACTTCCGTCCACTCCGACAGCGCATTCACGACGGATGAACCCACGCCGTGCAGGCCGCCCGACGTGTCATAAACCTTGCCGCCGAACTTTCCGCCCGCATGCAGCGTCGTCATGATGACTTCCAGCGCCGATTTGTTCTTGAACTTTGGGTGCGGATCGACCGGCATGCCGCGCCCGTTGTCGCGGACAATGAGGACGTCGCCGTCTTCCAGCTCGATCTCGATGCGGCTGGCATGGCCCGCGACGGCCTCGTCCATCGCGTTGTCGAGAATTTCGGCCGCCAGATGATGCATGGCGTTGACGTCGGTGCCGCCGATATACATGCCGGGACGGCGGCGCACCGGTTCCAGCCCTTCGAGGACCTCGATGTCCTTGGCGGTGTAGCCCTTGGAAGGCGCCGGCGTGTTTTCAAAAAGATCGTGTGATTTGGCCATGCTGCTCATGTTGTTGCAAAACGGAACGCTTCGGCGACTCGCGGTAAACGCCGGTTAAGCAAACGAATGCCGCGCCGCGCGACTTGGCGCAAGAGCATCTTTTTTTAACGCCCGTTACTTAGACTTTGACGCGAAGGGGCGGCAATTGGCCGTCGTTGGGGACGTTCGCGTCGCATGACCGCGCAAAGAATACCGAGCGTCAAGGTCGCCCAAGGGGACGAGCCGCGCCTTCTGCGCGCGAAGCTCGAATTCATTGGCGGCAGCTTGCCGACGAGCATGTGGGTCAACCCCACCTGGGCATTCCTGACGATCGTTCCTTTCATGATCTCATCGGAACCCTTCGGCGACATTCCAGGCGCGCGCCTGACACTCGTCATGGCGCTGCATGTCTTCAACGCCGTTGTCGCGGGGGTTCTGTATCGCGCCTACCGGCGTGACTCGTCCAATGCCCGCGCCTGGCTGCGCATTCTCACCCTGATGCAGTTTTATATCGGCGTCACCTGGGGCGCCACGATCTGGCTGCTGTGGAAGGAAGGCAACGCCGCGAACAATGTTTTCGTCATCGCGCCGTTCATCGGCCTTCTCTGGGCATATGCGGTGTCGCGCACCATGCATGTGGGCATCTATCTCGCGGCGGTGCTGCCGATCGTTGTCTTGGGTTCGCTGCGAGCATTGACGTCCGATGGCGTGGCCGCCCACGCGATGGGATTCGTCCTGCCTGTCGTCTTTGCCTATACGCTGGTATCGGCGCTGCTGGTGATCCGCGGCTTCGAAGCCATGATGATCACCCGCTTTGCGAATGACGACATGGCCGTCGATCTGCGCCGAGCGCATGACGAGGCCATTCGCAAGCGCTTCGAGGCCGAAGCCGCCAATGCTTCCAAGACGACGTTCCTGGCGAATATGAGTCACGAGCTGCGCACACCGCTGAATGCGATCCTGGGCTTCTCCGACATCATCGCCAACGAACGGCTCGGCGGTGTGGGCACCAAGCGCTACAAGGACTACGCGCACGACATCAACGCGTCAGGCAGCCACCTGCTCAGCATCATCAACGACATTCTGGACATCGCCAAGATCGAGTCCGGCAAGATGGAATTGTTCCCTGTGGTGCTCGATCCGCGCAACGCCATCGACGATGCGATGAAGGTCGTTGCCGGCCGCGCCCGCGAGCGCCAGCAGATGCTTGAGGTCCAAATCGACGACGATGCGCCGATGCCCTATGCCGACGAGCGGGCGATGAAGCAGATCATCATCAATCTGGTCGGTAACGCCATCAAATTCACGCAGGAAGGCGGCAGCATCGGCGTAACCGGCCGCAAGTCGAATGGCGGCTTCGAGCTGTGCGTGACCGACAACGGCCCCGGCATTTCCGCCGAATTGCTGGACAAGGTCTTCACGCCGTTCAACCAGGTGGACAACCGCTACAACCGCAACGCCGGTGGCACGGGTCTGGGCCTATCTTTGGTACGCGGCCTTGCGGAACTTCATGGCGGCAAGGCGTGGATCGAGAGCGAAACCGGGCAGGGCACCAAAGCCTATGTTTACTTTCCGGTAGCAAATATGCCCGGCCTGCGGGCGCGCGGCCGCGCCACTGCCTGATTATGGCGCGACTTTCTAAGCAATTCTTAGGACACAGTTTGCAATACTTTCCGCGCTCTTCCGGGGGCGGAAGCTAAACAGGGTTTTGCCGTGGGCTACGGTCAACGATTGCGCGTGCAAAGGACCGCGGATGTTCGCGTCCTCAAATCGCAATTGGATCTGATTGCCGAAGTCGTTCATTCGGCCCGCTTCGTCTCGCCGGCCTGGGCGCTTGTCATGGCGTTCGTCGGCTCATCCAGCTTCGGATGGCTCGGAAACCAGTCTTTCGTTTACGCACTCTCCTTGCCCGTGCTTATCGGCATCGTGGCGTTTTCCGCCTCGCGCCTGACCGCCGTCTATCAGCGCGATACGCTTGCGCATGGCGACGCGATCCGCCTTCAGCCCTGGTTCACCCGCTTCATCGGCGCGCAGATCGGCATCAGCGCCGCGTGGGGTCTTCTGCCGTGGATTCTGTGGCAGCCCGGCAGCCTGATCAATCACGTCTTCATCATCGCGGTCAGCGTGGGCGTTCTTTCGCGCCTCGTCATCAGCCGCGCCAGTCACATGGACATGTTCCTCGCCGCGCTGGTGCCGCTGACGGCGCTCTGTACGTTGCGTTTCGTGTTTGCCGGGGCATGGCTCGATTTTGGCATCGGCCTTTTGGTACCGGCCTTCGCGATGCAGATTTTCTTCGATGGCCGCCGCCTGACACGCCGCCTGGACGAAGACTCCCGTCTGCGCTTCGAGGTGGAAGACCTTGCGCGCGAGCTGGAAGAAGCGCGCGATGAAGCCCTGCGCAAGCGCTTCGAGGCGGAAACCGCCAACGCCTCCAAGACGGCGTTCCTCGCGAACATGAGCCACGAGCTGCGCACGCCGCTGAATGCCATTCTCGGTTTCTCGGAAATCATCGAGAAGGAATGCTTCGGGCCTGCCGGTTCGCCGCGCTACAAGGAATATGCAGGCGACATCCATTCCTCGGGTTCGCACCTGCTTAGCCTCATCAACGATCTTCTCGACGTGGCCAAGATCGAAGCCGGCCGCATGGAAATCGAACCGTGCCCGCTGGAAGCGAAGAAAACGCTGGAAGCAGCGCTCAAGATCATCGCCGTCAAGGCGCGCGAACGTCGCCAGGAACTGGTCATCGAGGTCAGCCCCGATGCGCCGGAGCTGTTCGCCGACGAGCGCGCGCTCAAGCAGATTCTTATCAACCTGGTGTCCAACGCTGTGAAGTTCACGCCGGAAGGCGGACGCATCGGTGTCGTCGCCTCGCGCTCGCGCAGCGGCGATTTCCAGATCATGGTCGAGGACAACGGCCCCGGAATTCCGCGCGACAAGCTGGACAAGATCTTTAAGCCGTTCAGCCAGGTGGACAATCGTTACGACAGACAAGGTGGTGGGACGGGGCTGGGGCTAGCTCTCGTACGCGGCCTGACCGAGCTGCATGGCGGACGCGCGTGGCTCGAAAGCGAGCAGGGCAGAGGCGCGCGCGCCTATGTCGTGCTGCCGTGCAAGCCTGTGGACGCACGGGAAAAGACGGAAGCGGCGGCGGCGTAGTTACTTTCCTCCCCCGTTTACGGGGGAGGAGGCGTGAAACGTCAGAGGGGGCCGACGCCATTGCGCGAGCCCCCTCCGCTTCACTTCGTTCAGCTCCTCCCCCGTAAACGGGGGAGGAAAACTCACACCGAATAATACATTTTGAACTCGATCGGATGCGGGGTGTGCTCGAAGGCGTAGACTTCCTGCATCTTGAGTTCGAGCCAGCTGTCGATGAAGTCGTCCGAGAACACGCCGCCCTTTTTGAGGAACGCGCGGTTGCGGTCGAGATTGTCGAGCGCTTCGCGGAGCGAGCCGCACACAGTCGGCACTTCCTTCAGCTCTTCGGGTGGTAGGGCATAGAGATCCTTGTCCATCGGATCGCCCGGATGGATCTTGTTCTCGATGCCATCGAGGCCCGCCATCAACAGCGCCGCGTAAGCGAGATACGGGTTTGCGCCCGGATCGGGGAAGCGGACTTCGATGCGCTTTCCGTTGGGAGAACCGGAGAACGGTATGCGGCAAGACGCCGAACGGTTGCGCGACGAATACGCGAGCAGCACCGGCGCTTCGAAGCCGGGGATGAGGCGCTTGTAGGAGTTCGTCAGCGGGTTGGTGAAGGCGTTAAGCGCCTTGGCGTGCTTGATGATGC
>DASXHQ010000147.1:0-36180 GCA_036488415.1 Rhizomicrobium sp.
TATTCTCTGGCAACGCTTTCAGGTCGGGGCTTTTGGGGTCGATATTGAACGCCCGCTCGGCATATTCGAGGCTCATGACAGACAAGGGCGCACCGGTATCCAACGCCGCGTCCATTGCTTGGCCATCGACTGACGCGTCCAGTTCGATATCGTGCCATGCACTGTGACGGATCGGAATCTGCGCGAATCCCGCCTGTGTCCAGTAGACGACGCCACCATAACAGTGGCTTTGCGAAAAAATCGAAAACTTGTTGCCGGCGAAATCCAAATCTATGTCGTTCGCCGCCAGGATGTCCGAACCCAACAACCCATCGATGCCGCTTAGCGCGCCGTTGGGTACGACGGCGAAGTTGTCCCGATAGGCAGTCAGCGTTCCGATCATGAAACGATCCGCCATCACATATTGCGTCACGGGGAAGCCGCCGAATACGGTCTCCGCCGAATGGTTTTGCGGACGCCGCGGCAGACCTAGTTTATCAGCGGTTTCGCTCGAAAGCGCCGTGACATAACTTCCGGTATCGACGATGAAATCGAGCTTCTCACCATTGATCGAAACCGGGACGGCGACATGACCATTGTCGTCCGCATGCATGTCCACAACGGTTTCCCGCACCAGCTTGCACGGATCGGCCTCAGCCGCTGTAGCCATGCAGAACAGAACTGCGATTACCGGAATTATAGATTTCATTGCCCACCCCCAATTCGAAGCTAGAGGACGGGAAAAGAAAGCTCAATACAGATCAGGCCGCGTCTTTCGCGCGCGGGTCATAGTTAAGAATGGGCGACAGCCAGCGTTCGGCGGTGGCCATGTCCCAGCCTTTGCGGCGCGCGTAATCTTCCACCTGGTCGCGTTCGATCTTGCCGGTGCCGAAATAGCGGCTGGCAGGGTGCGAGAAATAGAAGCCGCTTACCGCCGAGCCCGGCCACATGGCGTAGCTCTCGGTGAGCTTGATGCCGGCCTTGGCTTCCGCGTCGAGCAGCTTGAACAGCGTGCCCTTCTCAGTGTGGTCGGGCTGCGCGGGATAACCCGGCGCGGGGCGGATGCCGCGATATTTCTCCTTGATGAGGTCGGCGTTGGAAAAATTCTCGTCGGCCGCGTAGCCCCAGAACTCCTTGCGCACGCGCTCATGCATCCGTTCGGCGAAGGCTTCGGCCAAGCGGTCGGCCAGCGCGCGCAGCAAGATGGCGGAGTAATCGTCTTTCTCCGCTTCGAAGCGCTTGATGTGTTCGTCTTCGCCGTGGCCGGAGGTGACCGCGAAACCGCCGATGAAATCTTCGCCGCTGCCGATGGGCGCGATGAAATCGGCCAGCGCCTGGTTCGGCTTGTCGCTTTCGCGGTTCATTTGCTGGCGAATGGTATGCAAGCGTTGGATGGGGAATTTGCGCGCCTTGTCGCCATAGATGACGATGTCGTCGCCGTCCGAGTTGGCGGGCCAGAAACCGACGACGGCTTTGGCGATCAGCCATTTCTCGTCGACAATCTTCTGCAGCATTTCTTGCGCGTCGTTGAACAAGCCGCGCGCCGCTTCGCCGACCTTGTCGTCTTCGAGGATGGACGGATATTGCCCCGCCAGTTCCCACGTCTGGAAGAACGGCGTCCAGTCGATATAGGGAACGAGTTCGCCCAGATCATACGGGCCATATTGCTTGGTGCCGAAATATTTGGGCACCGGCGGTGTGTAATTCGCCCAATCGATCTTCTCTTTGTTGTCGCGCGCCTGCTGAAGCGTGAGGCGGCGGCCGGGCGCGCGCTGGGCTGCGTGGCGCGTGGCGATCTCTTCATATTCCTTGCGCGTGTTGGAGACGAAATCCGCCTTCTGCGTTTTGCTCAGCAACGAGGAGGCAACTCCCACCGCGCGCGAGGCATCGGTGACATACACCGTCTGTCCTTTGGTGTAGCCGGGATTGATCTTCACCGCCGTGTGGACCTTGGAGGTGGTGGCGCCGCCGATGAGCAGCGGAATGTCAAAGCCCTGCCGCTCCATCTCATTGGCGACATGCACCATTTCGTCCAGCGAGGGCGTGATGAGGCCGGAAAGGCCGATGATGTTGGCACCCTTTTCGCGCGCCGTATCGAGAATCTTCTGCGTCGGCGTCATCACGCCGAGGTCGATGACCTCGTAACCGTTACATTGCAGCACCACGCCAACGATGTTCTTGCCGATGTCGTGGACGTCGCCTTTCACCGTGGCCATCACGATTTTGCCGGCGGGCTCTTTTGTCTGATTGGCGGCCTGCTCCGCTTCCATGAAGGGCAGCAGATGCGCCACCGCCTTCTTCATCACGCGCGCCGACTTCACCACCTGCGGCAGGAACATCTTGCCGGAGCCGAAGAGATCGCCGACGACGTTCATGCCGATCATCAGCGGGCCTTCGATCACGTCCAGCGGGCGGGCCGCTTCCAGGCGCGCGGCTTCGGTGTCTTCGACGACGAAAGCGTCGATGCCGTGGACCAGCGCGTGCGTCAGGCGTTCCTGCACGGGCAGCGAACGCCACGCAGCGTCTTCCACCTGCGCGGTTGCGGCGCCACCTTTGTAGGTCTGCGCCAAGGTTAGTAGCTTTTCCGTCGCGTCCTCGCGCCGATTGAACAGCACATCCTCGATGCCTTCGCGCAAGGGTGTCGGGATGTCCTGATAGACGGTGAGCTGCCCCGCATTGACGATGCCCATGTCCATGCCCGCCTTGATGGCGTGGAACAGGAAGATGGAGTGCATCGCCTCGCGCACGGTGTCATTGCCGCGGAAGGAGAAGGAGAAATTCGACACACCGCCGGAGATATGCGCCAGCGGCATTTCGGTGCGGATGATCTTGGTGGCCTCGATAAAGGCGCGGCCGTAATCATTGTGCTCCTCGATGCCGGTGGCCACCGCGAAGATGTTGGGATCGAAGATGATGTCTTCCGGCGGAAAGCCGACCTTGTTCACCAGCACGTCATAGGCGCGGCGGCAGATTTCGACTTTCCGTTCGAGCGTGTCGGCCTGCCCCGTCTCGTCGAACGCCATCACAACCACGGCGGCGCCGTAGCGCATCACCTCTTTGGCAAAGTGGATGAAGCGTTCCTCGCCTTCTTTCAGCGAGATGGAGTTCACGATCGGCTTGCCTTGCACACATTTGAGGCCGCTTTCGATGACCGTCCATTTGGACGAGTCAATCATCACCGGCACGCGCGCAATGTCCGGCTCGCCCGCCGCCATGTTGAGGAAGCGGCGCATCGCGGCTTCGGAATCGATCAGGCCTTCGTCGACATTCACGTCGATGATCTGCGCGCCGTTCGCCACCTGATCGCGCGCCACGGTCAGCGCGCCTTCGTAATCGTTGGCGGCGATGAGTTTGCGGAATTTCGCGGAGCCGGTGATGTTGGTGCGCTCGCCGACATTGACGAAGTTCACATCTGGCGTGAGCGTGAACGGCTCAAGACCGGAAAGTCGCATGTAACGCGGCTTCTCGGGAATGGTGCGAGGCTTCACGCCCTTCACCGCCTCGCCGAACGCCTTGATATGGGCGGGCGTCGTGCCGCAGCAGCCGCCGACGATGTTGACGAGACCGCTCTGCGCGAACTCGCCGATCATCGCCGCCATCATGTCCGGCGTTTCGTCATAGCCGCCGAATTCGTTGGGCAAACCGGCATTCGGATGCGCACTCACCAGCGTGTCGGCGGCCTGATTGAGATCGTCCACATAGGGGCGAAGCTCTTTCGCGCCGAGCGCACAGTTGAGGCCGATGGCGAAAGGTTTCGCGTGGCGCATTGAGTGATAGAACGCTTCCGGCGTCTGGCCGGTGAGCGTGCGGCCCGAAAGATCGGTGATGGTGCCGGAAATCCAGATCGGCAACCGCTCGCCCACCTCGTCGAACACCTGCTGGATTGCATAGATCGCCGCCTTGGCGTTCAGCGTATCGAAGATGGTTTCGACCATGATGACGTCCGCGCCGCCCTTGATAAGGCCGCGCGTGGCGTCCGCGTAAGTCGCGCGCAATTCGTCGAAGGTCACATTGCGGAAGGCCGGATCGTTCACATCCGGCGAGATCGACGCGGTGCGGTTGGCCGGGCCCAGCACGCCCGCGACGAGACGCGGCCGCGACGAGGTGCTCATGGAATCGCAAAGCTCGCGCGCCAGTCGCGCACCGGCCTCGTTCAATTCCGGCACCAAATGTTCTAGGCCGTAATCGCCTTGCGACATGGAGATGGAGTTGAAGGTATTGGTCTCGATGAAGTCCGCACCGGCTTCCAGATATTGGCGGCCGATATCGCGGATGACCTCCGGCTTGGTCAGCGTGAGAAGATCGTTGTTGCCCTTGAGGTCGCTGGGGTGATTGCCGAAGCGCTCGCCCCGGAAGTCGTCTTCCTGGAGGCCGAAGCCCTGGATCATCACGCCCCAGGCGCCATCCAGCAGCAGAATGCGCTCGCGCGCCTGCTGCTTCATCCATGCGATACGCGATGCGCGGTCAAAACTCACTGTGCTGTTCCTTGCGCCGGACGCATACCGAGCAGGCAACATGCCGCAAATGTGAGGTCCGCCTGGTTGAGCGTGTAAAAGTGGAACTGGTCGAAGCCTTCGGCGCGCAGTTCCTGGACCTGCTCGGCCAGAATGGTGGCGGCGATGAGCTTGCGTGTGTCGGCGTCGGTTTCGAGGCCATCATAAAGATTGGTCAACCAGTCCGGGACGCCGGCGCCCGCCGTCTGCGCCATGCGCGCGATGCCTTTGATGTTCGTGGTCGGGATTATGCCCGGCACGATCGGCACGTTCACGCCGGCCTTCACCACGCGGTCGCGAAAGCGCGCCATCGTCTCGGTGTCGAAGCCGAATTGCGTCAGCGCGCGGCTGGCGCCGGCATCCACCTTCGCTTTCAGGAGCGCGATGTCCTGTGCTTCCGATGCGGAGTCTGGATGACGCTCGGGATAGGCGGACACGCTGATCTCGAACGGCGCGATGCTGCGGATGCCTGCGATCATCTCCGGCGTGGAGCCATAGCCATCGGCGGGCGCCTGATACTTGCCCTGCATGTTCGGCATGTCGCCGCGCAGCGCCACGATGTGGCGGATACCCGCGTCCCAATAGCCGCGCACGATCTCGCGAATCTCGCCCTGGCTGTGGGCCACACAAGTCAGATGCGCGGCGGGCGAGAGTGCCGTCTCGTCCACGATGCGCTTCACCGTGTTGTGCGTACGGTCGCGCGTGGAACCGCCCGCGCCATAAGTGACCGACACGAAGTCCGGCTTCAGCGGCTCCAGCCGGCGGATGCAGCGCCACAAATTTTCTTCCGCTTCCGGCGTCTTGGGCGGCGAGAATTCGAAGCTGACTTTCAGCGGGCGCGTATCGCGCGACAAACGGCGCAAACTCATGCGGCAACTCGTGAACGGTGATGGCGCGCCGGCGTAGCGGCGCACCAGATTTTGACGATCAGCTTTCCATGCCCGCCGCTATGCGGCGCGATGGCGGCGGAATCGAGCGGCTTCAGATTCAGCGCCTCGAACCAGCCCTGCACTTCCTTGTCCGCGAAACCGAGGCGGCGGTGCGCCAGCTCGCTGCGCAGAAACTCCAGATCGTGCGGCGCGAAATCGATGATGAGAATCCGGCCGCCAGGTTTCAGCACGCGCGCGGCTTCGGCAATGGCAGCCTGCGGATCGTCGAGATAGTGCAGCACCTGATGAAACAGCGCGGCATCGAAACCAGCATCCTGCGTGCCGGTCGTGAACGGCATACGGAAAACATCGGAGAGGCGCACCTGGCAATGCTGGATATGCGCGCGCGCCAGCCGGTCGCGCGCGATGGCCAGCATCTCCGGACTCACATCGATGCCGACGCCATGCTTGATCTGCGGCGCCAGCAATTCGAGCATCCGCCCTGTGCCGGTCCCCGCGTCCAGCAGCGATTCCACCGGTTGCGCACGCAGCAGATTGGCGATGGCGGTTTCGACGTCCTTCTCCGGCGCGTGGAGCGAACGGATGCGTTCCCAATCCTCGGCATTGGCTTTGAAGAACGCCGCAGCTTCGGCGGCGCGGGCTTCGCGCACCTGCGCCAGACGGCGGCGGTCGGAAGCGAGGGTCTCAGGGTCGCGTTCGGCCAAGGTCGATAGCACCCCGCCAAGTTCCGCGCCTGCGCCCTTTTCGGCCGAGCGATAGAACACCCAGCTTCCTTCCTTGAAGCGCAAGATGAGGCCGGCGTCGCAAAGGAGCTTAAGGTGGCGCGAAACGCGCGGCTGGCTCTGGCCCAGGATCTGGGTCAGCTCGGAGACGGTCAGCTCCGCCTCGCGCAGGATAAGCAGCAGCCTAAGCCGGGTGGGATCGGCAGCGGCGCGCAGCATCGCTAACAATGCGTCCAATAGGATCTCCAATTCGAACATCATATAAACATATCTTTATATGATTATGCAAACCGTAATGTGGAGCGGATATTGGGGAATTAAATGGTGAATTATCGGCAACAGGACATATTTTTGGAACCAGTTGTGATCCCTTTCACTGTTCCCGGAAGGCCGATGTGGTAACCCTATCTCGCCTTGGGGGCGGTTGTGATTCCTCGCAGCCGGGGATTGAAGTTTCGAACGTACAAGCCGATTTCAGGTTTCGTGCGTTATGCAAGGGCACGAGATTCAGCGCTGGGATGACGATGCGGGGAATAGCCAGTCTTTTTGTGATGTGCGCGGGCTTATTACTCGCGGGTTGCGCGACCGATCCGACCGGCGCGAACGACCCTTATGAGAACACCAATCGTGCCGTCTTCGACTTCAACCAGAAGGTCGATAAATACGCGTTAGAACCGACGGCGCGCGCATATGTCGCCGTCGTTCCCGATCCCGCACGCCAGGGCATTCACAACTTCCTGCTCAATCTGGATCTGCCGGTGACCTTCGCTAATGATCTGCTGCAGGGCGAAATGGATCGCGCGGGTGACACGCTGGGCCGCTTCACCGTCAATTCCACGCTTGGTATCGGCGGTTTGCTCGATCCGGCGAGCGATTTCGGTATTCCCTATCACAAGGAAGATTTCGGGCAGACTTTGGGTACCTGGGGCGTTGGCGAAGGTCCTTACATTGTTCTGCCGTTCCTCGGCCCCGATCCGCCACGTGACGCCACGGGCCAGGTTGTCGATATCTTCCTCGACCCGACAACCTATATTCCGATCCGCGAGCATTTCTGGTGGAGCGCCGGCCGCAAGAGCCTCGCAATCATCGACGTGCGTTCACGCAACCTTGATACGGTTGAGAACATTGAGCGTGGGTCGGTCGATTATTACGCGTCCGTCCGCAGCCTGTACCGTCAGCTGCGCAACAACGAAATCCGCAACGGACGGCCGGATGTGAAGAATCTTCCGGACCTCTAAAGGCACGGCCTGCCACGAACTTGCCACAACCAGCCGCGATCCTTTGGGGCCGTTCCAGCGGGATATTGGAGCAGACCATGATTCAATCGTTCACTCGCATACCTGTGATGGGCACCCTTCGCCTTTTGGCGCTGGCTGCAATCGTCACACTCGCCATGCCGTTCGCCGCCGCGCGCGCCGCGAGCCCGGCGGAAGATTTCGTGCAGAACAATGTGCAGAAGGGCCTTGTGATCCTGAACGACGGCGGATCGAAAGAGCAAAAGCGCGAGGAGTTCCGCAACTTCCTGCTCAAACTCACCGATCTCAAGCGGATCGCGGACTACACGCTAGGGCCGGTGAGGAATTCAACCTCGCCCGCCGATCTTGCGGCCTTCGAAGAAGCTTTCCGCGAATATGCCTTTGCTGTCTATGAGTCCGAATTCACCAAATATTCGGGCCAGACCTTGAAAGTCACGGGATCGATCGAGCGCAAGGCTGGCGACTATCTGGTCTCCACTGTGTTGGTCGATCCCAACAAGCCGAACGACCGCGACCCGATCCGCGTCGATTTCCGCATTCTGGGCACGCCCGGTCATTTCACGGTCGCCGACATCATCGTTCTGGGCCTGGATTTGGCGATCACCGAGCAGGACGATTTCTCGTCCTTCCTCGCGCAGAACAACAACAGCGTGAAGGCCCTGATCGCGGAACTTAAACAGCGCGCCGCCAATGTGCGCGCCGGCGGCGATCTCAGCGGCAAGTAGATTTTCGCGTTAGTGTAAAAGCCGCAACTGCTACAGGTTGCGGCTTTTTTCTTTAGGGCCGGTCACGACTTCGCCATATGCTGCCTGCAGGGTGCGATCATCACATTGGGGGCTGCAATGCGTTGGAGTTTTGTTCCGGTAATAACAGCACTGCTTCTTGTGATTGGCACGGCGGGGAGCCATGCCGCCACGCCAGCCGAGAGCTATATACAGGACAATGTGCAAAAGGGTCTCAGCATCCTGAAGGACCCAGCACTTTCGCGCGACGACCGGCGCACACAATTCCAATCCTTCCTGGAATCGCTAACCGATATCCATCGCATCGCATTGTTCACGCTGGGCGCTGCCGCAAAAACCGCGCCGGCCGCCGATGTCGATGCCTTTACCGAGGCCTTCCGCGGCTATGCGGCCGCCGTCTACCAAGAGCAGCTTGCACATTATTCCGGTGAGACACTGAAGGTGACGGGATCGATCCAGCGCGCGCCCAACGATACCATCGTGCAGACGGTAGTGCTGGAGCCGAATGGAAGCCGGTCCGCCAATGCCGACGAGGTGGACTTCCGCGTGATGGACACCGGCGGCAAGCTGCAGGTGATTGACGCCAGCGTGAGCGGCGTGTGGCTTGCCTTGCAGGAGCGCAACCAGTTCACGTCCTTCCTCGCCCAGCATGGCAATGACGTGAAGGCGTTGACGGCGGATGTCGAACAACGCGCCGCGAACGTCCGCGCCGGCGGCGGCTCCTGACATCGGCGAAGACGCTGGTCAGGCGCGTGCGAAACGCTTGTATTTGATGCGGTGCGGCTGGTCGGCATCCATGCCGAGACGGCGCTTCTTGTCCGCTTCGTAATCCTGATAGTTACCTTCGAACCACTCGACATGGCTGTCGCCTTCGAACGCCATCATGTGCGTGGCAATGCGATCGAGGAACCAGCGATCGTGGCTGATGATCATGGCGCAACCGGCGAATTCCTCCAGCGCGGATTCCAGCGCGCGCAGCGTGTCGACGTCCAGATCGTTGGTCGGTTCGTCGAGAAGCAAAAGGTTCGCGCCGGATTTGAGCATTTTTGCGAGATGCACGCGGTTGCGCTCGCCGCCCGACAGCTGGCCGACCTTCTTCTGCTGATCGCCGCCCTTGAAGTTGAAGGCACCCACATAGGCGCGTGAGTTCATGGTGCGCTTGCCGAGCTCCAAGACGTCCAGGCCGTCGGAGATTTCCTGCCACACGGTCTTGTTGGGATCGAGCGCGTCGCGGCTCTGATCGACATAGCCGAGCTGCACCGTGGGGCCGATGCGCAGCGTGCCGGCGTCCGGCTTTTCTTGCCCTGTAAGCATGCGGAAGAGCGTGGTCTTGCCCGCGCCGTTGGGGCCGATCACGCCGACGATGCCGCCGGCGGGAAGCGTGAAGTTCACGTTTTCGTAGAGCAACCGGTCGCCATAACCCTTGGCGAGACCTTCGGCTTCGATCACCACGCTGCCGAGGCGCTCGGCCACCGGAATGATGATTTGGTTGGTGACGCTGCGCTGCTCGTTGCTCTTGGCGACGAGCTCTTCATAGGCGTTGATGCGCGCCTTGGATTTGGCCTGCCGCGCTTTCGGTGATTTCTGAATCCATTCGCGTTCGGCCGCGATGGCGCGCTCTTGCGCGGCTTCCTCGGCGCCTTCCTGGTGAAGACGCTTTTCCTGCACGACAAGGAAGGACGAGTAATTGCCTTCGTGCGGAATGCCGCGGCCACGATCCAGTTCGAGAATCCAGCCCGTCACATTGTCGAGGAAATAGCGGTCGTGGGTGACGAGGATAATGCAGCCTTTGTATTCGCGCAGCGTCTTTTCCAGCCACTCCACCGATTCCGCATCGAGATGGTTGGTCGGTTCGTCGAGCAGAAGAATATCGGGCGCGTCGAGCAGGAGTTTGCAAAGCGCCACGCGGCGGCGCTCGCCGCCCGAGAGCGTCGAGACATCCGCATCGCCTTCGGGGCAGCGCAACGCGTCCATCGCCTGATCGACCTGGCTGTCGAGATCCCATAATCCCTGGGCTTCGATCTCGTCCTGCAGCTTGCCCATCTCGTCGGCGGTTTCGTCGGAATAGTTGGCGGCGAGCTCATTATAGCGATCGACCAGCGATTTCTTGGCGGCGACGCCTTCCATCACGTTGTCACGCACGTTCTTGGAGGGATCGAGTTGTGGCTCCTGCGGCAGATAGCCCATGCGCACGCCTTTGGCGGACCAGGCTTCGCCGGTGAAATCCTTGTCCATGCCGGCCATGATCTTCATCAGCGTGGATTTGCCCGCGCCGTTGACGCCAACGATGCCGATCTTCGCACCAGGATAGAACGACAGCCAGATGTCCTTCAGAACCTGCTTGCCGCCGGGATAGGTCTTGGAAAGACCTTTCATCACAAAAACGAATTCCGGACCGGCCATGGCATTCACCTGAAAATTGCGGGAGCGGGGCCTTGTAGCGGGGCCACGCCCCTTGCGTCAAAAATAAAAAAGCCGGGAGGAATCCCGGCCTTTTTGCATTCGATCCGGAAAGTTCAGAAGTTGATCTTCGCGCGGCTAAGGACGGCCAGCGAATTCACGCCGGACTGGCCCGCCAGGTTCTGCTGCCAGGCGGCATTCGCCTGCAACGCCAGCGCGCCATCGAAGAACGTGGTCACATAGCCCATTTCGAAATCGGTTTCCGGCGTGCCGCTCACCAGCGAGACATGCTCGGTGCCGGTCAGAAGATTGCCGCTGTCGTCGAGCCCGGTTCCCAAGGTCAGGCCGAGGCCGCCCGAATAGACCTGGATCGGACGGCTGACCGCGAGGCCAAGGCTGTCGTTGTCGGCGAACAGTCCGTGCTTGGCCACGGCCACGCCATAAGCGCGGCTGTGCAGCGTGTCGGCGCTGGAGGCGATGCCGTTGCTGCGCAGATCGAGCTGGGTGATGCCCTCGCTATAGGACACCGTCGTCACCCAACCATTGCCAAAGCCGACGCGGCCAGAGAGCCCGACCGAGCTGGTGTTCGCGCCGTCGGCGATGGCCATCGCGCCAGAGTTCACGCCGCCGAGCATGCCGTGGCGTTCAACCGTGTTCGACGCGGTGAGGCCCAGTCCGCCCCAAGAGGCGAAATCCCAATCCACCCCCGCCATCGAGGTGGCCGCGGTGCGCTGGTCCAAGCTGGCCTGCGGGCCCATGACCTGCGTGAGATATGAGAACACCGGCACTTCGAATTCCGCGCGCTGCGTGCCGAGTGTCGACTCGCCGAAGTTCATCCGCAGATCACCGGCGATCGCGACGGTCGCGCCCACGAAGCTGCCGCCGTCGGTGAACGACTCGTAGGGAGAGTTCAGCGCCGAGCCGGAGAGGAACAGCCCGTCATAGGCGCTCGATCCCTGCAGATCGTAGCCATTGAAGCGGCCCTGCAGGTCCAGATTGTAGCCCGCGTTCAGCGAGACGCCGTCGGACAGCGCTGCGGAGAATTCCAGATCGCGAACCGTATAGCGCTGCTGATCCTGCGTCAGGAACTGGCCGGAGAGGAGCCGCGGCGTGACGCTCTGAACCGCATATCCAGAGGCTTCGAAACGGCCAAACGGTCCGTTGCCGGCATAGGCGAAGGGCGCGAAGGTGGTGAAGGGGGAAGATTGAAAATAGTTCGTGAAGTCCAACCCCGGATTGTAGGTCGCCTTGCTGAGGTTGGCGCTGAAGGTTCGGCCGAAAGAATCCACCAGCACCGCTTTCTTCAGCAATTTCGAATTTTGCACCGCCACCGACATCACACCGGAAACAAGACTCTTCTGCGCGCCGGACACGCCAAGCTTGGAGATTGTGCTGGCAGCGACGGAATCGCCATTGAGGCCCGCGACGCTTGCCGACGCACTGGCGCCGTTGCCGTTACCAGTTGCGGTGGGCGCGACCGAGAATTTCTTAGTGGCGACGATTGTAGCGCCGGCGGGCTCAAGCGCTTTCGTGATGTCGACTTCGCCGCGGCCATAGATCGGATCCACGCCGGGCGCACCGATGTCATCGGCCGTCTGGAAGATGATGTTGGCAATCTGACTGGATGTGAGGGTCGGCCATTCGCCCTTGATGACAGCAGCCGTGCCGGAGACAAACGGGGTCGCCATCGAAGTACCGGACAGGTAGCCATAGAGCGATGCCGTTGCGGGGCCATTGCCGACGGAGGACCAGATGTCGACGCCCGGCGCAACGACGAAATAGTCCTTCAGGCAGTAGCTCTGGCCGCCATGAACTTCACAGCGATTGCCGGGCGTCTGGCTGAAGGACGCGATGGTCCCCTTGCCGCCATTGCTGCAGTTGGTGGGCGTGTTTCCGCTGGTCGAGCAGCCTGTCGCGCCGACAACGATCATCGATCCACGAACGCCGTCCTGCAGCGCCGCACCGGCGAGGAAGCCGCTCGTCGGATCCGCTCTGCCCGAATTGCCCGCCGCCACGACGAGAAGCGCGCCTTTGGAAACAGCAGTGCGAAACTGGGCGACGTCGCTCGCTGTCAAAATCGGACCGCCAATCGAAACGCTGATGATGTTCGCGCCGTGCCGCGCGGCCCAGACAATACCTTCATCCACGCCGATGCAGCTATCGACATTGGAGCCGCAAACTTTCACGGGCAGGATCGACGCCTGGCCAGCGATGCCTACCTTTGCACCCGCCGCGATGCCGGCCGTGTGTGTGCCATGTGTCGCGTCGGCCGCGCCCGGCCAGACAGCATCGTCACCGCCCAGCTTGTCGTCGGCAGAAGTGCATGGATTGGCGGAGCTGACGACGCAATGGCCCGGGAGCAGGCGTCCAGCGAATTCCGCGTGGTTCAGATCGACACCGGTGTCGATCATGCCAATGATCACGCCTTTGCCTTTGGCGGATGAATTCCAGCCAAAGACGGAAACAGCAATTTTGTGCGCGGTGTTGCACCATCCGCCGGGGAATCCGGACGTGCTGCAGGCGCCGGGCTTCGTGCTGGTGGAAGCCGCCGCTGTTTTGAGCAGATTTTTGCTCGCTAGGGACGCGATGATGTCGTCGGGGCTTACGCCATAGGCCGATCCATCCGAACTGAATTGCGAGGGCGCCAGGAAATCTCCGGCATTGAGCACGCCGCTCCCCAGCGAGCTGCTTTGCTTTTGCTCAAGGTTTTCCGTTTGTGCGAGCGCGGAGCCGGCGACGAGCGTCGCCGCCATCAAAACACCTGCAAAAACGGAACGGATGCACATACTTTCCCCACTCGGCGCCATATTGGCGCGCCGCCCAAACTTGGGAAAAAACCCTATCAGACACAGCATTTTGTTCAACGGAATCGAGGGCTAATCTGTTGCGGACCGGTCACATATGGGCGCTAAGTTAATCAGGTGCCAAAACGGCGGGTGTCTATGTATCGGCCGTGGCCCGAAAAATCATGGGACGGCCGGCGGTTTAACGCCGTAGCCGTCCCACGCTGCCCCCTTCAATGCGGACCCAATTAACCGCGGGCACTAGCCCCCTATGCCGTTGGACCCGCGGCGAGCAGAAGAATGCCGGGAGTCCTGCCTTTCGCAAGCCGTCGCAGAGCTGACATGCGCTATTTGCAACAGAGTGTGGATTGTTTGCCACAAAACGTCGCGTGGAAGTGGCGAAGGAAAAGCAGCGCGCAACCGACACGCGGTAGATTGTTAAATCTGCGCGAAGTGTTTGGAAAGCTTGAGACCTTGCCGCTGATAGTTAGATCCGATCCCTTGCCCGTAAACTTCCGGCGGCGGGTCTGTGAGACGCTCGAAGACGAGCCGGCCAATGATTTGGCCGTGCTCGAGAATAAATGGAACTTCCCGTGAACGGACCTCCAGAACCCCCCGCGCTGAGGGCGACTGACCCTTCTCATAGCCGAATCCTGGATCAAAAAAGCCCGCGTAATGAACCCGGAATTCGCCGACCAGCGGATCGAATGGGACCATCTCAGCCGCGTGATCCGGCGGGATCGCGATCGCCTCGCGGCTGACCAGAATGTAAAATTCGTCGGGATCGAGAATGAGATTGCCTTGGGCATTGGCCTCAATCGATTCCCAATAGTCATGCGGATTGAGCGCGCCGCGCTTGTCCACGTCGATCATCCCGGTGTGGCGCTTGGCCCGCCAACCGATACGGCCACCATCGCCCTTCAGATCAATGGAGAACCCCAGACCGTTATCGATATCCGGCTCGACATCGACCAGCGGATGTTCTGCGTGCAGACGGCGCAGTTGCGTATCGGTGAATTGCGGCGAACCGTGGCGGATACGCAATTGGTTGAGCTTGGAGCCCTTGCGCACCAGTACCGGGAAGGTGCGTGGCGAAATCTCCGCATAGAGCGGACCGCGATAACCTGGCTCCACGCGGTCAAAGGCCTGGCCGCGATCGGTGATGAGGCGCACGAACACATCGATGCGGCCGGTCGAGCTCTTCGGGTTGGCGGTGCCAGAGATTCGCGCAGAGAAATCGGCGTGCTCCAGGAGCGGCACGATATAGACGCAATTCGTCTCCAGAACCGCGCCATTCGTCAGGTCGATCTCGTGCATGAAGACCGATTGCATCTTCTGCTCGACCGTCGCGTTGGGGCCGGGCAGAAAACTTGCGCGCACGCGATACGCCACAGGGCCAAGGCGCAGATCGATGCTGGCGGGCTGGATTTGCCCGTCCTCGAAGTCCTCGGTCGAACGGATTTCCTTGTGCGCGCGGATCAGGCGCTTGAGGACATGGCTGGGCAGGATTCCGGTGGAGTTGCGCCCATAGGAATCGCCGCCCGGCTGCTCGCCGCCAAAGAGATTTTCCGCCGATTCCGCCATGCGGACTTTATATGCAGCGAATCTCGTGCGGTCACTGCGGCATCGCGAGAAACCCACGGATTTCGGCGATTGCTTCGGCCAAGCCGCAGCGGCTTGCCGGCGCGTCCGGTGGAAAGGCCGAAAGGAGCCGCGATGGCGTGGCCGGTTCCAGAATCACGAACACGCCTTTGTCATGTTGCGAACGGATCAGACGGCCGAAGGCCTGTTTCAGACGCAGGCGCGTGAGCAGGTCGTCATAGGATTTGCCAAAGCGCGCACGGCGCGCCTTGTGAAGTATTGTGGGCTTGGGCCACGGCACCTTGTCGAACACAGCGAGACGCAAGCTACGTCCCGGCACATCGACGCCGTCACGCAAGGCATCGGTGCCAAGCAAACAGGCGTTCTCCTCAAGACGAAACAGGTCCACCAGCGCGCCGGTGTCGAGCCGGTCGACATGCTGCGCATAGAGATTGATCCCCAGTTCGGCGAGCGGATTGGCGATGCGCTGCTCGACCGCGCGCAAAGTTCTGACCGCCGTGAACAATCCCAGCGCGCCACCGCCGGACGCGAGGAACAATTCCTTGTAAGCCGACGCCACCTGATCCGGATCGCGGCGGTTCACATCCTTCACGATGAAGATGCGCGATTGATCGGCGTATTTGAACGGCGAGCCGAAGCTGGCGCGCTTGGGCGGTTCGGGCAGATGCGCCGCGCCGGTGCGCACTTCCGCCGACTGCCAGTGATCCTCGGTGCCGTCGGCATCGCGCAAGGTGGCCGAGGTAATGAGTGCGCCATGCGCGGGCACGAGCACTTCGCTGGCCAGTGGAATCGTGGGATCGATCCAGTGCCGCCAAAGTCCGATGTCGGAATCGCGGCCGTCCTCGCGCTCGATCTCGAACCAGTCGACAAATTCTTCGCGCCGGTCGCCATGTTCCAGCGACGACAGCATCGCGATCCATTCCGGAACGACGATCTTGGCGCGCTTTTCCAGCCCCCGCGCCGCCGCCTCGATGCGCGCGCGCTGCCAGGTTTCCAGTTCCTTGGCTTTCTCCGTGATCTGCTTGCGCAGGCGATAGGCCAGCGAGAGCAGCGGCGTCGAAAGCCGGGCAAGCCCGATGCCCAGTGCGCGCGCCGCATCGCGCAATTCCTCGCCCAGCGGTTCGGTGTCGGCTTCCAGCGAATAGAACGTATCTTCGTTTGACGCGCGGGCGCGCACATGCTGATAAGCAGCCGCAAGGAAAATTTCGCCGGGCCCGCGCGGTGCGCCGTTATGCAGGCGCGACAGCCAGCCTTCGCTGGTGAGCGTCGCGGACGCATGCATGCATTCTTCCAGACTCTCGCGGGCCGGAATGTCATCGGCGATGATGTCTTTCAACCGTTCTTCCAACCCGCGCATGCGCGTGCGCGCGCGGCCTTCGGGGCCACGAATCCAGCGGCGCAGATCGGCCATTTCGACGCCGGAAAGAAACGCCGCGAAGCCTGAGTCCGCCGCATCGAAGAGATGATGGCCTTCGTCGAAAACGTAGCGCACGCGCCGTTCCGGCGGCTGGTCGGTGGTTTCGTCCACGCTGGCGCTTTCGCCCGACGCCTGCGCGATCACCAGCGCATGATTGGCGACGACGATAGGCGCATTCTTCGAGCGGCGGATGACACGCTCGATGAAACAGGTGCGATAATGCGGACACGCCGCATAAACGCACTCGCCGCGCCGATCGGTGATTTCGCTGAGCGGGAGGGAACTTGCGAGAAACGCAGGGAAGCCGACGCCCGACATATCGCCATCGCGCGTCGCGCTCACCCAGCGCGCGATCAAACCGAGCGCAACCGTGCGCTGCCCTGGCGCCAGCGCGGTGCGCTTTGCCGCTTCCTCGAAATTGAGCAGGCACAGATAATTCTCGCGGCCCTTGCGCACGACGGCTTTCTCGTCGCGTTCGGCCGGATCGGGATAAAGCCGCGACAACTCCTGCACGATCTGGCGTTGCAGGTTGCGGGTGTAAGTGGAGAGCCAAAGGCCCGGGCCGTTCTTCTCCGCCCACACACTGGCGGGCGCGAGATAGCCGAGTGTCTTGCCGATGCCGGTGCCTGCTTCGATCAGCGCGATTTTCGGCGCACCGGCGCGTTCGCGCGCGCCGAAGGCGTAGGTCGCATCCTCTGCATAATCTTCCTGTTCGGGCCGCACTTCGCCTGCATCGCCGACAAGCTGCGCAAGACGATGCCGCGCTTCACCGGCATCGACGGGCAACGATCCCGGCTTGTCGGCAGCCGGTTCGTCTTCCCATTGCGGCAGACCGCGCCAGGCATCGAAGCCCGCTATGGGCGACAACGCCGTTTCCGGCTTGCCTACGCTTTCCAGAACCAATGGCGCCCAGCGCCATCCGGATTTCTCCAGCGTCGATGCCAGCGCGCGAATTTGTGCGCGCTCCGCTTCCGGTTTGGATTTCAATTCGTCGAGCAGAATATTTGCGGCTTCATGTAGCGCCTTCGCGGATTCCTCCGGCATGTTCGGCGGTAGCAATCCGCAGGCGCGCGCCAGACCGAGCGCGCTCGGCACGCAAGGTGTCGCGGGACGGACGAAGGCGAACAATTCCATCGCATCGAACAGCGGACGCGCGGGCTGCAGCTTCAAGCGTCCGGCAACGAACAATGCATGCGCCACGATCACATCGCCGGAACGGAACAGGCGGCGCGCCGCCTCCGTGTTGACGTTGGCCACGGCGCCATGCGCATCCGCGATCACCGCTCCGTTGGGCGCGGGGATAAGCGCTGGAAAATCAAGGCTGGCGCACAGTTCGTTCGGCATTTGTGCTCAATAGGCCGAACGGACCGAGAAAGAAAGGACGAAGCGAAATTACGCCGCCAGATCGGGATAGAGGTTAGCGAGCGCGCGGCAGACGCGGTGGTGTTCGCCCATTACGGTGTCGGCAGCTTCGCGCAGATCGCCTGGCGAGCTTCCTGCCCGAGCTTTTTGGGTGAAGCCGCGCGCGGCTTGGGTAAGCGCGGCAAGTCCAAGTCCTCCCGCCGCACCCGCAATGTCCTGTGCGATGCGTGCGGCATCGTCCCATTGTTCGTGTCCGCTCGCGCTGGAGAGGTCATGACAGAGATCTTCGGCCGTTTTCATGTAGGACTGCAAAATCTCGATCAGCGTGGTGAGGCCGAGCGATTTCTCCAGCGCAGCAAAAGCCGGCCCGTCTATCGCCGCGGAAACGGTTTGCGGCGCGGGTGCCTGTGTTTCGTCCGCGCCGCGGCCCAGAAGCTCGTGCAGCGCCAGATAGAGCGCACCAGCGCTCGCCGGCCAGCGCAATACTTCGCCGGCCGCCTCCGGCGCGCGCATGCCGCCGGTAATGAGCGCCAAGATCGGCGTGCGCACGCCTGGCGCGCAGGCCAGCATGTCGGCATCGACGGCGCTGCAGATGATGCTGTCGAAATTCTCGCGTCCCGCGCGGCCGATCGCTTCGGCGAGATGTCCGCTGACGACGAAGCGGTTTCCGAACGGCTCCAGAAAATCGATAATGGATTTGCGCACCGCCTGATCCGCGAGCGCAATAAGGAAAGTGAGGCCGGACGGCGGGGCGGCGTTCGTGGTGAGGGCCACGGATTCGTGCCGGATCGTTTCCTGCGCGCGCAAGGCGGGGACGGTGAACCAGAACATCGCGCCTTCGCCCACGGCGCTGGCGAAGCCGATGTCGCCGCCCAGATCCAGAACGCGCCGCCTGGCGACGGCCAGACCCAATCCCGCACCATCATTGCGGCGCGTATAGGTGCCATCGCCCAGCGAAAACGGTTCGAACAGGTGCTCGGCCACCTCTGGCGTGAAGCCGTGGCCGGTGTCGGACACACTGAACTTCAGCATCGGGCGATCGTCGTCCCCAGTCTGCGCTTCGACACGAACTTCCACTCCGCCGCGCTCGGTGAATTTCACGGCATTGTCGGCGAGCTTGAGCAGTATCTGGCGTACCCGGCGCGGATCGGCGGCGACGCGCGGCAGGTTTTCGCCCGCGGTCACCGTCATGTGGATCTGCTTTTCCCAGGCACGCGGCTGGAGCATGCGCGCCACGATGCGCGCGGTCTGCGCCGCATCGCAGTCATCCTCGCTAAGGGGCACGACTTCGGATTCGTCACGCGACAACGCGATCACGTCGTCGAGCAGGATCTTCAAGCTGCGGCCGGCTTCGAGCAGGATCTTCACATGGCTCTTCTGGCGCTGGTCCAATTCGCTTTGGTCGAGAAGCTGCGCCATGCCGAGCAGCGCATTGAGCGGCGTGCGGATTTCGTGGCTGACATTGGCGATGAAGGCGGATTTTGCGTGTGTGCTTTTCTCCGCCACGTCGCGTGCCTTCTCCGCCACGTCGCGTTCGGCGGCGAGGCTGACGACGAGACCGGCGTTGTCGCGGCGCAAACGGATGCTCTCATCGAGCAATTGCGCGATGCTATCGCAATAGCCGTAAAGCACGCCGCCAAAGAACAGCACCAACAGCGCGGCAAGGCCCGTATACACGTTGCCTTCGCGCGCCAGCAGGAAGATCAGCGGTGAAAGCGAGAAGAACGCGTGCGCGGTATAGGCGGGACGATAGGACGAGCGCGCGATGAACTCCGCCGCCGTCATGCCCATGAAAGCGAGCGCGAGGAAAGCCTGCGCCGGAAAATAATTCGGGATGAACCAGATGACGGCACCAAGGCCCCAGGCGACGCCCGACGCTCCGGAATACCAGACATAGCGCTTCGCCCAGTCCATGGCGTCGTCGTTAGGATCACGCGCTTCGTAGCGCTCGACGAACTCGCGCGTGGCGATCGTCGTGGCAATCTGCAGCAATAACGGGATGAGGGCGATCCACGCCGGGATGTAGTGGCGATAGAATGCAGCAGCGAGACACAGGGCCGAAAAAGGCAGGAAGAGATAGAGCCGCCCCATGCGAAACAGGATATCGATGCGTTCGGCCGGAACGGCACGCGCCGGCAAATCGCCGTTCGGCGATGTGTCACGCATGTCCTGCGGCTGTACGGTCATTGACGGGTTCCCCTTGCGAAGACTAGGTTTTTCCCCCTTTCCAAACGCTTAAGCTCAAGGTTTTCCAATGCCGTCCGGCACGTTCAGACCCTCGCGCGAACTGGCGCTCGCCGCCCGGGCATGGCCCTTCGAAGAAGCGCGCAAAGTGATCGGGCGCATCGAAAAACGTGCCAGAGCGGGACAGAAAACCGAGCAGGTGCTGTTCGAGACGGGTTATGGCCCTTCCGGCCTGCCACACATCGGAACTTTCGGCGAAGTGGCGCGCACCACATGGGTGCGCCGCGCCTTCGAACTCATGTCGGATATTCCCACCAAGCTGATCGCCATGTCGGACGATATGGACGGATTGCGCAAGGTTCCGGACAACGTTCCCAACAAGGAGATGATGGCTGCCAATCTCGGCAAGCCGCTGACCTCCATCCCCGATCCTTTCGGCACGCATAAAAGCTATGGCCGCAACATGAATGCGCGGCTGTGCGCGTTCCTCGACCGCTTCAACTTCGAATACGACTTCCGCAGCGCCACGGACATGTACAAGTCCGGCATCTACGATCACGCGTTGCTCAACGTGCTGTCGAAGTACGATGAGGTGATGAAGGTGATGCTGCCGACCTTGGGCGAGGAGCGCGCATCGACCTATTCGCCATTCCTGCCCGTGAGCCCGCGCTCGGGCAAGGTGCTGCTCGCGCGCGTTGTCTCTCACGATGTCGCCAAAGGCACCATCACCTATATTGAAGAAGACGGCAGCCATGAGACTGTTGCGGTCACTGGCGGTCATTGCAAACTGCAATGGAAGCCGGACTTCGGCATGCGCTGGGCGGCGCTTGGCATCGATTACGAGATGTTCGGCAAGGATCACCAGCCCAATCAGGGCCTCTACGACCAGATCTGCCGCATCGCCGGTGGCCAGCCGCCGGAGCATTTCGTGTTCGAGCTGTTCCTGGACGACAAGGGCCAGAAGATCTCCAAATCCAAGGGCAATGGCCTGACCATCGACGAATGGCTGACCTATGGGCCGGAAGAATCCATCGCGCTCTTCATGTTCCAGAAGCCGCGCACGGCAAAGAAGCTTTATTTCGACGTGATCCCCAAGACGGTGGACGACTACATCGATCTGCTGCGCGCCTACAATTCCAACAAGACGAGCGCAGAGCAGAAGCTCGAAAATCCCGTGTTCGCCATCCACAACGGCAATCCGCCGAGCGAGACCTATCCGGTCAGCTTCGCGCTGCTGCTCACTTTGGTGAGTGCATCCAACGCGAACGATCGCGATCTGCTGTGGGGTTTCATTCGGGCATATGCGCCACAGGCCAATCCGAGAGACAATCCCGGTCTCGACCGCCTCGTCGGCTATGCACTGCGCTACTATGAGGACTTCGTGAAGCCGACGAAGCAATATCGTGCGCCGACGGAGCAGGAGCGCGCGGCGATGGCAGAGCTTGCCGACACCCTGGAGAAGCTCGGCGACGAGCGCGATGGCGAGAAGGTGCAGTTCGAGGTCTACGAAATCGGCAAGAAACACCAGTTCGAGCCTTTGCGCGACTGGTTCAAGGCGCTTTACGAAGTGCTGTTCGGCCAGACGCAAGGTCCGCGCTTCGGCTCCTTCGCGGCGTTATATGGCTGCCACGAGACCGCGGCGATGATCCGCCGTGCACTGGCCGGGGAGCTCGCGGGCGCCGCATGAAATTCATTCTATCCGTGGCGCTCGCGCTCACACTTTCCGGCGCGGCGCAGGCGGCAACGCCGCTCGAACTTTATGAGCAAGGCAAATACGACGCCGCGGTCGCCGCCGGCCGTGCGCAGAACGACGCCCCCGGTTTTGCCACCGCCGCGCGATCAGAACTCGCGATGGAAGCGATGGGGGACACGCGCTGCCTGGACTGCATTCTCCATGCGCAGGACGACGCGCGCAAAGCCATCGCCGCCAATCCAAAATATTCGGACGGTCATGTCTTTCTCGCCGTCGCGCTGGGACGAGAAGGACGACTGCTTAGCGCATTCACTGTGCTGCAAAAAGGCTATCCCTCAAAGGCGAAGGCGGAACTCGATGCCGCGATTGCCGCCAATCCGTCGAACGCGCGCGCCTGGGCCGCCCTTGGTGGCTGGAACATCGAGCTTGTCCGCAAAGGCGGCGCCACGATGGCCCGCGTGATGTATGGCGCGTCGCTGGAAAACGGCATCGCGGCGTTCGACAAAGCGTTCGCACTGGCGCGGGACAATATCGGCGTGTGCTACCAATATGCGCTAACGTTCTCGTCCTTTGACGTGGATTCTTATCGCGCGAAGATAGAAGACGCACTGGTGCAGTCGCAGGACGACAAGCCAATGGGCGTGTACGAAGTCTTCGCGCAAGCGCGCGCGAAAGAACTGCTCGCGGCATTGAAGAAGGGCGACATGAATGCCTATGCCGCCCTCGTCGCGCGCGATCAGGGCAGTTCGAAATAATTACTGCGACGACCAGATGATCCGGTGCATGAACGACAACTCACCGATGGCAAAGGCGCGGTCTTCATGGTCCGGGTTGAGCGATTTCAACTCGACGCGCTGCGCGGTGAGGCGGCCCACCTGCTTGGCCATCACTTCGCCATGCGTGGTTTTCACGATCACGCGGTCACCGCGGCGCACGCCCTGCGCCGGCGAAACGACGACGCGGTCGCCGTCGCGATAGATTGGCAGCATGGAGTCGCCGGCGATCTCCAGCGCATAGGCATGCTCGTCATTGAGATCGGGGAACGGGATCTCGTCCCAGCCCGCGCCCGCCGGAAAACCGGAATCGTCGAAGAAACCTTTGCTGCCTGCCTGCGCCATGCCGATCAGCGGCACCGGACGCGACACATAACGCGGCGGCTTGGTGCCGCGTACGGCATAAGAGGTGAACTCTTCCAAGGTTGCGCCGGCCGCTTGCAGCGACTTCGCAACGCTCTCGGTGGACGGCCAGCGCAAGCGCCCATCGGGGCCGATGCGCTTGGATTTGTTGAAGGTCGTGGGATCGAGTCCCGCCGCCTTCGCCAGACCCGACGCTGACATGTCGTGGTTCTCCGCGAGGAGATCCAGAGCATTCCAAACTTGTTCGTGCGTGAGAGTTTTGCTTGCGTTGCGTGCCATATGAATGAAGTCCATCTATCCGCTATTTATCCTAGGAGGATTTGACCCGGAACGCAAGAGCGATTATGCGGCGCGTCGGACCCGGGAATCGCAGGCAAATGTTGACAGATTTTGGCGCCGCTGTACTTCGCCTTCTGCCGCCGGAGCAGGCGCACCGGCTGACACTGCGCCTACTCGAATCAGCGGCCCCGCTGTTGCCTGCCGCCCGCACGGACGACCCGCGCCTCGCATTCACGGCACTCGGCATGAACTTCCCCAATCCCATCGGCCTCGCGGCGGGATTCGACAAGGACGCGGACGTGCCGGATGCGATGCTGAAATTCGGCTTCGGCTTCGTGGAATGCGGCAGCGTCACGCCGCGCCCGCAGGCGGGCAATCCCAGGCCGCGATTGTTTCGCCTTAGCGCCGACCGCGCCGTCATCAACCGTATGGGGTTCAACAATGGCGGCATGGACGCAATGGCGGCGAAGCTTTCGCGGCGGCAGAAGCGCGGCATCGTCGGCATCAATATCGGCGCCAACAAGGACAGCGCGGACCGCACAGCCGATTACGAATTGTGCTTCGCCAAACTCGCGCCATTCGCCAGCTACATCACCGCCAACGTCTCTTCGCCCAACACGCCGGGCCTGCGCGGGCTGCAGAACAAGGATGAGTTGAAGAAGCTTCTGGAGACGCTGACCAACGCGCGCGCGCGCGGCGCTTATCTTCCGATCCTGCTCAAGATCGCGCCGGATGTTTCGCCCGAAGCGCTGGACGACATCGCCGATGTCACGCTTGCCTCCGGCATCGAAGGCATCATCGCCACCAACACCACCATCGCCCGGCCGCCCTGGCTGAAAAGCGCGAATGCGAATGAAAGCGGTGGGCTTTCGGGTGCACCGTTGATGGCACCGTCGACGGCGATCCTGAAGGCGCTGCGCCAACGTGTCGGTTCGAAGCTGACGCTGATGGGCGTCGGCGGCATTTCCTCCGGCGCCGACGCCTATGCGAAAATCCGCGCCGGCGCGTCGCTGGTGCAGCTCTATACAGCGCTTGCTTATCAGGGACCGGCCCTCATTACCCGCATCAAGCGCGAGCTTCTCGCCTGTCTGGCGCGCGATGGATTTTTCACCGTTGTCGATGCGATAGGCGCCGATCTGCGCTGATCCTATGCAGATCTCGCACAAATAACGGACGCCCTGCCCGCTTTCCCGGCAGCTGCTCATCACAGCTTTGCGTCGCAGCATTTTTCGCTTGGCGTGTGCGCAAAGCTTCATGCACGATCATGAAACGCGGTCGGGGGCGACGATGCATCAGCAGAATTGGCAGGACTTGTGGAGCATGTTTCTCGGCGTGATGGCGAGCGAGCCGATTCACGTTCGTCTCGTCATCGGCATGGCGCTGGCATTCCTGGCGGTGATGTCGCTCACCGGAATCGCCGACAGCTTCCTGCCGCGGCGGGCCGCGCGCCGCTATGCCGCGATGTACGACATGACGCCCGCCGCCCTGCCGCCACAGCAGAGCTATGCGATGCCGCCACTTCTTCTGGCCGAAACATCTGAGCCAATCGAGCCGGAACAAACCGACGATGACATGCGCTATGCGACCGAGGACGGCATTAACATTTCTCAGCCGCGGCGCTCCGCACCACCACCACCCAGAGTTTTCCGCGCGCAGAAACCATAACCGGAAATACATGTACGCCGCCCGTGCAACGCGACAAGCGCTGTGTATTATCCGCGTTGTTCGGGCGTTTGGGGGCGTACATGACAAGGGATGATTTCGGTAAATTGGTGTTGCGGTTAACCTTGGGCGTGCTTCTGCTCTTTCATGGCACGCATAAGATCCTGACCGGTATCGATCCGATCCGCAGCATGATCGGCGCGCATCATCTGCCCGATTTTCTCGCCTATGGTGTCTATACCGGCGAAGTGCTGGCGCCACTGCTCATCATTCTGGGCCTGTTCTCGCGCATTGGCGGTGTGCTGGTCATCTTCAACATGATCGTGGCGATCCTGCTCGTGCATACGGGCATGCTGGTGGGGCTGAACGATCAGGGCGGCTATCTGCTCGAGACACAGATGTTCTATCTGTTCGGCGGGCTGGCCGTGGCGCTTTTGGGCGCGGGCCGCATCGCCGTCGCCGGACCCGGCCCACTCAACTAGATCAGGAAATGTCCGCGCAGATTGGCGACGGGCTTGGCTTCATCCTCTTGCCACATCTCGGCATGGACGTTGACGACGCGCTTGCCCTGCCGCGCGATGCGGGCACGCGCGTAACTCGTGACCGCGCGGCCGCTTCGCAAATAATCGACAGTGATGTCCACCGGCTTGGGCAGCCGCTCGCCGCGCGTTTCGTAGATCACCTGTGCGATAGCAGCGGTTTCCAGCAGTGAGCCGATGACGCCGCCATGCAGCGCGGGCAACATCGGATTGCCGATCAGATGCTGCGCGAAGGGCATGGTCAGCACCAGCGCGCCATCTTCCACCTGCGCCGTGATGCCCAGATGGTGGCAATACGGGATCGCCTCGATCAGCTTGGCGGGATCGCCGGTGCGATAGTCGCTCATGCCGATGTCACCGGAATGCCGTGGACGCCGCCGCGGATCAGCATGAAGGCGCCGGTGCAAAGCGCGATAGGGTCCTTCGCGTCGCCCTGATGGGCGGTGCCGCGCACGAAGGCGACCTCGTGCGTCACGCGCACGCATTCGCATTCGGCGAAGATGTCTTCCTGCGGCTTGGCGGGGCGCATGTAATCGATGCGCAGGTCCAGCGTGGCGATGGGCATGGGCTCGCGCAGCTTCACCATCACCGCTAGGCCAGATGTGTGATCGAGGAGCCCGGTGATGACACCACCATGCACCACGCCGGTTTGCGGATCGCCGACGAGCTTGTCCGAATAAGGCAGCCGCGCCCTGGCGACTGGGCCAATGTCCACGATCTCGCCACCGATGCCGGCAAGATAGGGCGTCATGTTCATGTGGCTCTTGGCCCGTTTCAGCCAGGCCGGGACTTCGAAAGTCATGGGCCGATGAATCCGGTCCACCGCCCGGCTGTCAAACCCCTGCTTTTGCTTAGAAGTTGACGGCGCGTCACCGATCTGTAGAGTCCTGGTCCCATAGCAGAGAGCCCAATGACACAGATCGAAACGGCCGCCCCGCCGCCGCGCCCCAGGGCCAAGCCGGCCGGCAAGCGCGAGCAGACCAAGCAGCAGAACCGCCAGATCATCCTGGATGCGGCGCGCAGCGTCTTTGCCGAGCACGGCTATGGCGCGACCACCGTGCGCGACATCATCCGGGCCACGCCGCTGGCCAGCGGCACCTTCTACAATTATTTCCAGTCCAAGGAAGAAGTGTATCAGGCGATGCAGGACGAGACGGCGCTGGCCATCCGCCCGCGCCTGCGCGAGGCGCGCGAGAAGGCCGCTACGGTCGAGGAGTTCATCTCCGCCACCTTCCGCACCTTCTTCGAATTCGTGCTGCGCGACGACGTGGACGTGCGCGCCATCCGCCACAATGCCGACGTCACGCGCATGCGCGTGGACACGCCGGAAGTGATCGCCGGTTTCGACGAATTGCGCGAGGACATCGAGAAGGCCATTGCGCGCGGGCTTTTCCCGCCGGTGGATGCCGATTATCTGATGGCGGCGATCGTGGGCGTGGCTTTCGAAGTCGCCGAACGCATGGCGCGCCGCGAGGCGCCGGACGCGAATGTGGCCGCCGATTTCGCGACGGCGCTTTTCATGGGCGGCATCCGCGCCTTGCCGCACACGGCGAACGGCAACGGAAAAGCTGCCGAAAACACGGGCGCATGAAGGCGCTTCTGTGCCGCGCCAATGCGGACGATATCGGTGTTGCGAAGCTTGAGGATGTGACGCTGCCCGAATTGGGCGCGAACGATGTGCGCATCCGCGTGCGCGCGGCGGCGGTGAACTTCCCCGACATCCTGATGATCCAGGGCAAGTATCAGCACAAGCCGGAGCTGCCATTCGTGGTTGGCGGCGAGCGCGCGGGCGATGTCATTGCTGTCGGTTCGGGCGTGACGCGGTTCAAAATTGGCGACCGCGTGGTCGGCGGCGCATTGTCCGGCGGCTTCGCGGAAGAAGCGCAAGGGCCGGAGAGTTCGTATCGTCCCATTCCCGGTTCGGCGGACTATGCCATCGCTTCTGCTTACACCACCGCCTATCTCACCGCTTACGTCTCGCTGGTGCGGCGTGGCGAATTGGCGAAAGGCGAAACGCTGCTGGTGCATGGCGCGGCAGGCGGCGTGGGATTGGCGGCGGTCGATCTGGGCAAGGTGCTGGGCGCAACGGTGATCGCCACCGCATCATCGGACGAGAAGCGCACTTTCCTGAAAGACTACGGCGCCGATTATATCCTGCCCTCTTCCGGATTCCGCGAAGCGGTGAAGGAACTGACCGGCGGCCGCGGTGCGGATGTGATCTATGATCCGGTCGGCGGCGATGTGTTCGACGAAAGCGTGCGTTGCATAAACTTCAACGGCCGCATCCTGATCGTGGGCTTCACATCGGGGCGCATTCCTAGCGTCAGCGTGAACATGCCGCTGATCAAGGGCTTCTCCGTCGTCGGCGTCCGCGCCGGCGAATATGGCCGCAAATTTCCGAAGAAGGGCCGCGAGAACATCGAAGCCATCGACAAGCTGTTGGCTGACGGCAAAATCCGCCCCCACATCCACGCCCGCTTCCCGCTCGATCAGGCGGTGGACGCGATGCACATGCTGACCACCCGCAAAGTCATCGGCAAAGTGGTGATCGAGCCTTAGGCCGCCAATTTATCCAGCGCCTTCAAAATCGCATTCGTCATTTCCGTCGTCCCCACCTTGGTCATGCCGGGTTGCATGATGTCGGCGGTGCGATAGCCGTCGGCGAGGACGCGGTCCACGGCGCGTTCGAGCAATTGCGCGTCCTCGATGCGGTTGAAGGAATAGCGCAGGCACATTGCAAACGAGAGAATGCAGGCGATGGGATTGGCGACGCCTTTGCCCACGATGTCCGGCGCGCTGCCGTGGATCGGCTCATAGAGTGCGGCCTGTTTGCCGTTCGCCTGCTTCGCGCCCAGCGACGCCGACGGCAGCATGCCGATGGAGCCGGTGAGCTGCGCCGCTTCATCCGACAGCACATCGCCGAACAGATTGTCGGTGACGATGACGTCGTATTGCTTGGGATTGCGCACCAGTTGCATGGCGCAATTGTCGGCGAGCACATGACTGAGTTCGATGTCGGGGAATTCGTGCTTGTGGACGCGCGTCACCACTTCGCGCCACAACACGCCCGTGACCATGACGTTGGATTTCTCTGCCGACGCCACGCGCTTGGAACGCAGCCCCGCGAGCTCGAACGCCACGCGCGCAATGCGCTCGATCTCGTGCGTCGTATAAACTTGTGTGTCCACGGCGCGCTTCTGGCCGTCCGGCAAGGTCGTGGTTTCCTTGGGCTCGCCGAAATAGACGCCACCCGTCAGCTCGCGCACGATGAGGATGTCGAGGCCCGAGACGATCTCCGGCTTCAGCGTGCTCGCATCCTTCAGCGCATCGAAACACAGCGCGGGGCGCAGATTGGCGAACAGCTCCAGATCCTTGCGTAGGCGCAGGATGCCCCGTTCCGGCTTCTTGTCGAACGGCAGCTTGTCCCATTGCGGCCCGCCGACGGCGCCGAAGAGAACCGCATCGGCCTTCTTCGCTTTCTCGATGGTGGCCTCCGGCGCGGGATCGCCTGTCGTTTCAAAGGCGATGCCGCCGATGGGCGCGCTTTCGGTGTGGAACGCGAAGTTGCGGTTCTTGGAGAACCAGCCGAGGACGCGCTGCGTTTCTTCGATGACTTCCGGCCCGATGCCGTCACCGGGGGTCAGCAATATATTGTGTGTCATTGTTCTACTTTCTCATCCGGGCGAGCCGCTCGGCCATTTCGTCGCCGCGGCCGACGGTGCGATGAAGCTCGTGCGCGAGACCGGCTTTCTCGGTCAGCCCGTCGGTATCTTTCAGCAGCTTCTTGTTCGCCGCATTGCTGCGCCAACTGTTGGCGAGAACTTCGTGGGCGAATGTTGAAACCTTCGCGTCCAGTTCAGCATCGGGCACGCAGAAATTGGCGAGGCCTATCTCGGCGGCTTCGCGGCCGGAATAGAGGCGCGAGGTGAACATCATCTCCATCGCCTTGGCTCTGCCGATTCTTCGAGGAAGGCGCTGGCTCATGCCCCACACCGGCACCAGATCCCATTTGCCATGCGTGTCCGCGAACTTCGCGCTTTCCGCTGCGATGATGATGTCCGCGCCCAGTGCCAACTCCAGTCCGCCGGTGAGGCAATGGCCTTGCACCACGCAGACGACCGGCATTGGCAGGTCGGACATCCGCTCGATGGTCCGCGTCTCGAAATGCGAAACGGCGAGGCCTTCACCGCCACCGGAAATATCGTCGAGATCGTGACCGGCGCAGAAGCTGCGGCCCGTGCCGCGCAGGATCATGCAGCCGATCTTCGCCTCGTTCTGCTCGATCCATTCCAGATGCGCCGCCAGTTCCCTGAACACGGCATGGTTCAGCGCGTTCAGCTTCTGCGGCCGGTTCAAGGTCAGGGTGACAAGACCGTCCTTCTCCTCGCGCAGAACCTGTTCGCTCACAGCCAGCTCGCCTCAGCAGCGTGACGCTTCTCGTAAGCGGAGATGTCGCTCTCATGACGCATGGTAAGGCCGATGTCGTCCCAGCCGTTCATCAGGCATTGCTTGCGGAAGGGATCGATGTCGAACTTCACCGTGCCACCGTCCGGCCCGCGCGCTTCCTGCTTTTCCAGGTCGACGCTGATGACGGCGTTGGACCCGCGCTCCGCATCGTCCATCAGCTTGTCGATGATATCCTGCGGTAAGGCGATAGGCAGAATGCCGTTCTTGAAGCAATTATTGTAGAAGATATCCGCAAAGCTCGGCGCGAACACCACGCGGAAACCGAAATCGAGCAGCGACCACGCCGCATGCTCGCGCGAGGAGCCGCAGCCGAAATTCGCGCCCGCCACCAGAATCTTCGCGTTCTTATAGGCCGGTTTGTTCAGCACGAAATCCGGATTCTCGCTGCCATCCGGCTTGGTGCGCATCTCGTGGAACAGCGCCCTGCCGAGGCCCGTGCGGGCCGTCGTCTTCAGAAACTGTTTGGGGATGATCATGTCGGTGTCGACATTGATCATCGGCAGGGGTGCCGCTACGGCGGTCAGCGTGGTGAATTTTTCCATGGCGGCGAAAGCCTAGCTGTCGCCGCCACACCCCTCAAGTGAGGTGCGGCTCCGTGTCGTGGAATTTGTTGAGATCCACGATCAGCCGGCCCTGCGGCGACGTCGAAATCACATCCGTGAAACGGCGATCCCACAGGATACAATCGGGGGAATAGGCATGGCGGGCATAGATCGTGTCCGCCAGCACATCGTCGCGGCCGCTGAGCAGGATGATCAATTCCATGTCCTGCTCGGCCATGATTTCCGGCGTGATGCCGTAAAGCGGACTGGTCTGGTCGATGCGGTGCATGATCGTCCAGGACAGCGCGAACAGAGAAGTGCGGTTGCGCATCAGCACCAGATCCTCGAAGCGGCGCATGGTCAGACCTTCCGGGCTCGTGGCCTGGCGCGCCAGCGTCACATTGATGCTCGCATCCAATACCTGATTGCCGCGCTGATTGGCGGCGCGGAACATCAGGGTCGGCACGCCTTCATATTGCATGATCACCGCGACATTGGAGAATACGAACCGCGCCGAGGGCCGCGACAGACGCGCGAACAACACCGCCGTCAGCGTGCCGATATAGAGGATGCCGACAAACGCCTCGACCAGAACGACTATGTCGACATAGAGCGTTTTCGGCGTCATCTCGGTGTAGGAGATGGAAGCCATCGTATGGACGCTAAAGATAAAGCGCGCCCAGAAATCACCCGGCGGCGCGTTGGAGAGCCCGCCGGGATCGGCCAGATAGAGCGCGGCGAAGATGAGATTGATCGCTATGAAAATCGCAAGAAGACCCGCCAGAAACACCGGCCACGAGGCCATCAGCGACTGATGATACACATCGGTGAACTGCGATCCGTCCTGCCCGCGCACCACGGCGATGCGTCCGCGGGGGCGATGCGGTGGAATCTGACTCGGCTTGGGCGTGCTGGTCGGCGCGTAGGAACTGGCCTTCAAATCCACGCCGGGATCGTTGATTTGCATACTTCCAAAGATGTGACCCGATTTCGAAGCACGACCCTAGCACGGCGCGTTATTCGCGTGTCAGGCCCTGGGCACCGAGCTGCTGAAGATAAGCGGCCCATTTCTTGTTGTGGTCCCGGCCCAACTCATGCAGCCAGTCCCAGGAGTAGAGCCCGGTGTCGTGGCCGTCGTCGAAGAGAATGCGCACGGCGTAATTGCCCACCGGCTCCAACCCCGTGATCTTCACGTTCTTCTTGCCGCCGACCGTCACCTTCTGGCTGGCGGCGTGGCCCTGCACTTCGGCACTGGGGCTTTCGATGCGCAGATATTCAGCCGGCAGCGCAAAGCGGTTGCCGTTCTCGAAGGCGACGGTCAGCGTTGTCTTCGCCGGATCGAGGCGGATTTCGCTGGGCCAGATGCCGGCGCTCATGACCGTTCGGCTTCGGTGAGCTCGCGCGCTTCGCTTTCCAGCATGATCGGCACGCCGCCGCGGACGGGATAAGCCAGCCCCGCCGTCTTACTCACGAGTTCGTTCTTGGCGCTATCATATCTCAGCGGCATGCGCGTCACGGGACACACCAGGATGGCGATCAATTTGGGATCGGGTTCCATCAGTTTATCGATGAGCCGCCGGAGGGCGTAGGCGTTCCTGCCATCTCCAGCAATGCCACCAGCGTTGCGACGCGGGCATGCCAGTCGCCGGCCTCCAGCAACGCCTGTTTCTCCGCCGGCTCGAACGGGCACAGCATCGCCAGCGCGTTCACCAGCGTTTCCGGCGGCGCGGTCATCACCGAGCGCCAATCCGCTTTCAAGTCGCGCTTGGAAAGATAGTCGTTCAGCGCATCGATCACCCGCTCGCGCGGAAAATCGCTTTCGTCGTTGACGATGAGATCGCCGGCGAACGGCGCGTAGTCCGGCGTGATCGCGCGGAACGGCGTCTGTGTCGCCAGCTCGTTCTTCAGGCGGAAACGGCAGACGCCTGAGAGCGTGATGAGATAGCGGCCATCATCGGTCTCGCGATAAGAGGTGACCCGGCCCGCGCAGCCGACAGCCGACAGCTTGGGCGTCAGCGCCTTCTCTTCGGATTCCGCGGGCTGGATCATGCCGATCATGCGCCCGCCGGACATCGCCGAATCCACCAACGCCAGATAACGCGGCTCGAACACGTTGAGCGGCAATTGCCCACGCGGGAGCAGCAGCACGCCCGTCAGGGGAAACAGCGGCAGCGGGTTGGGCAATTCTTCGATGCTGTTATACGCACGCATCTTTAAGCCTCTTTCTTATGAGAACAGAATGGAGGAGAGCTTGCGCCGTGCATCGATGGTGCGCGGATCGGCCGGCCCCATCGCTTCGAACAACGTAACAAGATGCTTGCGCGCGGCTTCTTCGTTCCATTTGCGGTCGCGCTTCACGATGTCCAGCAGCTGCGCAATGGCGCCATCGCGATCGCCCGCGGCATCGAGCGCCAGCGCGTAATCGTAGCGCGCCTGATGGTCGGCCGGATTGGCGTCCACCTTTGCTTTCTGCGCCGACGTATCGGCCACCGGCGCGGCGCTCACCTGCTCTTTCAATTTCAACTCTGCATCGACCGCACGGATCGCTTCATCATTCGCACCGTCCGCCCGCACCATCTGCAAGGTCGCGCGCGCCCGCTCAACATCGCCGCTCTTCAAATAGCACCGCGCCAGACCGGCGACGGCCTTGGGATTGCCCGGATCGTCCTGCAGCACATGACCGTACGCCTGCGCCGCAGTCGCCACATCGCCCGCGGCGAACGCTTCATCGGCGGCGGCGAGAACTTCTTCGGCATGATCGTGACCCGCCGCGCCCGAGGTGAGCTGCTTCACAAAATCGCGGATCTGGGTTTCGGGGATCGCGCCCATGAAGCCATCCACCGGCTGGCCGTTCTTGAACGCATAGACGGTGGGGATCGACTGGATGCGAAGCTGGCGCGCAATCTCCTGGTTCTCGTCAATATTCACTTTGACGAGGCGCACCGCACCCTTTGCTTCGTTGACGATCTTCTCGATCATCGGACCGAGCGTTTTGCAGGGGCCGCACCAGGGGGCCCAGAAATCCACGATCACCGGAATCTCGCGCGACGCTTCGATCACGTCTGCGGCGAAGGTTTCGAGACCACTGTCCTTTATATACGCGCTCGGCGCGCTGGTGCTTTCCGTCTTGGGCGCCGCCGTAACCGGCCGGCCACCCGGACCAATCAATGCCATATCAAAAATACCCTTTTGCGGCCCCAAAGATGGGGCTTGGCCGCGCGAAAGAAAAGCACCGAATTTTTCAATATTGCCGGGAACTTAACCCTGCCCCATATGCGGACAAGCGGTGTTCCAGCGCAGCCTTCATCTCCGGCCATTCGGCGGCCAGAACGGAGAAATAGACACTGTCGCGGAAATAGCCCTGCGGCATCCACATATGGCCGCGCAACGTGCCTTCTTCTTTTGCGCCAAGCTTCTTTAGCGCTGCCTGGCTGCGCTTGTTCTTCGCATCGGTCTTGAACTCCACGCGATTGTAATGCGCGGCGAAGGCGTTCTGCAGCAGAAGATACTTGCACTCCGGATTGGTTGGGCCGCCCTGCGCCTGCGGCACATACCAGGTGAAGCCAATCTCCACGCGCGCATCCGCCGGTTGGATCGCCAGATAGGATGTCGAGCCGACGATAGCGTCATCCCTATTACGGCGCACAACGAAAGTGATGAGGCGGCCTTCTTTATTCTCCTTCATCATCCAAGGCAGGCGCGACGCAAATTTCTTGTCCGGATCGACGGGGATGTAACGCCAGATATCCGGATCGCTTTCCGCCGCTTTCAGCAGGCCCGCATGATGCCGTTCTTCCAACGGCTCCAGGGTGACGAACTTGCCTTTGAGAATGCGCGGTCCGAGCGATGTCACTGGTATCATATGCGTTCCGGAATTTTTGCGATCAGCGGCTCATGCCCGCAGGCGCGCAGGAATTTGGGAAGATCGTTCACCGCGATGGCCGTGGTGCGATCGTTGCGCAGCGGATGGAAATTCAGAACGTCGAAGGCGAACATGCCTTCATCCAGAACCACGCGCACCCTGTTCGTTTTATCGTTGATGATGGCAAAGGGCGTGACCGAGCCGGGCTGGACACCCAGCGTTTCCACCAGCAATTCCGCCGAGCCGAAAGAAAAACGCGGCGCGTCCAGCGCCTTCGACAGCGCGTTCATGTCCACCCGCAGATCATCGCGGCAGACGATCAGCCACAAGCCGTCTTTGCGATCCTTCAGGAACAGGTTCTTGGTGTGGCCACCTGGAATATGCGCGCAGGCCGCTTGCGATTCCTCCACGGTGAACACCGGCGCGTGTTCAAACGTGCGGTGGTGAATGCCAAGCGCATCGAGTTTGCGGAACAGGTCTTCATCCGTGGCGGGCGGCTGGCGAGTCATGCCACGCTTCGTAGAATAGTTCGGGCTCCGCAGGAACACAGAATGCTTTTCCGCCTGCTCGCCCTCGCGCTGATGTCCGCTGCGTTCTGCGTAAAGGCGGAGGCAAAAGGATATCTGCCGGTTGCGACGGAGACGATCGAGCAGAAGACCGCGACGGCGGAAGTTTCTGTGGCCTATCCGCAAACCGGCAACAGGGCCATCGATTCCGATCTGGTTTCCTGGGCGCGCGAAACGGCGGCACGTTTCGTCAAGCTCGCCAATGAAGACCGGGAGGCCGACGAACGGCCCTACCAACTGGGCGTGACGTTCAAGATCGAACGCAACGACAGGGGCGCCTTCGCGGTGCTGTTCGACGAATACACCGATATGGGTGGCGCGCATCCCAATCATGATTTCTCCACGGCGAACTACCAATTGCCGGACGGCTGGCGCGTCTATCTTCCCGAGCTGCTGGATGGCAGGGCGGCACTCGACCGCCTGAGCACGCTCGTCACGGCCGATCTCATCAGGCGCATCGGCACTGGCGCAGACGCTGAGAGCACGCCCGACGCCATTCGCTACGGCACGGCGCCCGAATGGGGCCATTTCGCCAATTTCATCCTGGAGCCGGCGCGGCTGTCCTTCTATTTCCCACCCTATCAGGTGGCGAGCTATGCATCCGGTTCGCAGGAAAGCCACATTCCGCTTGCGGCACTCAAGGGGTTTCTGCGCGCCAATGTGCGCGTTGCCGTGCCGTCGTTCGATTGCACCAAAGCGGTTAAGGCCATCGAAAAGGCCGTTTGCGCCGATGTGCAGCTGGCTCGCCTCGATCGCCAGGTGGCGGAGGACTATGCCGCCGCCGTTCGCAGCGCGGATGCCGACGGGCGCGAGCGTCTCCGGCGTGGACAACGCGAATGGCTGTCAGAACAAGGCGCGAGGTGCGGCAGCAAGGCTCGCGCGGCCCTCAAGCTCTGCCTTATGGCAAGCTATCGCGCGCGGGCGAAGGCGCTGGTTTGGCCTTGAAACGCAACGGCTTGACCCGGCCTTCCGGCTTGCGCCATAACCCCCATCCGCTTGGAGCGCGGGCGTAGCTCAGGGGTAGAGCATAACCTTGCCAAGGTTAGGGTCGGGCGTTCGATTCGCCTCGCCCGCTCCAAGCTTTCTCAATTAATACGATTGCTTGTGCCCGGTGACGATTCCGACTGAAGGCCTCCGGCGTTTGTTGGGGGGTCGTTTGGGCTGCCGCTTTGAGGCGGTTTTACGCGAATTTGGACGACCGTAAACGGGTCGTCTCGGCTGCCCATGAAACGTTTGTTGGTGGGCGGTTATTCGTCCTCATTCCTCGCACCAAACCGATAGCTGAGGCGGTTCACACTGAGATCGCCGAGTTCGAAGATTCCGGCGGCAGCAACGGACAACGCGCGATGTTTCCTTCGTTTAGCTAGCTCACCGCCATCGCCTTTTTCGCCAGCTCTTTTTTCGCGCTTTCGCTCTTGGCCAATTGCGCTAGGCCCATGCCGCGCAACACGTTTGGAGCCTTGGTGAACTGGATATTGTCGTAGCCCACGATCTCGATGCGATTGCCCCAGGGGTCGCGGAAATCGAGAAACCGACCTCCGATTAGCTTGACCCCCGCCGCCTTGTGGGCGGCGCGCGCCGCCTCCTTGTCATCGACAACGAG
>DASXHQ010000175.1:0-29106 GCA_036488415.1 Rhizomicrobium sp.
TCACGACGATGAAGATCACTGCGAGAAGCAGCAGATAGATCTCCAGTTTGGTTTTGGGTTGCGGTGCGACGGCTTGTCGAATCTTTTTCTCCGCTGGGCTGTTGTTCTTGGGCAGATAGCGCGAGCCGCTGAGATAGGTGATCATGCCGATCACCATGCCGACACCGGCCAGCATGAAGCCCCAATGCCAGCCGTAAAGTTCGCCCACCGTGCCGCAGACGAACGGCGCGAGGAACGCCCCTAGATTTATGCCGACGTAATAGATGTTGTAGGCCGTCGCGCGGCGCGGATCGTCCGGCGCATAGAGCTGGTTAATCTGGCTCGCAAGGCTCGGCAGGAACAGGCCGTTGCCGACGGCGATGGTCGCGAGCGCAACATAGAAGAAGCTTTCGAACGCCATAAGGAAATGGCCCAGCGCCATGATCGAGCCGCCGATGATGACAGCGTTGCGGCGGCCCAGCCAGCGATCCGAGATCACGCCGCCGATCAGCGGTGTGAAATAGACGAAGGACGAATAAAGACCGTAGATGTATGACGAATGCGCTTGCCCGATCAGCAGCTGCTTGGTCATGTAATAGACAAGCAGCGCGCGCATGCCGAAGAACGAGAATTGATCCCACATTTCCGTGAGAAAAAGAATCGTCAATCCGCGCGGATGGCCGAACCATGTTTCGGCATGGAGTCTTTCCACCTCCAGATCACGCGCACTCTCGGTCACGCATGACTCCTCGTTGCGGAGCGTTGTGCAAACCGCTCGGGCGACAGGGCCGGAATTGAAACCTCGAGATCGGATGGCGTTTCGCCTCGCAGCAGTGCCGCCGCCAATCGCGCGGCAGCAGGCGCCGTCTGAATGCCATAGCCGCCTTGCGCGGCCAGCCAGAAAAAGCCCGGCACAGCGGAATCGAAACCGATCACCGGCGAGCGATCCGGTGCGAAGGAGCGAAGTCCGGCCCAGCGCTTGCGGATGCGCGTGATGTTGAGCGTCGTTGCCTGTTCCACGCGATCGATGGCGACCGCGATGTCGAACTCCTCCGGCTGCACATCGCAGGCCGTGACCGGCGTTTCATCGGCGGGGGAAATCAGCAAAAGCCCGGCGTCGGGTTTCAGATAGAAGCTCTCGTCGATGTCGATCACCATCGGCCAGGTTTCGGCGGAAATACCGGCGGGCAATTCGGCAAGCAAGGCCGTGCGGCGGCGGGGCTGGATGTTGAGCGGTGCGACGCCCGCCTTGCGCGCCACGGCGTCGGCCCACGCGCCCGCCGCGTTGACGACGATGTTCGCGGCGAAAGTGCCCACACCGGTCTCCGCGATCCACTGGCTTCCGTTAGGCGACAGCGCCTTCACGTCGGCATTCACGAAAACCTTACCGCCCACGGCCCGGAATTGGCGCAGATAGCCCTGATGCAGTTCGTTGACGTCCACATCGGCAGCGTCGTCTTCGATCAGCGCGGCGCTCACATAGTCGGCACGCAGAACGGGACACGCGCGCAACGCTTCTTCGCGCGTGAGGTGGCGGATGGAGCCGGCAAGGTCCGCGTTCTGCGCAAAGCGCTCCAGATGCGGCAATTGCTTTTCGTTCGCGATATGAAGCGAGCCGCGCGGCTTCACGAGTGGATTGGCCGCGAAGCCACGCGGCGGCGCATAGAAGAAATTCCGGCTCGCGCGAGACAGCGCGCGCACAACGCTGTTGCCGTAGATCTCGGAGAACAGCGCCGCGGAGCGTCCTGTCGAGTGATAGCCGGGAAATTCCTCGCGTTCGAGAATGGCCACGCGATGGGTGCGCGAAAGCTCCGCCGCCACGGAAGCGCCAGCGATGCCCGCGCCGATCACGATGATGTCGAAGGTTTCGGTGGTCATGCCGGGATCACGCTATCACGACCTGGCTTCGGCGCACCGCGCGAGCCGCGATGTAGAACAGAAGACAGCATATGGCGACCGCAGGCGTCACCACGGTGCTGAGCGCGAGCCCGACGGCGGACGGCGCGCCGTAGATATGGTCGGTCGTGAGCGCAACCAGTGTCGGCCCCAGGCCCAAGCCCACGATCGTGTTGCAGAACGCGATGGTCGCGGTGCCAAGGCCGCGGCTTTCATGCGGCAGAAGATCGAGTGTGGTGGCGATGCCGATGGTTCCGGATACCGAAGAGATCAGAATCCATGCAAACACGCTCGCAAGCGTGAAGGAGGGCGTCGCCATGATGCCGACGGGAGCTGCAACAAAACCGGCGAGAAGGATAAAGCCGCACAGTCTGATGCGCGACAAAGGCCCATAGCGTTTTGAGACCCAGTCCGCCAATGCGCCGCCCAGCGGTGTGCCGATCAATCCTGCGGCGATCGCCGCGCCGCCGAGGCCGGCGCCGATTTCGCCCGGCGTCAGCGCGAAGTGCCGCGCCAGCAGCGCCGGAGTCCAGGACAGAATCGCATAATCGACGATGGAGCCGATGGTCATCGCGCCGTAAAGCGGCAGCAGCATTGCGTAGTGGCCGCGAAACGCGCGGAACATGTCTGCCAAAGACAACAGCCGCATCTGAATTTCGCGCAGCGAGAATTTCCGCATGCCCGGCTCGCGTATCGTCAGGAACAACGGCGCCATCACGAGGCCGAAGATTCCCAAGATCACCAGCACGGTGCGCCAGGGAGGAAGCGCGCCGATGAGCGGCGCATGCGCGAACATCGCGTGCTGCGCCGCCGCGAGGAGAAATCCGCCGATAGCGATGGCGGCGCCGCCGCCGATGACCATGCCGGTCAAGAATACGCCAGTGGGAAGCGCGCGGACGGCGGGCGGGAAATAATCGCCGATCAAAGACATCGCGGCGGGCGCCAAGGCCGCCTCGCCGATGCCGACAAGCAGGCGCGCGCCGAAAAGCTCAGCGAAAGAATGAGAGAGCCCGCACAGGATCGTGCCGAAACTCCACATCGCCACGGCGAAGACGAGGAGGGCGCGGCGCGGCACGAGATCGGCGACGCGGCCGAGCGGCAGGCCGATGAAGGAATAGAGCACCGCGAAGGCCGCGCCTTGCAGGATGCTGAGCTGGGTATCGGAGATATGCAGGTCGCCGCCGATGGGATCGACCAGCAGACCGAGAATTTGCCGGTCCGTGTAGGATAGCACAGCCGCGATCGCGAAGATGCAGACCGCCCACCAGCCCTGGCTTCTGGGCGGATAGGCCCCGATGCTGTCGATGGCGGGCGGCATCTGGGGCGCGGGCCTTTCCGGCTTGAGCTTTTGGTCTGCTGCTGTTTTATTCTAGAGAAAACTTTTTCTCAATCAGAAAATCGGACAAAGGCATGCGCGTTTTTACCGCCGGACTGATCACGGAGACCAACACCTTCGCACCCTGGCCGACGGGCCTGCGGGGATTTTCCGAAGAAGGTCCGTTTCACGGCGACGCGACGACCCACGGCAAGGATTCGGAGATGGGCGTGCTGGCATCCGGCTGGAGTGATCTTTGTCGCGAACATGGCTTCGAGTTCGTGGAGAGCCTGTTCGCCTTTGCCCAGCCTTCGGGCCGCGTGGTGCAAAGCGTCTACGAGAATTTCCGCGACGAGATTCTTGCGGACCTCAAAGCCAAGGGACCATTCGACGTCGTGCTGCTGTTCCTGCACGGCGCGATGGCGTCGCAGGAATGCGACGATTGCGAAGGCGATATCCTCGCGCATGTACGCGACATCGTGGGGCCGAAGGTGGTTGTCGGCGCGGAGCTCGATCCGCATTGCCATCTGACGCCGCTGATGGTGGAGAAGGCCAATGCCATCGTGCTGATGAAGGAATACCCGCACACCGATTACATAGAGCGGGGCAGGGAGTTGTTCGACATCTGCGTCGGCGCGGCGCGGGGCAAAGTGAACCCGGTATCGCATCTCTTCGATTGCCGGATGGTGGGCTTCTACCCCACCACCACCGAGCCAATGCGCAGTCTCGTCGACAAATGCTTTGCGGCAGAGAAATGCCCGAAAGTGTTGTCGGTGAGTATCGGTCATGGTTTTCCCTGGGGCGATACTCCGGAAACGGGAACGAAAGTGCTCGCCATCACCGATGGCGATGCCGGGTTGGCAGAATCGGTTGCAACAGAAATTGGGCGTGACATTTATTCGAACCGTGACGCCTTGCTCCCGCGTTTTCCGAAAATCGAAGAGGCGCTTGGCGCGGCGCGTGAAACCAATGGTTGCGCGGTGCTGGCCGACACCGCAGACAACGCCGGCGGCGGCGCGCCCAGCGACAATGTCGCGCTGTTGCGTGCGATGCTGGACAAGGGCGTCCGCGACGCCGTGTTCGGCTGCATCTGGGATCCGATCAGCGTCAGAACCTGCGCGGAAGCGGGTGTTGGCGCGACCTTGCCGCTGCGCATTGGCGGCAGGTGCGGCCCGGCATCCGGCGAGCCGATCGATATAATCGCGACAGTAAAGGCTTTCCGCGCCGATCACGAACAGCAGGGCTTAGGTCCCGCACGCAGCCAAATGGGCGACGCCGTGTGGATCGAAACCGGCGGGATCGACGTGGTACTGATGTCCACGCGTACGCAGACTTTCTCGCCGGATGCCTTCACGGGGCTTGGCATCGATTTGACGGGCAAGCGCATCGTCGCGGTAAAGTCGAGCTGGCATTTCCAGGCGCTGTTCGGGCCGATGGCGGATCGCATCGTGCCCGTCTCAACGCCGGGCGCGCTCCAGATGGACTTTGCGGCCATCGATTACCGCAAGAAGCGCGATCAGGATTTCTTCCCACGCAAGCTCAATCCGCTGAGGCGTTAGGACTTGTGTTTGCGCTTGTGTGACGGCGCTTTGGCTCTGCCGTTGCCATTGCCGCGCCGCACAGCCTCCATCAACTGCGATTCCGGGCCTGAGCAGATGGACAGCACCCGGCAAGGTCCGGATTCGGCTTTCAGATATGCGTGGCCCATGCCGCTATCGAAATAAAGCGAATCGCCCTTGCGCAAAATCAGCGGCGCATAGAGCTCGGAATGGAATTCCACCGTGCCTTCCAGCACATAGGCATATTCCTCGCCGGAGTGGCGAATCATCTCGCCGAATTCCGCCAGCGTGCGCTTGTGCAACTCGGCGATCACCGGCACGAAGTGCTTGTTGAGAAAATCTGCCGCCGGGTAGAGGTGGCGGTAATTCTCGGTGTCGATCTCCTGGCCTTGCCCTGCCGGTGTGATGCTCCGGCGGCCGCTGACGGCGCCGGGCAATCCCGCCACCTGCGGCGCGAAAAGCTGGGAAATGTCGATCCCAAGTCCGGCGCTGATGCGCGCCAGCTTGTCGTAACTGAGCGACATCCGGTCGTTTTCAATCTTGGAAAGCGTGGAAACGGGAAGCTCCGTCCGCTTGCTGACCTCGGCCAACGTCCAGCCCTTCTGCATACGCAGCGCCTTGAGCGCGGCTCCGGGGCGCGCCGATGTGCGGCCCGCAGCCTCCCGATCCGCCAGCTTCAGCCGGTGTTCTGCCATGCGATGTGTCTCCTTGCCGAACCTTATTTTCGTTCTTATCGCGTGTCGAATTTAGCATATATGAAAATTGTTGCATTATTAGAAAAAGTAGGCGACGTTTGTCCCGTCGCGCAACTTTTGGGGGCAAAAATGAAGCGCCGTTTCGCCACGATCCTGCTGGGGTCCATTTCTTTTGTCGTCTTGAGCGCGCCGGTCTGGGCGGCGTCGGGCTCCATCGAAGAAGTCGTCGTCACCGCAAGCAAGCGTCCCGAAGAGGTCAAAGCGGTCCCGATGGCAATCACGGTCCTTGGGCAGGACACGCTCGATCGCCTCAACGCGCGCAGCTTCGAGGACTTCGCCAACAATGTGCCTGGCTTGAGCCTGACCGAAGCCGATGCGACGCATCCCGTTCTGATTTTGCGTGGCATCAATGCCGGCGGCGATGGCTCCACAGTCGGCACCTATCTCGACGAGACGCCTTACGGCTCGAGCAGCGCGCTCGCCAATGGCGTGGATACCGCACCCAATCTCGACACCTTCGACATGCAGCGCATTGAAGTGCTTCGCGGCCCGCAGGGCACGCTCTATGGTGCGAGCACGATGGGCGGCCTGCTGAAATTCGTTACCAATGCGCCCGATCCCAGCGGGTTCGACGACGCGATCGAAGCGACCGGCATTGACATGGATCATGGCGGTACGGGTGGCTCTATCCGCGGGATGGTCAATGTCCCGCTGAGCGACGATCTGGCGGTGCGCATTGTCGGCTTCGACCAGCGCACGCCCGGCTACATTGACGACACCTTCCGCAACAAGAAGAACACCAACAGTCTGGACAGCACCGGCGGCCGCGCCTCGGTGCTTTACCGACCGACAGACAAGCTTTCGATCCGTCTCAATGTCCTGACCCAGAATCTCGACGCGGGCGGCAACAATGCCGAAGATGTTATCGTCGTTGGCAACAAGATCGTTCCCAAATATGGCGACTACATAGAGCAGCGCACCATCAGCGAGGGTGGCGCGACGCGGTACTATGTCTACAACGCCACCATCAACTGGGACCTCGACTGGGCCACGCTCACCTCAGCGACCAGTTTCGATCTGCTGCACGATCACCAGTTCACCGACGCCACCGGCGTCTATGGCGCGGACGTGCAGGGCTTCCTGCATCAAAAGAAGCTCACCCAAGAACTCCGGCTCGCCTCCGATCCGGGCGATGGACCGTTCGATTGGCTTGCCGGCTTCTACTACACGCATGAGATCGGCACTTTGCATCAGGACATCGTGTCGGTGCCGCATGGGACGGTGTACGGATCCCTGCAGCTGGATTCCCGCTACGTGGAAACCGCGGGCTTCACGAATCTTACCTATCACTTCACGCCGAGCTTCAATGTGAGCCTCGGCGGACGTTACGCCCACAACAGCCAGGCGGCGAACGAGTTCGGTCTTGCCTCGGCGGGCGGTTCATCATCCGGCAATGTGTTCACGTGGTCCGGCGCGGCGCATTGGGATGTCAGCGACCAGACGGCCCTCTATGCGCGTGTCGCCAAAGGCTACCGCCCTGGCGGACCGAACGCACTCCCGCCGATAGTGCCTCCCGACGTGCCGGCTTCCTACGGACCTGACTCGCTTATCAACTATGAAGCGGGCGTGAAGTCCGACTTGTTGGATGGCGCTCTCTCACTCGACGCGGATGTGTTTTACATCACCTGGAACAACATCCAGCTTCTGACGGTCGTGGATCACTTCGCCGTCAGCAACAATGGCGGCAAGGCGAAGAGCCAGGGCTTCGAAGGACATGCGGACTGGCGAGCGACCGACAATCTGACATTGAGCTTCACCGGCGCTTACACCGACGCCAAGCTCACGTCAGACACCGATCCGCTGCTCGTCGGCGGCAGGAGCGGCGATCCGCTGCCGTGGTCGCCGAAATGGAGCTCAACCCTCGACGGTGATTACAACTTCGATCCCATTGGCGAGTGGACACCTTATATTGGCGCCAGCTGGCATTATGTCGGTGACCGGCATTCGGATTTCTCGCCGGGGACACCGACCCAAGTGGTTCTGTCGTCCTACAACGCGATCGACGCGCGTGTCGGCGTGGAATGGAACAAGTGGACGATTGAGCTTTACGGCAAGAACCTGACGGACGCGAAAGGTGTCACGTCATTCGCATCCTCCGGCACGTCGGCCGCGTCAGGCCTGGCTGCGACGGCCGCGATCATGGCGCCGCGCGAATTCGGCATCGTTCTGCGCGGGAAGATCTGAGGGCGAAGGGCGGTGCGCCTCCCCTTGGGCGCACCGCTTCTTTTTTTGTGTGAGGTTACGCTGTGCTTGCGCTGGATGTCCGGACGGAACAATGGCCGCTTAAAGAGCCGTTCCGGATTTCCGGGTACACCTTCACCGATGCCCATCCGATCGTCGTCACGCTGAAAAGCGGCGGCGCCGTGGGGCAGGGCGAGGCGGCGGGCGTTTATTACCGCAAGGAGACGCCGCAATCGATGATGGCCCAGATCAAGGCCGTTCGTCCTCAGATCGAAGCGGGCATCTCGCGCGATGCGCTGCGGGAGCTTCTGCCAACGGGCGGCGCGCGCAATGCGGTGGATTGCGCGTTGTGGGATCTGCAAGCCAAGCAAAGCGGGGTCCCTGCCTGGCGAATTGCAGGACTGGAAAAGCCGCGCGCTTTGCCCACGACCTATACCGTCAGCGCGGATACACCGGAGAAGATGGCCGCCGTTGCACGTGGCTATGCACCGGCACCTCGCCTGAAGGTCAAGCTTACAGGACAAGATGATGCCCCGCGCATAAGGGCGATCCGCGCAGCACGGCCCGACGCCTGGATCGGCGTCGACGGCAATCAGGGATTTAGCCGCACCACGCTCGAAGAGTTGATGCCCGTGCTGGTCGAGGCGAATGTTAGCCTGATCGAACAGCCGGTCGCTATCGGCAACGAATCCCAACTCGATAACTTCAATTCGCCGATCCCGCTCGCCGCGGATGAAAGCGTGCAGGGATTGAGCGACATCGCGAAAGCCAAAGGCCGCTTCGATGTCGTCAACATCAAGCTCGACAAATGTGGCGGCCTCACCGAGGCGCTGATGCTGGTCCGCGCCATCAAGGCTGCGGGCATGCGGCCGATGGTGGGATGCATGGAAGGCACGTCGCTCGCGATGATGCCCGGATGCCTTGTGGGTCAGCTTTGCGAAATTGTGGACATGGATGCAGTGCTGTTCCTGGCCAAGGACCGGCAGCCATCCGTGCGTTATCGTAATGGCGATGTCGTCCCTGCGAACGACGGTTGGGGATCGCCGCACTCCGATGCAGGCCTGCGCGCCGCATCATAACGAAACAAAGAGGAAGGCGGAAAACTGATGAGAAAGATTCTCGCGACCGGACTATTGCTGGCTGCCGTCGCTGCGACGAGCGCCGTATTCGCGGCCCAGCCCACGACGGGGCCTGCGCCGTTGCCTGCGCCGGCCGGAGCACCGACGGCCACCGTCGTCGCGCCGCCCGCAGCGCCGACGCAAACGCATGAGATGACCGAGCAGGATCTGCACACCTTCTTCGACGGCATGGTACCCTACGCCTTGCATGCCGCCGACATCGCGGGTGCGACCTTCGCGATCGTGAAGGATGGCCACATCATCTTCGCGCAAGGCTATGGCTACGCCGATATAAAGTCGAAGAAGCCGGTCATCGCCGATCAGACCCTGTTCCGTCCCGGCTCCGTCTCCAAGCTCTTCACCTGGACGTCGGTGATGCAGCTGGTCGAGCAGCACAAGCTCGATCTCGACGCGGACGTGAACACCTATCTCGACTTCAAGATTCCGGAAAAATTCGGCAAGCCGATCACACTGCGCAACATCATGACCCACACCTCGGGTTTCGAGGAATCGATTAGCGAGCTCTTTCTGCAGAAGGCGAGCCAGCAATATCCGCTGGGGCAATATCTGCAGAAGCACATGCCAGAGCGCATCTTTCCGCCGGGAAAAGTCGTGGCCTATTCGAACTACGCCACGACGGTGGCGGGCTATATTGTTCAGCGCGTCTCCGGCGAGCCGTTCGATCAATATGTTGCCAATCATATCTTCAAGCCGCTCGGCATGAACAACTCCTCCTTCACGCAGCTTCCGCCGCCGGCGTTGCTGAAGAACCTGGCCACCGGATACAAGCAGGCTTCCGATCCCAAACCTGTGCCGTTCGAAGTCGTGGAGGCCGCGCCCGCGGGGTCGCTATCGTCCACCGCCACCGACATGGCGCGCTTCATGATGGCCCATCTGAACGGCGGGCAATATGACGGCGCGCGCATCCTGAAGCCGGAAACGGTGAAGCAGATGCATTCGCTCAATTATGTGCTGGCGCCGGGCCTCAACGGTTTCGATCTCGGTTTCTATCAGGAGAACCGCAACGGCCATCAGATCATCGGCCACGGCGGCGATACGGAGGTGTTCCACAGCGACCTGCACCTCATCACGGACGCGAATGTCGGCTTCTTCATGTCGATGAACAGCGTGGGCAAGGAAGGCGCCGCGGAGAATGTGCGCGTGGCGATCTTCCGTGCGTTCCTGGACCGTTACTTCCCCTACACACCGCCGGAAGAGAAGACGGCTGCCGATCCGAGCAAGGACAATGCGCGCGTCACCGGCTACTACATTGCCAGCCGCCGGAAGGACACGGCGCTCGCCCTGTTGTTCCAGCTTGGCCAAACCGCGGTAACCGAACAGCCCGACAAGACCATCACCGTCGAAATGCTGAAGGATTTCAGCGGCGCGCCGAAAAAGTGGCGCAACGTGGGTCCGCTCACCTATCGCGAAGTCGGCGGGCAAGCGCATCTGAAGTTCGTGACCGATGCAGACGGCAATGTCGACTATTTCACCTCGGATGACTTCATTCCGGTGGAATTGCTGCAGCGAACGCACGGGCTCTACCAGTTGAACAATCTCAAGCTGTTCGGCATCGGCACGATCCTTGTGTGTGCGCTGACGGTGGCCATCTGGTTCGGCGGCTGGATCGTGCGCCGCCGCTTCGGCCGGTCGCTGGAAATGACAGATCGGCAGCGGCAGCTCCGGCTCGGTTCGCGGCTGGGCGCCGTGCTCTATCTCGCCGTCGTGGTGGGATGGGTCGCGCTTCTCACCGCGATCCAGGTCGATGAGACGCTGCTCTTGGGCGGTGCGATCGTTCCGTGGATGGGCGCGCTCTATGTCCTGGGCCTCGTTGCCTTCATTGGCGGCATCGCGATGGTCGCCAACGGCGTGATGCGCGCGCTGGGCGGACCGGGCGGATGGCTGGTTCGCGCGGGCGATATCGTGCTGGCGCTTGCCGGTCTTTATGGCTTGTGGGCGATCTGGGCCTACGGCTTCGCCAATTTCCACTTCAACATCTGAGGCGCATCATGCGGTCCTTGCTTTGCAGCGTGGCGGTCGCCGCCCTTGTTTCCCTCGTGGGTACGGCGGAGGCCGCGCCGCCAGCCGATCTGGACGCCTTCGTCGCGCAGTCGATGAAGACGTTCGGTCCGCCGGGGATGAGCGTGGCCGTCGTGGAAAACGGCAAGGTCGCGTTCACCAAGGGTTATGGCATCCGCTCCATCGCCACAAAGGCGCCGGTCGACGAGCACACAGCGTTTCCCATCGGCTCGGAGTCCAAGGCGTTCACCTCGGCCGCGCTCGCCATCCTCGTCGATGAAGGCAAGCTGAAATGGACGGATCGGGTGGTGGACAAGCTGCCCGGCTTCCAGATGTACGATCCTTACGCCACTGAGCACATGACGATCATCGACCTGCTCACCCATCGCAGCGGATTGGGGTTGGGCGAAGGCGATCTCCTCATCGTGCCGGCGACGACACGCTCACGTGCCGACATCGTGCATGCGCTGCGCTATCTGAAGCCAGTGAGCGGTTTTCGGGAGAAGTTCGCCTACGACAACATTCTTTACATTGTCGCCGGTGCGCTGGTGGAGTCAGTCTCCGGCGAGACGTGGGAGCATTTTGTCGAGAACCACATCTTCAAGCCCGCAGGCATGACGGACGCGATGACTGCCTATCATATCGACGCCAAGAACGGTGTGGCGCTGCACGGGCGCATCAACGGCCCGATGATGGGCCTTGGGCCGCAGAGCATTCTGGTTCACGGGCTTGAGGGCGGCGCCTCGGCACCCGCCGGCGCAATCAACGCCAGCGCCACCGACATGGCGAAGTGGATGCAGGTGCAACTCGCGCACGGCAGGCTGCCCAATGGCGGACAGGTGTTCAGTGCCGCGCAATCCGACGCGATGTGGGAGCCGCGCGTGGTGGTGTCGCCGGACAGCTTCGGCGCCGCGGCCTCAGCGGTCATGGCCGCGCTGTCGCCGAAATTTCAGGATTACGGGCTCGGCTGGTTCATCGAGAATTATCACGGCCACACGGTCGTCGAGCATACCGGCGCGGTGCTGGGTGCGGTGGCCGCGCAATATCTCATTCCCGAAAAAGGCGTAGGCATTTCGGTGAACATCAATTCCGAGGACGGCGCCGCGCGCCGCGCGGTGGCGTTCTACTTGCTGGACTATTATCTGGGAATTCCCGACCAGCACTGGAACGAAACGCTGGAGAAACTCGTAGATGGCATGATGGCGGCAGGGCAAAAGGCGATGAAGGCGCAGCCGGAGCAGATGAAGCCGAACGACAAATCCTCGCTGCCGATGGCAGGTTATGCCGGCGTCTATAGCGATCCCTGGTATGGCACGACGACGATCTCATCACGCGACGGCGGCAAGCTCTGGATGAAATTCGACCAGACGCCGCGCATGGAAGGCCCGCTCGTCCACGTCGCGGATGACACGTTCAAGGTCGTCTGGAACGATCACATGGTCGAACCGGCTTATGTGAAGTTCGATGTGGCGGGCGGAAAGATCGCGAAGATCGAAATGAAGCCGGTGTCACCGCTGGCCGATTTCAGCTTCGACTATCAGGATTTGCACTTCGCACCGGGCAAGTAGCCTCAGCGCGTGAGGAGGTCCGCGGTGGCGACGGCCATCACCTTGGCTGAGTTCACCATGTCGGTGATACCCACCCATTCGTCGGGCTGGTGCGCCAGATCAAGCACGCCGGGGCCGTAGGCGATGCAATCCTTCAGCTTGCCGATGCGATCGACGTGTTTCTGGTCATAGGTGCCAGGCGAGCAGACGATTTCGGCGTCCCTGCCCAGAATTTGGCGGACGGCCTTCGCCGTGGCGCTCGCCACCGGGCCGTCGCGGTCGGCCATACTTGGCTGAACACTGAACAGCTCGCGCATTTTGTATTTGAAGCTCGGCCGCTCGGCGGCGACGCGGTCGAGCAGCGCTTTCACTTCACCCTGAACGGACTCCAGCGTCTCTTCGATCAGGAAGCGCCGGTCGATGATCATGCGGCAGGAATCGGCGACGCAGGGCACGGGCAGTCCGGTGAATTCTTCGCCTTCGCCGCCATGCAGCGAATTGATGTTCATGGTGGATTGGCGCGCGCCTTCCGGCACCACCGGCATGTCGGAATGGCGGGCGGCAAGGGCGGGGTAAAGCTCGTGCTCGATCTTCTCCAGCACCGCGCTCATGTGGCGGATGGCGCTGTCGCCGAGGAACGGCATGGAGCCATGCGCGATGCGGCCCAAAGTCTCGATCTCCGCCCACCACACGCCGCGATGGCCGATGCACACGCGGTCCACGTTTAAGGGTTCGGGAATGATGACGTGATCGACGCGCGGCTTGGAGAACCATCCGCGCTCCGCCAGATAAGCCACGCCGCCATAGCCGCCGGACTCTTCATCCACCGTGCCGGAGATTTCGATGGCGCCGGGAAGGTCCAAACCGGAGTCCAATAGCGCTTCCACCGCGACCACCGACGCGGCGAGCCCGCCCTTCATGTCGCAGGCGCCGCGGCCATAAACCTTGCCGTCTTTCACTTCCCCGCCGAAGGGATCGACCGTCCAGCCCGCGCCGGTCTGCACCACATCGAGATGGCTGTTGAAGTGAACGCAGGGGCCTTTCCTCTTGCCTTCGCGCCGCGCTACGACATTGATGCGCGGATATTTGTCGCTGTCGCCCGGCGCGCCTTCCGCGCGGATGTATTCGACCTGGAAGCCATGCTTGAGGAGCCGATTGCCGAGATATTCGGCGCAAGGTTGATAAGCCTCGCCCGGCGGATTGACGGTCGGGAATCTGATCAGATCTTGCGTCAGCGCCACGATCTGATCTTCGCGCGCTCCGATCTCGCGCAACACCGATTCAATCTTGGAGGGAGCAAATGGCGCATTCATGACGCAACACCTTTCTTATTATATGCAGCGGCCACCATCGACCTCCAGCGCCACGCCCGTAATCATGGACGCCTCGTCGCTGCAAAGAAAGCAGGCCGTGGCCGCGATGTCCTCGGGTGTCGAGAAGCGCCCGATGGGAATGGAGGCCAGGAATTTCGCGCGGATTTCCGGCGTGTCCTCACCCATGAAGGTCGCGAGCAAAGGCGTTTCGCCCGCCACCGGATTGATGGCGTTCACGCGGATGCCAAAAGGCGCCAACTCCACGGCCATCGCGCGCGTGGCGGTGATCATCCAGCCCTTGGAGGCGTTGTACCAGGTCAGGTTCGGACGCGGGCTCACGCCGCCGGTGGAGGCGATGTTCACGATGGCGCCCTGTTTGCCCGCCTTCATGCGCGGCACTACTTCGCGCGCGGTAAGATAAACCGATTTTGCGTTGACGTTCAGGATGCGGTCGAAGGTTTCTTCCGGCAACGTGTCGAGCGGCTGCGGCTTGTGGCCGATGCCGGCGTTGTTCACCAAAAGGTCGATGCCGCCCCATTTGTCGGCCACGGCTTTCACAAGCGCCTTCACATCGTTGCCGTTCGAGACATCGGTGCGCACAGCGATGCCATCGATTTCTTTCGCGAGCTTCTGCGCGGCATCACTGTTCAGGTCCGCGATGGCGACCCGCGCGCCTTCTTTCGCGAAGCGGCGCACGATGCCTTCGCCGAAGCCAGAAGCGCCGCCGGTGACAATCGCGATCTTGTCCTTCAAACGCATGTGCTAGCCCCTGCCATGAAACGCGGCGACGGTTTTCAGCCGCGTGAATGCATAAAGCGCCTCGAAACCTTTTTCGCGGCCGTGACCGGATTTGCCGACGCCGCCGAAGGGCAGCTCCACGCCCCCGCCAGCGCCGTAATTGTTGATGAAGACCTGCCCGGTATGGATCGCGCGCGCCATGCGCATCGCGCGGGAGCCGTCGCGCGTCCACACACCCGCGACCAGGCCGTAATCTGTGCCGTTCGCGATGGCGATGGCTTCGTCTTCGTCGTCGAACGGCAGCACGACCTGCGCGGGGCCGAAGATCTCTTCCTGCGCGAGTCTGTGATCGGACTTCATACCCGCCACTAGTGCGGGGGCGACGTAGTGGCCGCCGCTCGGTGCGCTTGGAACGATTTTGCCTTCGGCGACGATGGAGATGCCGTCGCGGTTTCCGAGCTTCAGGTAATCCTCCACCCGCGCCTTCTGGGCGGCGGAGATCAGTGGCCCGACATCGAGATCGTCCTTCGCGGGGCCGACGCGCAGCGTGCGATAGCGGGCGGCAAGCTTCTCCAGAACCTCATTATATATGGAGCGCTGTATCAGCAGGCGCGACGAGGCCGAGCAGGTCTGTCCCGCGTTCTGGATTCCGGCGTTGACGAGGAAGGGCAGGGCGCGCTCGAGATTCGCATCTTCGAAGACGACCTGCGGTGATTTTCCGCCTAATTCCAATGTCACCGGGACGGCATTACGCCCCGCTGCCGCCTGCACCAGCGCGCCGACCTGTGTCGAGCCGGTGAACGACAGATGATGAATGCCCGGATGCGCGGCCAGCGCGGCACCCGCGTCCTCGCCCAGACCCGTGACGAGATTGAGCGCGCCGTCCGGCAATCCCGCTTCCTGCGCGATGCGCGCAAAGGCGAGTGCCGTCAGGCTTGCTTCCTCCGCGGGCTTGAGCACCGCAGCATTTCCCGCCGCCAGCGCGCCGACCACGGAGCGGCCGATGATCTGCATCGGGTAATTCCACGGCACGATATGGCCGGTTACGCCATGCGGTTCGCGCAGGGTGTAAACGGTGTAGTCGGGGAGATAAGGAATCGTTTCGCCGTGCAGCTTATCCGCCGCACCGGCGTAGAATTCGAGATAGCGCGACAGCGCCACCGCATCGGCGCGCGCCTGCTTCAGCGGCTTTCCGACATCGCGCGCTTCCATGTCGGTGAGCGCATCCACCTGTTCGGCGACAAGCGCGCTCATCTTCGCCAGTACGCGCCCCCGCTCGGCGGCGGTGGCTTTGCCCCACGCACCATGCAGCGCGTTCTGCGCGGCATTCACCGCGGCATCGATGTCTTTTGCCGTGCCGGCGGCGAGCGTGCCGATGGTTTCGCCGGTCGAAGGGTCTTCGATGGGGATGGTCGCGCTGGATTCCGTCCAGCGCCCGCCGATCAACAGCTTTTCCTTGATCATTTGAAGAGTCTGCGCGCAACCGCGCGGTCGGTCAACAATTCAGGCAGCGACAGAAAGCGACGGCGGGAACGCCAATTCACGTTCCCGCCGCTGCGTCATCAGTACTTGTAGTCCAATCGCACACCCACCGTCGCCGGCTCGCCGCGCTGGGCAATGTTGAGACCCGGCAGGAAGAAGTTGCGGGTCGTGTCGTACTTCGTGTCGGTGCAGTTGTGGCAGTAAACGGTCGCCGCCCACGGCCCGTCGTTCGGCGACAGCGTGATGTTCACATCCGCCAGCCAATACGACTTCACATAGAAAGTCTGCCCGAGCAGCAGCGGATTTAGGTGATCGTGGAACACCCAGTCAGCGCCGGTGTCCAAAGTGTAACCGGACAGCTGCCAGGTGTAGTTGATCGAACCGTTGTAGCTGAGCGGCGGGAAGCCAATGCGCGCGCCTTTCTTGTTGTCGTAGACTGCGGTGCCCACCGGCGGAACGCAATCTGACGCGACCGGGCACTTGGCTTCGGTGGCCGCGATGTCGAGGAAGTTGTCGAACTCGTCGAACTTGCCATCCTTCCAGCCCACAGACTGGGTGATGCGCAGTGCATCGAGCGGCTGCCAGATCGCCGATAGCTCACCGCCATAGACATGCGACTTGGGCGCATTGACGAGCGAGCCGACCGGACCCGTGTTGCCCCACACCGCGGATTGAATCTGCTGGTTCTCGTAGTGATACCAGAACACCGAACCGTTCAGTTGCAGCGTGTCGTCCAGGAGATTGGATTTGACGCCGCCTTCATAAGCCCACAGCACTTCCGGCTTGAGCGGCGGCGCCGCCTGCGAACCGTTGTACGTCGTGAAGCCGCCGGACTTGATGCCTTCGCTCACGCTCGCATAGAGCATCACGTTGTCGCTGGGCTTGTATTCGAGCTCACCCTTGCCCGAGAGGCGGCTGTCGCTGATCGACTGTCCGACGCTCGGTGTAAGCGGGAATACGGGGGCGCCGGGCAGGAATATGCCGTTGAGCACGAAATCGCCCAGTGAGCGCTTGTCGTTGTCATAGCGCAGTCCGCCGATCAGCTTGATCTGATCGGTGATCTGATATTCCTCCTGCGTAAATATGGCTTTTGTTTCGACGTGTTGTGCGTAACGAGTGTCCGTCGCAAGGCCGAGCGAATCGGCGAAGTCCGAATCGAAGCGCTCGTTCATCGCCTGATGTGCGTAATACCCGCCAATCATCCACTGGAACGGACCTTCGCCGTTCGATGCTAGGCGCAGTTCCTGCGAGAAGACATGCGCGGTGGTGTCGAAATAGGTCCCCGCCAGTGCAAGAGCGGTCGCGTCCCAATCGTTGTATTCGCGGCGGTGCAGGTCCTCATAGGACGTGATCGAGGTCAGCTCGGCAAAACCGAGATCGCCGTGGATCTGCACGTTCGCGCCCTCGGCGTTCGTCTTGTGGAACGGAGCTTGCGTGGGCGCGATGCCGGTCAGCGTCTGGAACGTTGAAGAACCGCCCCATGCCGTATCCTTGGTGTTTGAAAATGCCGGGATCGTTGTCGCGACGCCGAAATAAGAGCCGGCCGGGATTGGATCGAATAGATACAGACCGGTCGGATGTGACCTGTCATCGCTGTAGTGGCCTTCGAACAGAACATTCCATTGGTCGTTCAACGTCCACTGCAGCTCGCCGCGAACGGACGTGGTGTTTTTCTTGCCATAGCTTTGGCCCGTATCACGGTTCTTCTGCCAAGACCCGCCCTGGTCGGTAATAAAGGCCAGGCGACCGTCGAGGCCATCGGCGATGGGGCCGGTGATGTAGCCATTGCCGATGAATTCGTTGTGGCTGTCGTAGTCGGCAGTGAGACCGGCACCAAATTCGTCCTGCGGCTTGTTGGTGATGAAATTGATCGCGCCGCCGGTGGTGTTTACGCCATAGAGCGTGCCTTGCGGTCCGTAGAGAACCTCGGTGCGCTGAATGTCGAAGATCGTGCCTTGCGTCTGCGCCGGGATCGGGTAGGCGACTTCATCGACATAGACGCCGACGGTGGAGGAGTTGTTCGAGGCGTAATCGTCGAAGCCGACGCCGCGCAGGCGGAATTCCGGTTGGCCGCTGCCGAAGGCCGGAACCGCTTCAAGGCTCGGCGTAGCGTATTGCAGGCCGTTGACCTTGGTGATGCCTTGGCGCTTCAGGTCATCCGAGGTAAGAACCGTCAGCGCAATCGGCACGTTCTGCGCGGATTCGGTGCGCTTCTGCGCCGTGACCGTGACGGTTTCGATCCCGCCTTTCTGGTCCTGCGCTGCGGCCGGTGCGCCAAGAGCACCCACCGTCAACAAAATTTGCGCGCATACGCCCGCCAGCAATATCCGTTTCATGCAAAGCCCCTCGAATGTCGATGCCGCCGAAGCGGCTTGTCAGAAAACTGTGCGCCGACCGTTACAATTGTCAACGAAACGGGGCGGCGCCGCCGCAGATCAGGCGCGCGACGGGTGTTTCTGCAACACCGGTGAAATTATATGGTGGCTGATTGACGTCGCGTGATGGCGGAGACGGGTACGCGTGTTTCGCCCGGCGAAACATAGCGTGCGATCAGGATGATCGCGAAGTTGACAAGCAGACCAAGAAAGCCCGGATTTATCCCGCCGACAGGAATGCCAAGCTCGAAGATCGTAATTGCCACCAGATCGCCGGCAAGAATGCCTGCAATAATCGAAGATGGCCGCACGCGGCGCGCGAACAGAATGCTCAACATGCCGGGGAGCGATTGAGTGATTCCGAAGTAAAAGAGATTGTTGATCGTCACCAGCAACTGCGATGACGTTGCGGCGCCGGCAATGGAGAGCAGAAGATAGAACGCGATCACTACTTGCGACCAGCGCCGTTGCTGGTCGTTGCTGAGCCCTGGCACGAGATTGCGTGACACCAGAGGCCCGATCGCGAGGCAGATGCCGGTCAGCACCACCAATGCGGACAGCGCCGCGCCCGCCATGACGAGGCCGGTGACCGGCGCAGGCAGGAGTTCGCGCGCCACGGCGGGAAAAATCTCGTTTGCAGACCCGACCTGCATGGGATGCAGGAGTGCGAAATAGGCGACGATTGTGAGGAGCGGAAACATCAGCATGTAGAGCGGCATCGTCACCTGCGCGCGCCGCACCGCCGACGCCGAGCGCGCGGTGAAAATGTAAGCGCAGGTCTGCGGCACGACGCAGAAGCCGAGGCTTTGCGAGATCACGGTGGTGATCGAGAACAGATCGCCCTTCAGCGTCGGCGTCATCGCATGTTTCCACGCGGCGCTTGGCGCGTTTGTCGCAACGCCCCAGTGCTGTAGCGCGACAATGGCCGTCACCAGAATGGCGGCGATGAGCAGAATGTCCTTGAGCACGGCGACATAGGCCGACGCGCGAATTCCAGAGATCAGGATATAGGTGAAGGCCAGCGCGCCCGCGAGGCAGGTGAGGAACAGGGGCGACATGGGCCAGCCCAAAGTCTTCAGGACAACCTGAAGTCCGAGAAATTGCTGCATACCCAGCGGCACGAGAAACACCAGCACCGCGGAAGTGACGACGACTTCTAGCGCGCGGCTGTCGAAATGGCGGCGGAAGAGATCTGGCATCGTTACCGCGCCATAGACGCGGCCCGCGCGCCAGATCAGCGGATTGAGGAAATAGCCGACGGCGAAAGCCAGAAGGATGTAGCCCAGGAACCAGGTGACGAAGCCAGTGCCGCTCGCGTAGACGCCACCTGGATAACCGAGGATCGTTGCAACGCTGTAAGTCTCGCCGACTGCCAGAAAGAAAAACAGGACCGTGTTGAACTGGCCGGAAGCGACGAAGAAGTCCTCCGCCTTCTGATGCACATGCCCGCGCTTGGAGAAAACGGCGAGCACCAACGACAACGCGATGATCGCGAGGAACGCAACGGTCATGGCGCGCTACCACGATCGTAATCGGCGTCGATATGCTCGTCCGGCAATTTGCTGTCATGCCCGAACCAGCAGATCGCCAGACACAGCGATGTGAGCGGTATGCAACAGAACAGCCAAATGAGCGCGAGCGGTGCCCCCAGCACCGTGATGTCGAGGCGGCCAAGCAGCGGCACTGTCGGAATGACCGACAGGAACGGCACCGCGATGCCGATGGTGTAGCGGGCGAATGGCGACATGCGCTTACCTCTGTCTCAGAGCGTGCGCCAAGTCTTGCCTTCGGCGCCGGGCGGCAAGGTCGCTTCATAGATGCCGCGCGCGACGGCGCGGGCCAATGTGTCCGCCGCGATCGCGCCGAGACGCAAGACCGTTACCTCCGCCATCGGCCCCGTCATCTTTCGTTTCGCCGTCGACAATCCGAACACGACATCGCCATCGAAGGGCGAATGGATCGGGCGCAGCGCGCGCGAAAGGCCATCCTGCGCCATCATCGTCACGCGCTTCATCTGGTCGATGTCGAGATCTACATCGGTCGCGATGCAGGCGATGGTGGTGTTTTTGCGCGGGCCAGGATCAGGCTTGGTGAGGCCCCAATCCTCCGTCGCGATGCGCGCGTTGGACGCGCCAAGCCCGCCGAACTCGTTGCCGATCTCGAATGCTCCAGCCCAGAAATTCTTGGTGCCGGGAACCACGGCCGAACCCAGACTGTTCACCGCAACGAGCGCGCCCACCGTCATGCCGTCCGGCGTCACATAAGAAGCAGAGCCTAGTCCGCCTTTGATTCCGCCGGACTCCGCACCATAGCCCGCGCCCGCCGTGCCGAGCTTGAAATCGAGTCCGGCCTTCTGAATCGCGTCGAATCCAAGATCGCGATAAGGCGGCTTCATGCCCCAATTCTTGTTTCCGTGATTGGCGAGATCATAAAGAATGGCCGCGGGCACCACCGGCGAAACCGGAACCCCTGGCGAAGGCAGCATCGCGAAGCCGCGATTGTGCGCGCCGAGCCAAGACACGACGCCGTCGGCCGAGGCGAGTCCGTAAACCGAGCCGCCTGACAGCACCACGGCATCCACCGAATGCACGAGATTCCACGAGTTGAGCGCATCGGTTTCGCGCGTGCCAGGGCCGCCGCCGCGCACATCGGCGGCGCAAGTCGCGCGGCCTTCGGGCAGGATAACCGTGACGCCAGTGCGGATTTTGGAGTCTTCCGATTGCCCGACCGTCAGTCCCGGAACGTCGGTGATGAGATTGCGCGGGCCGGGACCGCTGCCGGCTTGTTCCGCTCCCAATGCGAGGCGAGGACCCGCCGCGAGCGCGGCCGCGCTGGTGGAAAGTGTAAGAAGCAGGTCGCGGCGATTCATTGTGTTCCCCTCGATTCCAGTCCGAGGGCGACTATCCGTGCGAAGGCACAGGTCCGCAAGTAGACGACCGATAGGCGTTTTCCCTGTATCGTGGCGGTCCACTGCCGTTCGGGAGATAAGAGTGTCTGATAAAAAGCCGTCGGTTCTCGAAACGCGCCGTGACCAAGCGTTCCCTGTGCTCGCCGCGGCGGAGATCGACCGGCTGCGCCGGTTCGGCGAACCGCGCCGGTTTTCCAAAGGGGATTTCCTCGCACGGGTGGGCGAAGTCACGCCGGGGCTGCTCGTGTTTCTGTCCGGGACCGTACGCGTGGCGCCGCATGACCGTCCTAACGAGCTCATCGTCAACTATGGCGCAGGAAGCTTTCTTGGGGAGCTCGCGCAGCTTTCCGGCCAGCCGGCTTTGGCGGATGCCGTGGCAACGTCCGATGGCGAGTTGATCCAGATTTCGCCGCAACATCTGCGCGAGCTGATCGTGGCGGAAGCTGAGATCGGCGAGAAGATCATGCGTGCGCTAATCCTGCGCCGCGTCGCCCTGCTGGAACGCAATATCGGCGGTCCCGTCATCATCGGCCGCTCCGACAATCGCGACGTGCTGCGGCTCGAGAACTTCCTCGCGCGCAACGGGCATCCGCACCAGCGCCTCGACCCTGACACTGATAGTTGCGCAAAGACGCTCGTGGAGCGCTTCCGTCTCAAGCCGGGCGAGGAGTTGCCCATCGTACTCTGCCCGAGCGGGGAGATGCTACACAATCCGAGCGTGAGCGAGCTTGCGCGCTGCATCGGCCTCGCGCACGCACTCGATTCAAAGAAGATTTATGACGTCGCCATTGTGGGTTCGGGACCGGCGGGTCTTGCCGCGGCGGTGTATGCGGCGTCCGAAGGGCTTTCGGTTATCGGGCTGGATTGCCGCGCCTTTGGCGGACAGGCGGGCGCATCTGCGCGCATCGAGAATTATCTCGGCTTTCCTACCGGCATCTCCGGCATTGCACTGATGGCGCGCGCCTTCAACCAGGCGCAGAAATTCGGCGCCGAAATGGCGATCCCCGAAGAAGTGGATTGCATGGTGGAGGACGTTTCGTCCGGCACGCGGCACTATTCGATCAGCCTGAAGAGCGGACAGACCATCCGGTCGCGCGCGGTCGTTGTGGCAAGCGGCGCGGAATATCGCCGGCTGGATGTTTCCAAACTCTCCAAGTTCGAAGGCACGCATGTGCACTACTGGGCCTCCCCGATCGAGGCGCAACTTTGCGGCGGGCAGGAAGTGGCGCTGGTGGGTGCGGGAAATTCTGCCGGGCAGGCGGCGGTTTATCTCGCGTCGCACACGGCCAAAGTCTGGATGATCGTGCGCGGAAGAAGCCTCGAGGCCACCATGTCGCGCTATCTGTGCGACCGCATCGCCGCGCAGCCGAATATCGAAGTGCTGACCGGAACCGAAGTCGTGGCGCTTCACGGCGAGGACGGGATGCTGGAAAAGATAACCTGGCGCAACCGCAAAACTGGCGCGGAAACGACGCGCGCCATTCGTCACCTCTTCCTCTTCATCGGCGCGCAGCCCAACACCGACTGGCTGGTGCAATCCGATATCGAGCGCGACGATAAAGGCTTCGTTTGCGCTGATGCGTTCCAGGGCGCAGGCAAATTCCCGTTGCAGACCAACCGGCCGGGAATCTTCGCTATCGGCGATGTGCGTTCGGGCTCGGTGAAGCGCGTGGCGGCGTCGGTGGGTGAGGGCGCGCAGGTCGTCGCTGCGATCCATGCCTATCTCGCCGCCAATGGCGAGCCCGAAGAGATCGTCAATCCGGCAAGAGGGGCCGTCCGTGGCTGAGATCTGCACGCATCTCGATACCATTCGCAAAGTCGCGCCCAGCGCGCTGGGTTGCGAAGAATGCCTGAAGATTGGCTCGAAATGGGTCCATCTGCGCATTTGCCGGACGTGTGGGCATGTCGGCTGTTGCGATCAGTCCCCGCACAAGCACGCGACCAAGCACTTCCACAAGACGCAGCATCCCATCATCGAAGGTTACGATCCGCCGGAAGGGTGGGGCTGGTGCTACATCGATGAAGTGATGTTCGATCTGTCCGACAATATGACGCCGCACAACGGTCCGATCCCGCGTTATGTCTAATAGTAGGCGTCGCCCGCAGAATAAGGCTTGATACTTTCGGCGACGGAGTCCGCGATATGTTCTTTCGTGATTAGACCGATTACGTTGCCGGGGCGCGGGATTCCATCGGCGCGCACTACCACCGTCATCACCGCATTCTTGCGCCACATCCGCCCGATGACGTTGAACATGATGTCCTCGCCGCGCGCGACGGTGAATTTCGGGCTCGCCACATCGCCCAATATCGCGCCGGTGTAGGAGCCTTCGAGGCCGCGCCGAAGCGCCGTGTTCACGCGCAGCACACCCAAGATACGATCGTCTTTGGTCACGACGACATGGCGCAACCGTCCGTGATGTTCCGGCAGGCGCAGGAAGGCGTCGAACGCCATGTCATGCGGCAGCACCAGCATGTCCTTGTCCATCACGTCTTCGGCGCGGCGCACCAGAAACATGTTGGCGTGCAGCGCCTTGGGGATGAAGTGGCGCCGCGCCTGCAGCTTGATGGTGTAGATGTTCTCGCGCGATAGCACGCGGCGGATGCCGATGGCGATGGCGACCGCGATAATCATCGGCACCACGATGCCGTAATCCAGGGTCATCTCGAAGATCATGGTGACAGCTGTCATTGCCGCGCCGGTGCCGCCGCCGACCATCGCTGCCATACCCACCATCGCGAAGGCCGGAACGCTGATGGCGACGGCCGGAAACAGTATGTGCGCCAGCGCGCCGAACGCCGCGCCCAGCGTTGCGCCCATGAACAGTGATGGCGAGAAAATCCCGCCCGACGATCCAGATCCGAGACTGAGCGACGTCGCCGCGAGCTTGGCGAAGAACAGCAGAGCCAGGAACGGCGCTGCGCTAAGCCCGCCGAGCAGCACGTCCTGGATGGTGGAATAGCCGACGCCTTCGATCCGGTAATGTCCGGTGAACATCAGAAACGCGTACATCGCCGCGCCGACGATGGTCATGCCGATGGCGTGGCGCAGATATTGGTTCTTGATGCGCTCGAACTGTTCTTCGGCGAAATGTAGCCCGCGGATGAAACCCGTCGCTCCCAGTCCCGCCACCACGCCAAGGAGTGCGTAGAAGATAAGAATGACCACGCCGGAGGGATGGCTCGACAGCGTGCCGACCGGCGGCACGTTAAAGGCCGGGTTCGGTCCAAAGAAGATGCGGCCAATGAAGGTGGCGGTGCCGGTGGCGAGCGCGACGGGCAGGAAAGTGCGCGTGCTCACTTCCGGCATCATCAACTCGATGGCGAAGATCACGCCGCCGATGGGTGTGTTGAAGGTGGCTGCAATGCCCGCGCCTGCGCCCGCCGCCACCAGCGTAATGCGTTGCCAGGATTCCAGCCGTAGCAGGCCGCCCATCGTCGAGCCCAGCGACGCGCCGATCTGGATGATCGGGCCTTCGCGGCCCACCGCCGAGCCGCTGCCGATGGCAAGCGCCGAGGCCAGCGATTTCACGATGGCCACGGCCGGGCGAATCTTTCCTTCTTTGTAGAAGATGGCGTCCATCACTTCGGGCACGCCATGTCCGCGTGCTTCGGGCGCAAAGGTGCGCACCAGGAACACGACGCCCATACCGCCAATCACCGGAACGAGAATGACAAGCGGTCCCCAGGGCGACGGGGGCGTGTAGATGCTGGCATCATAAAACGTAGAGAAGGTACCGAAGAAAAACAGGTTATGAACGACAGCGATCAGGCCGCGGAAGAAGATCGCGCCGAAGCCGGTCACGATGCCCACAAAAACGGCGATGAGCGAAAAGACGAAGAGGTTGACCGCGCGCGGCGGAGGCGCCGCATCGGCCGCGCTTGCGGCATCTTGCTCTTGTGCGGCCTGAGTCGGAGCAATCATCCCGTGCAGGTGCCATACATGGCCACAGCGGACAACTCCTAATCGCGCTTCGGGCCGTTTGTCGCGGAACTTGCGTGACAAGCATGCAAAGGCCGGCGCTTGCGCCGGCTCTCCTGTCTTCTAATGTCGGCAAGATCGCCAATCGGGAGATGCAAATTGCAGTGGGGCTCCAGCGATCTGTGCGCCGTCGAGGGCGCAAAGTTCCGGCAACGCGCCGAACGCCCTGGGCTTGTTCTTGTCACCTGCATTCTGGCCTCCAGCCTCGCCTTCATTGACGGATCGGTGGTCAATGTCGGGCTTCCCGCTATCGGCAAAAGCCTGCAGGGCGATGCCGCGGATCTGCAATGGGTGGTCAACGCCTATCTGTTGCCGCTGAGCGCATTGCTGCTGTTGGGCGGTGCGCTCGGAGACCGTTTCGGACGACGCGGAATCCTCATCGCCGGCACCGCGTTGTTTGCCATCGGTTCGGCGCTGTGCGGCGCTGCGCCATCGCTGACCTGGCTTCTGATTGCACGCGTGGCGCAGGGCAGTGGCGCGGCATTGTTGCTGCCGAACAGTCTCGCCATTCTGGGCAATACCTTCTCCGGCGAGGCGCGCGGCCGCGCCATCGGCACTTGGTCCGCCGTCAGCGCCATCGCCGCTGCGCTCGGCCCGGTGCTCGGCGGCTGGCTGATCGACAGCGTGAGCTGGCGCGCGATCTTCTTCATCAATTTACCGGTCGCGCTTGGCGCCGTTGTGATGGCGCTCGCTTATGTGCGTGAGCCGCTGCATGACAAAGATGGCGCGCCGCTCGACGTGTTGGGCGCCGTACTCGCCACCATCGCGCTCGCCGCTTTGACGTGGGGACTGACCGTCGGCTCCGGCAGCGCGGGCTGGTCCGGGCCCGCCCTTATCGCCATTGTGATCGGCATCGTTCTGTCGGGACTCTTTGTGCTCGTCGAGCGGCAACGGGGCGACAAGGCGATGACGCCGCTGGCAGTCTTCGGCTCGAAAAGCTTCGTCGGCCTGACGGTGCTGACACTTCTTCTATATGGCGCGCTGGGCGGGTTGCTGGTGATGGTGCCTTATGTGCTGATCGAAGGCGCGCATTATGCGGCGACAGCGGCGGGCGCGGCGCTGCTGCCCTTTCCTATCGTTCTCGCCGTCGCGTCGCCGGTGATGGGTGGCATTGCCGGACGCATCGGCTCGCGCATCCCGCTGACCATTGGCCCCATCGTGGTCGGTGGCGGTTTCTTTCTTCTTCTGCTGCTCACGCCATCGTCGACCTACTGGACCGGCGTGTTGCCCGCGATCCTCACGATCTCGCTCGGCATGGCGGGCGCGGTGGCGCCGTTGACGACAGCGGTTCTCTCTTCCGTCGATGCGCGCCACACTGGCTCCGCATCCGGATTGAACAGCGCGGTGTCGCGCGCGGGCGGTCTTGTCGCGACCGCGCTCCTGGGCGGCGTGCTCGCGGCGCATGGTGCGGCGCTCTATGGCGCGTTTCATGCTGCCGCGATCGTCGGCGCGGTCACGTCCGTTCTGGCGGGTGTTTGCGCATTTCTGCTGGTGAAAAACCCCGCCCAGTCGCCAGTCCCGCATTAAGCTTGAATTTTCGAGCGATTTTCTGGCACATCGCCGGCATGAAATACGACGCGATCATCATTGGCGCAGGCCATAACGGACTTGTGTGCGCATTCTATCTGGCGCGCGCGGGCATGAAGACGCTGATGCTGGAACGGCGCGACATCGTCGGCGGTGCGGCGATCACGCAGGAATTCCATCCCGGCTTTCGCAATTCGATGGCGAGCTACTCGGTAAGCCTGCTCAATCCGAAGGTCATCGCCGATATGGACCTGCACGGGCAGGGCCTGCGCATTGTCGAGCGTTCGATCTCCAACTTCCTGCCGCTGCCCGAAGGCGGCGGCCTCAGCGTCGGCGGCGGGCTGGAGCGCACGCAGGCGGAAGTCGCGCGCTTCTCGCGCAAGGATGCCGGCACGCTACCGGCCTATTACGATGCTATCGAGAAGGCGGCCGATGTGCTTCGCGATCTGGCGCTAAAAGCTCCGCCCAATGCCGGCGGCGGCATCCACGATCTGCTCAAGCTCGCCGGACAGGCGCGCGACGTGGCGAAACTGGATCTCGAAGGCCAACGCGTATTGTTCGATCTCTTCACGCTCAGCGCGCGTGAATTTCTCGACCGCTGGTTCGAGAGCGATCCGATCAAGGCGGTGTTCGGCTTCGACGCCATCGTCGGCAATTTCGCCTCGCCTTCCGCGCCGGGCTCGGCCTATGTGCTGGTGCATCACCTCTTCGGCGAAGTGAATGGCAATAAGGGCGCGTGGGGCCATGCCATCGGCGGCATGGGCGCGATCACGCAAGCCATGAAGCGCGCGTGTGAAGCACAAGGCGCGACCATCCGCACCGAGGCGCCGGTCGCGCGCGTGCTGGTGAAGAAGGGCCGGGCCGCGGGCGTCATCCTCGAAAGCGGCGAGACCATCTCGGCAGATCGCGTCGTCGGCAATCTTCACCCCAAGCTGCTCTACACGAAGCTCTTGAGTGCCGAAGAATTGAATCCGGATTTCGTCCATCGCATGGACAATTATGTGTCGGGCTCCGGCACGTTCCGCATGAACGTTGCCTTGTCCGAGTTGCCGAAATTTCGCAGCATGCCAGAGACGGGCGACCATTTGGGCAGCGGCATCATCTGCGCGCCGTCACTCGATTACATGGAGCGCGCGTATGATGACGCGAAAGCCTATGGCTGGTCACGCAAGCCCATCGTGGAAGTTCTGATCCCGTCCGTGCTCGACGACACGCTCGCCCCGGCGGGGAAGCATGTGGCCGTGATGTTCTGCCAGCATTTCGCCCCGCAGCTTCCCGACGGCAGAAGCTGGGACGATGTGAAGGAAGAGGTGGCCGATCGCATCATCGATACCGTCACCGAATATGTGCCGAACTTCCGGGATAGTATTCTGGGCCGTGTGGCGCTGTCGCCGCTCGATCTGGAACGCACCTTCGCGCTGGTGGGCGGTGACATCATGCACGGACGCATGTCGCTGGATCAGCTCTGGGCCGCGCGCCCGGTGCTGGGCTATGGCGATTATCGCGGCCCCATCGACGGACTCTATATGTGCGGCGCGGGCACCCATCCCGGCGGCGGTGTGACCGGCGCCCCCGGCCACAACGCCGCGCAGGAAATCCTGCGCGACCGTTCGGTGCTGAAGCGGCTGTTCGGCTAAATCCCGCCGATGAAATCGCGCTTGCCAATCTCCACGCCATTATGGCGCAGAATGTCGTAAGCGGTGACGACGTGGAAATAGAAGTTTGGCAGCGAAAAGTTCACCAGGAACTGCTGGCCCTTGAACGTCATGTCGTTGCCGCCGATCTTCATCGTGATGTCGCGGTCTTCGGAGCCGTCGATCTGCTCCTTCTTGATGCCGGCGAGGAAATCCTGCGCTTTCTTCACGCGTGCTTGCAGGTCCGCGAAGGTCTTCTCTTCATCCGGCCAGCTCGGCGGCTCGGAACCGGAGAGGCGCGATAGGCCACCCTTCACCTGATCGGTCGCGATCTGGATCTGGCGCGACAGCGGCGCCATATCCGGATAAAGCCGCGCGGTAACGAGAATCGATGGATCGATTTTCTTCGCTTCGCAATGATCTTCCGCCTTCTTGAGAATAGCGGACAGGTTCTTCAGCATCTGTGCGTAAGCGGGCACGGATGCCTGATACATGGAAAAGGACATGAATACCTCCCGGTGGTTTTGCGAATGCGTGCGTTCTATCACGCTATTCGCAAACGCCGGAAACCCTTTGTCAAAAGGGATATCCGCGCGCAGGACGCGATGCGCGAGCCATGCAAATTCTGCAATCCTTACTTCGATTTTAGGAAGCGCAGCACGTCCGCGTTGAATTGTTCCGGATTCTGGAGGAAAGCGAAGTGGCTGACATCCGGCTCGATCAATAGGCCGCTATCCGGAATCCAATCGGCCAAAGTGCGCGGCTGGTCATGCTTCAC
>DASXHQ010000013.1:0-9915 GCA_036488415.1 Rhizomicrobium sp.
TCGACCGGCTGGAATCGCGCGGATTGGTCGAGCGTCGATTCGATCCGAAAGATCGCCGCGTGCGCCGGCTTCATCTGTTGCCCGCGGCGCAGCCCTATCTGGAAGAAATCAATGGCTACAAAGAAGCGATGGCCCTTGAGATTTCAGAAGGCATCGACAAGCACACGCAGGATGTTCTTGTGGACACCCTGATAAACATCAAATCGAAACTGACCGCCGAGGGTGCGTCGCTCCCGAAGCTTCAAATGGCTGGAGAGTAAAAGTAATGGCTGCCGTTCAATCCGAAACCGCAAGCGCCCGCTATCCGGGAAGCGCCCGCGGCTCTTTGGCGCCAGTTCGGGACCTTGTCGGACGCATGCGCGAAGACAAGGGCCTGCTGCGCCGCGTCCTGATGATTGGCGGCGTGGCCGTGGTCGCGGTTGCGGCTCTGGCCTTTTGGCTGATGGGCGGACGCTATGTTTCGACCGACGACTCTTATGTGCAGACCGCGAAGTTGATGGTTTCAACCGACGTGTCGGGTCTGGTGAAGACCGTGGACGTGCGCGAAGGCCAGCATGTGAAAAAAGGGCAAGTGTTGTTCACGCTCGATCCGCACCCGTTCCAGATCGCGCTCGACAATGCGAAGGCGCAGTTGGGCCAGGTCGTGCAGACCATCGAGGCCACCAAAGCCGACTATCAGAGCATGTTGAGCACCGCCGACGCGCAGCGCGCGCAGGTAGACCTCAACCAGCGCAACTATGCGCGCTATGCCGCCTTGCTGAAGGCCAATGCCATCGCGCCGGCGACTTACGATCAGGCACGGCTGACGCTCGCAACGTCGCAACAGCAGCTGGTGGCGGCCCAACAGACCGCGCAAACCCAGCTTGCCAAACTCAACGGCAATCCGAACATCGCTCCCCAACAGACGCCTCAATATCAGCAGGCCAAGGCCGCCGTTGACGAAGCGCAGCGCCAACTCAATCACGCCACAGTTCGCGCCCCGTTTGACGGCATCGTGGCTGAGGTCGACTCTCTTCAGCCGGGCACGCTCGTCATCTCGGCCATGAGCGCGTTCTCGACGACCAGCGCAGTCGGTCTTGTCGGCACGGACAAGGTATGGGTTGAGGCCCACATGAAGGAAACCGATCTCACCCATGTGAAAAACGGCGATCCGGTGGACATCACGATCGATACCTATCCTGGCCACACCTGGCATGGCCATGTCGATGCCGTGAGCGCGGCCAGCGGCGCGGCGTTCTCTGTGCTGCCTGCGGAAAACGCCAGCGGCAACTGGGTGAAGGTCACGCAGCGCATTCCGACGCGCATCACCATCGACCGCAAGAAGGGCGATCCGGAACTCCGTTCGGGCATGAGCGCCGTCGTCGATATCGATACCGGCAAGCGCACATGGCAGCGCATGTTCTCCGATCGCTAAAGGGGCGGGAAGGGTTTGTTAGAGTAGAATGAACGGCCGCTCGCTCGGAACGTCGCACGAGGCCTACGGATCCAAGTTCGAACTTCGCATCATCATGCTCTGCTCGATGGCGGGCACCTTGATGCAGGCTCTGGACTCGACCATCGCCAATGTCGCGCTGCCTTATATGCAAGGCAGCCTTCAGGCCTCACGCGACCAGATCACATGGGTCCTGACCTCTTATATCGTCGCCGCCGCCATCATGACGGCGCCCGTCGGCTGGCTGGCGGCAAGGTTCGGCCGCAAGAACCTCGCGCTTATTTGCATCACGGGCTTTACTATCACCTCGATGATGTGCGGCGCCGCGCAGACGCTGGATCAGATGGTCATCTTCCGGCTGGCGCAGGGCGCATTCGGCGCGGCTCTTTCGCCGCTTTCGCAGTCGATCATGCTCGACCTCTATCCACCCGAGAAGCGCGGCTCGGTCATGGCGATCTGGGGCATGGGTGTGATGGTCGGACCGATCCTGGGCCCCACGCTCGGCGGTTATCTCACCGACGTCTATAACTGGCGCTGGGTGTTCTACATCAACCTGCCGTTCGGCATCGCAGCGGTTTCGGGCATCTGGTTGTTTCTGCGCGAAACCAACCGCGATTCTTCATTGAAGTTTGACTGGTGGGGTTTTGCCTTCCTCGGTCTTGCGCTTGCCAGCCTTCAACTTATGCTGGACCGTGGCACCGACAAGGCCTGGTTTGAATCGCCGGAGATCATCGCCGAAGCTGTGATCGCGGTTCTTGGTGCCTATCTTTTCTTTGTGCAGATGTTCACGACCGACCGGCCGTTCATTCCGAGCGCGTTGTTCAAGGATCGAAATTTCGTCTCGGCGATGGTGCTGATGTTCGTGACCGGCTTGGTCATGGTGGCCAGTTCGGCGCTGTTGCCACCCTACCTGCAGAACCTCGGCGGCTATTCGGTGACCGACACCGGCATTCTGATGGCGCCTCGCGGCGTGGGAACCATGATATCCATGGTAATTGCCGGCCGCATGGCTTCGCGCTTCGACGCCCGGTACATCATCGCTTTCGGTGCGACACTGATATTGTGGTCGATGTGGGAGATGTCCAAATGGACGCCTTCCATTTCCGCATGGTCTTTGATCGGTGTGACCTTCGTGCAGGGCATCGGCATGGGCTTCGTCTTCGTGCCCATGAACCTTGTCGGCTTTGCAACTCTGTCGCCGCTTTTGCGCACCGACGGTAGCGCCATGATCAACCTCATGCGCAATGTCGGCAGCGCCATCGGCGTTTCGGTGACGACGACGATTCTGGCGAATGGAACCCAGACGGCGCACGCGGCGCTCGCGGAGAATGCGAACATGTTCAACCGCGCATTGGGCGTCGGCTTTCAGGGCATGATGTGGAATCCCAAGATTCCGATGACGGCGCAGATGCTCAACCACGTTATCGATAGCAACGCGCAGGTGATCGCCTATTCGAACGACTTCATCTTCATGCTGCTGGTTTCGATTCCCTCGCTGTTGGTGGTCTTTTTCATGAAGAAGCCGCCGACGCTCGCGGCTGGTGAAAAGCTGGAAATTTCAGAGTAAACCTGCCCGCTGCGAAGCAGGAGCAGGATGATGAAAGTCGCTTTTCTTGGACTAGGCGTGATGGGCTACCCGATGGCGGGCCATTTGGCCAAGTCCGGCCATGACGTCACCGTTTACAATCGTACCGCCGAAAAGGCCGCCCGCTGGGTTAAAGAATATGGCGGCAAGTCCGCGGCCACGCCCGCCGAAGCCGCTGCCGACTGCGATCTCGTCATGGCCTGTGTCGGACGCGACGCGGACGTCCGGGACGTTACCGTTGGCCGTCACGGCGCTTTCGCGACCATGAAACGCGACGCCATCTTTGTGGACCACACGACGGTGTCCGCGAGCGTCGAACGCGAATTGGCGGAACAAGCCCACAAGCGCGGACTTCACTTCGTCGATGCGCCGGTGTCGGGCGGCGAAGCAGGCGCGAAGAACGGCCAGTTAACGATCATGTGCGGCGGCAGCGCGGCCGCCTTTGCGCGCGCGGAGCCGGCGATGGCCGCCTATGCGCGTCAGTGCCGGCGCCTGGGTGAAGTTGGTGCGGGGCAGCTTACCAAAATGGTCAATCAGATATGCATCGCGGGCATTATGCAGGGACTTTCCGAAGGCCTGAGCTTCGCGAGGGCCGCGGGGCTGGACGCGGAAGCGGTCATCGAAGTCATTTCCAAGGGCGCAGCGCAAAGCTGGCAGATGGAGAATCGACACAAGACGATGCTGGCCGGGCATTTCGATCACGGCTTCGCGGTGGAATGGATGCGCAAGGATCTCGGCATCGTACTGGATGAAGCACGCAACAATGGCGCGTCGCTTCCCGTCGCGGCCCTGGTCGACCAGTTTTATGCGGATGTGGAGAATATGGGCGGCAAACGCTGGGATACCTCCAGCCTCTTCGCCCGCATGGAGAAGCTCCGCGCGGCCAAGATATGAAAAAAGCGACGCGCAAAGCCGCGCCTAGAAAAACGGCGAAACCCACCGCCTATCATCATGGTGATCTGCGCAAGGCGTTGCGCGACTCCGCCGTTGCCATCCTCGAGGAAGAGGGACTGGCGGCGTTGAGCTTGCGTGCCGTCGCGCGCAAGGCCGGCGTAAGTCACGCGGCGCCGTATCGCCACTACCCAAATCACGAAGCTTTGCTGGTCGAACTGGCAGTGGAAGGCTTTGAGGAATTGCGCGCCGCGATCGCGCTGGCAGCGGCGGCACCCAATACCCGTACGGACCGCATCACAAGCATCGGTGGTGCTTATATACGCTTTGCGGCGCGGCGCCCCGCGCTGACGCAATTGATGTTCGGGCCGCAATTGCCCAATCGCGATACGACGCCGGAACTGACATCCGCTGCGGACTCGATCGGTTTGGAAATCGGAACCGCGTTGAACGACCTTGCGCTCGGTCTTGCGGTGTGGGCGGCGGTGCACGGGCTGGCGATGCTGATCCTCGATAATGTGATCGATCTGGGGCAGCGCCGTTCGGGAACCGCGGTGCTTCCCGCGCGTGCGGAGATATTGCTGCGCAGCCTGTTCAACGGCGTAGGCGACTAACGGGCCTGCAGCAGCTTCGCGGCGTCGCGCGCGAAATAGGTGAGAATGCCGCTCGCGCCAGCGCGCTTGAAGGACATCAGGCTTTCGAGGATCACGCGGTCGCGGTCGAACCATCCGCGTTCGATGGCGCCCATAAGCATCGAGTATTCGCCGGACACCTGATAGGCGAATGTCGGAACGTGGAACGTATCCTTCACGCGGCGCACCAGGTCGAGATAGGGCATGCCAGGTTTCACCATCACCATGTCCGCGCCTTCGGCGAGATCGAGTGCGACTTCGCGGATCGCTTCGTCGCCATTCGCGGGGTCCATCTGATAAGTGCGTTTGTCGCCGATCAAAGCCTTGGCGGAACCGACCGCATCGCGGAACGGTCCATAGAAGGCGCTCGCATATTTGGCGGCATAGGCCATCAACAGTGTATTTTTGTGTCCGGCTTTTTCGAGCGCGGTCCGGATGGCGCCGATGCGGCCGTCCATCATGTCGGAGGGCGCGATGATATCGCAGCCGGCTTCGACCTGGAGCAGCGCCTGTTTGACCAGCAACTCGACCGTTTCATCATTCGTGACGTATGTGCCGGTTTTGTCGAATATGCCGTCGTGGCCATGATCCGTGTACGGATCGAGTGCTACATCACACAGCACGCCCATCTGGGGCACGGCCTTTTTTATCGCGCGCACCGCCCGGCAGACCAGATTCTGTGGATTGAGCGCTTCCTTGCCGTCCGGCGTCTTCAGCGACGGGTCTGTATAGGGGAACAGCGCGACGACAGGGATGCCGAGCTTGGCGGCTTCTTCGGCGGCGCTGGCAACAAGATCGACGCTTAGGCGATCCACGCCAGGCATCGAGGCCACCGGTGTCCGCTTGCTCTCGCCATCGGACACGAAGATCGGCCAGATGAAATCGGACGCGGAAAGCGTGTTCTCGGCAACAAGCTTTCGCGTCCAGTCATGGCGGCGCAAGCGGCGCATGCGCAGGGCAGGGAACTGGCTCATGGCGGTCTCATGCCAAGTCTTGGCGCGGCTTGCAAGAAACGCCCTGTCGCGGGCTTTGCTGGCTGGTCAAAAGAGGGATAATCCTGCGGCGTTTTCGGGGGAGAACAGGATGAAGCATTTGGCCGCCACTTTGGCATTCGGACTAACGCTGGGATCGGCCGCGCTCGCAGATGCTCCGCCATCGCACTACATGGTCACGCCGCTCACCAAGGCGGATGTGGATTTGTATTTGTCGGTGATGCGCCCTGCCTCTGCCTATGTCGCTAACCTGAAGGGCGAGGACAAAGCGGCTGTCGAATATATGCATTCGAACCACGGCAATCCAAAAATGCCCGAGCCGCCGAAGGTACCGGACTTCGGCAATCGCGCGCCGACGGCGGCCGAACTCGCCGCCATGCAAAAGGCGATGGAAGATTATAGCAAGAAAACCCAGTTGCCGCAGAAATACATGGCGCGTGTCGCGGTACTCGCGAGTTACGACGACGAAATCGCCAAACAGCATCACGTCGAGAAGCAATATGATGCGGTGAAGGACCCCATCGAAAGCGCATTGGCAGTGATTACCGGTGAGGGCGCCAGCTGCGGTGGCGACGATTGTGCACCCACACAACATCCCACCGCGGCCCAATTGGCGCTTTGGAAAAAGGAAGAAGACGTGGGGAAAGCCAATGTCGCGTTCCTGCGGCCCTACGTGCCGGAAATCGAGCGGCTCAAAAAGCCGCTTCACGACGTTATGTTTGCACATTGAGGACACATGAATTTCGAACTGACCGAAGATCAGCGCGCTGTCGAGGACATGGCGCGGCGTTTCGCGACCGAGAAGCTCGCACCCCATGCTGCCGAATGGGACGCGACGGAGCATTTTCCCGTCGACGTGATGCGCGAGGCGGCGGCGCTGGGCTTTGCCAGCATCTATGTGAAGGGTGACGTCGGCGGTTCGGAATTGAGCCGGCTCGATGCAGCCATCATCATGGAAGAACTCTCGGCCGGCTGCACTTCGACAGCGGCCTTCATCTCTATCCACAATATGGCCTCGTGGATGATCGACCGCTTCGGCGGGGATGAGCAGCGCAAGCGCTTCCTTCCCAAGCTGGTGACGATGGAAAAGATCGCCAGCTATTGCCTGACTGAACCCGGATCGGGTTCCGACGCCGCCTCGCTCAAAACCCGCGCGGTGAAAGATGGCGACCATTATGTGCTGAACGGCTCCAAGGCTTTCATTTCCGGTGCGGGTGTGTCGGACGTTTATGTCTGCATGGTGCGCACGGGCGAAGACGGTCCGAAGGGTATTTCCTGCATCGTCGTCGAGAAAGGAACACCCGGTCTCAGCTTCGGCAAGAAAGAGCGCAAGATGGGCTGGAATAGCCAGCCTACGGCGCAGGTGATCTTCGATAATTGCCGCGTGCCGGTCGCCAATCGCATCGGCGCAGAAGGCGAGGGCTTCCGCATCGCGATGATGGGATTGGACGGCGGCCGCATCAACATCGGCGCCTGTTCGGTCGGCACCGCACGCGCCGCGTTGGACGAAGCCAAGGCTTATGTCACCGATCGCAAGCAGTTCGGCCGTCCGATCGCCGAATTCCAGGCGACGCAGTTCAAACTCGCCGATATGGCGACGGAGCTGGAAGCCTCGCGGCTGATGATCCGTAATGCCGCCGACGCGCTCGACAGAAAAGCGCCGCGCGCGACGATGCTTTGCGCGATGGCCAAGCGTTTCGCCAGCGATATGGGTTCCAAGATCGCGAACGAAGCGCTGCAACTGCATGGTGGCTATGGCTATCTCAAGGATTTCCCTGCTGAGCGTCACGTGCGCGATTTGCGCGTTCATCAGATCCTTGAAGGCACAAACGAGATCATGCGCGTGATCGTGGCGCGCGAGATGTTCCGGCAATGACCGAAGAAGCCGAAGTTCTCTTTGAGCGCCGCGGTGCACTGGGCTTGATCACGCTCAACCGGCCAAAAGCGCTCAATGCGCTGACACACGAAATGTGTGTGGTCATGAAGCAGCAACTCGATAAATGGGCGAAAGACGATGCGATCAAATCTGTGGCCGTTCGCGGCGCAGGAGATCGTGCATTTTGCGCCGGCGGCGATATCCGCGCGCTTTATGAATCTGGCAAGGCGCGCACGCCCTATGCCCTGGAGTTCTATCGCGACGAATACATCCTGAACGCTGCGATCAAGCACTATCCAAAGCCCTATGTTGCACTCATCCACGGCATCGACATGGGTGGCGGCGTCGGGGTCTCGGTCAACGGAAGCCATCGCATTGCGGGTGAGAGCATGGTGTTCGCCATGCCGGAAACCGGCATCGGGCTTTTTCCCGATGTCGGTGGCTCTTATTTCCTGCCCCGTTGCCCCGGGGAAATCGGCATCTTTCTGGGGCTAACGGGCATGCGCTTGAAAACCGCTGACTCACTCTATGCCGGGATCGCCACGAGCTTCGTTCCGATGACGCGATGGGACACGCTTCTTACCGCTCTTGCCGACGGCACAAACCCCGACACTGCCATAGCCGGTTTGAAGGACACCGTGCCCGACACATTCCTTGCCGAACATCGCGGTGCCATCGATCGCATCTTTGCTTTGGGATCGGTCGAAGAAATTCTCGCGGCGCTCGACGCGGAGCATGAGGACTGGACCGATGACCTCGCGGCAACGATCCGCACGAAGTCGCCGACGAGCCTGAAAATCGCATATCGGCAAATCCGCGAAGGCCGCAAGCTCGAATTCGACGACTGCATGAAGATGGAATATCGCATGGTGAACCGCATCGTCGCTGGGCACGATTTCTACGAAGGCGTTCGCGCGGTCATCATTGACAAGGACAACGTGCCGAGATGGCAGCCGTCCGAGCTGTCCGGCGTTTCGCAGGCGGATGTGGACGCCTATTTCGCGCCGCTGGGAGAAAAGGAATTGCAGCTATGACCAACATCGCATTCATCGGCGTCGGCAATATGGGCGGTCCGATGGCGCGCAACCTTCTCAAGGCCGGTCACAAGATCACGGCCTTCGATCTCAGCGATGCCGTTCTCGATCCGGTTCTCAAAGCCGGGGCCGCGAAAGGCGCCAGTGCAAATGACGCCGTGAAGGATGCCGAGGTGGTCATCACCATGCTGCCCGCGGGCCATCACGTGCGCAGCGTCTACTTGGATAACGGCGTTCTGGGTTCGGCGAAGAAAGGCGCGTTGTTGATCGACTCTTCGACTATCGATGTCGATTCCGCGCGCGCGGTTCACGTTGCTGCGGAGAAGGCAAGTTTTCTCTTTCTCGATGCGCCCGTATCCGGAGGGACGGGTGGCGCGGAAGCCGGAACGTTGACCTTCATGTGCGGCGGCAGCGATGCGGCCTTCGAGCGCGCGAAGCCGGTGTTGGAAAAGATGGGCAAGAAAATCGCCCATGCTGGCGGTCCCGGCGCCGGGCAGGCTGCCAAGATCTGCAACAACATGATGCTGGGCATTTCCATGATCGGCACTTGCGAAGCTTTGGCGCTAGGCGAGAAGCTTGGCCTTGAAGCGCAGGCGCTGTTCGACATCATGTCCACCTCTTCGGGACAATCCTGGTCGCTCACAACCTATTGTCCTGTGCCAGGACCGGTGCCGACCGCTCCATCCAATCGGGACTACACCGGCGGTTTTGCAACGGCGCTGATGCTGAAAGATCTCAAGCTCGCGCAAACCGCAGCGCAGTCGGTTGGCGCCAATACGCCACTTGGTGCCGAAGCGGCACAACTCTATTCGCTGTTCGCCGCGGCCGGTAACGCTGGAATCGACTTTTCCGGGATAATTCGCATGTTGCGGGGAAATGCCTGATTTACCCACCCTTAAGACCCACAGCGTATTGTTTAGTCAAATAAAACAGGTGGGCCTCGCGGAAAACGCGGGGGTGTGGAAGATGACAGCGTTAGCGAAACCGCAGTTTGCGGCCGCGCTCGAGAGCGTGTCGGTCGTCAGCAAACACTACATGGAGATGCTCAATCTCATTGAGAGATTGCATCGCCAGCTTCTCGACGTGATCAAGGATGAGCTTGATCGCCGCGATGAGCGCGAGATCAACAGCGTACAGGCGCTGCTGCTCTTCAACGTCGGGGACCAGGAATTGACGGCTGGTGAGCTGCGCACACGCGGCCACTACCTGGGCTCGAATGTCTCCTACAATCTCAAAAAGCTCGTGGAAGCCGGTTATGTGCACCATGAGCGTTCGGAACTTGATCGCCGCTCGGTTCTTGTTCGCCTAACCCGCAAGGGTGAGGCAGTGCGCGACATGCTGCGCGAGTTGTTCGAGCGTCATCTGATTTCGCTTGAGGCTGTGGGCAATGTCGGCGCCACCGATCTCGACAGCATGAATGCATGCCTGAAGCGCCTCGAGCGCTTCTGGATCGACCAGCTTCGTTTCCGCCTA
>DASXHQ010000046.1:0-5381 GCA_036488415.1 Rhizomicrobium sp.
ATGACATCGGGAAGTCGGGGTGGTGGGCTGGTGTCGCGTTTTTGGGTGAACTAGCCATACTTGCCGCAACGTTGTTCACATTGCCATTAAATGAATCCATGATGATCATGGGTGGCTACGTACTGGTGATCGGAGTTTTTCTCATCTGGCTGGGCATAGTTCCCGGACAAGCGGATGCAAATCGTTTCGGCGAGCCGCCGTCGCCAGGAATTTCTTTTTCGAAGCCCAAAACATCGTCGGCACCGTCATGATCACTGGCGGCTGTCTCTGCGGCGCGCTTCGTTATGAAGCGGACGCCGCGCCCGCCTTCATAGGTTATTGCTGCTGCGACGATTGTCAGAAGGCGTCGGGCTCCGGGTTTATTCCGTTTGTCGGGTTTGCGGGCGGCGCGCTGAAAGTGTCCGGCCCGCACACGATGTATCAGAAGACGCACAAGGACGGCCGCACCTCCGAGCGCTTCTCCTGCGCCAAATGTTCGAGCCTTGTGTTCGGCGGCGAGCCGGGCAATCCGAACGGCAACACGATTTATGCCGGTACGCTGGACGACACCTCGCAGTTCAAGCCCACAATGGCGATCATGACGAAATTCAAACCGGATTGGGTGATCCTGCCCGAAGGCCTCACGCTATACGAAGGCATGCCGGGATAGAATCGACCCTCCCCTTGAGGGAGGGTCGAAATTTGCGAGCCCTTCGCGAAGCAAATTTCGGGGAGGGGTCATTTCTCCGAACCCGCGGCCAGACCCCTCCCCGAGAAATCCTCGCTCACGTCGCTGCGCTCCGCCTCGCTCGAATTTCTCGACCCTCCCTCAAGGGGAGAGTAGAGTTTTGTGCATGACCCAACACGAAGATTCAAAAGCCGCCGCGATCAAGCTGCTCGACGAGTTCATGGCCGCGTTCAACGCGCGTGATGTCGAGGCCTTCGAGGCGACGTTCAACTTCCCGTCCATCCGTCTGGCCTCCGGCAAACTCGTCACGCTCAACAAGGGCGACATGACGGCGGAGCGCTTCACCACCGGCGCGCTGGCCGAATGGGATCATTCCGCCTGGGAGCGCCGCGAAATCATCCATGCCGGCGCGGAAAAGGTGCATGTCGACACGCGCTTCACCCGCTACCGCAAGGACGGCTCGGTGATCGGCGGTTTCGACTCCGTCTATGTCATCACCAAGGAAAACGGCCATTGGGGCGTGAAAATCCGCTCCAGCTTCGCGCCGTAGCGCCCCGTCCGCTATACGGTTTCGTTATAATTAACCGCTGCTTCACCATCGAAGCCTAGGGTTTTCGCGCATCGGGCGGGAGCCGGACCATGTGCGGAATAGCAGTAGCGATCGATTGGGAAGGCGCGCAAAGCGCCGTCGCCATCATGACCGGCGGCATCGACCATCGCGGCGACATCACAGATCCGATGATTTCCCCGCGCGCCAACACCGCCATGTCCACACGCCGCCTGCGCATCGTGGACGCCGAACACGCCACCCAGCCGCAGCCGTCTTTCGATAACCGCTTGCTCGTCGCCTTCAATGGCGAGATCTACAACCACGCCGAACTGCGCCGCGAACTCGCCGCGCTGGGCGTTTCGTTCCGCACGCAATCGGACACAGAAGTCGTCGCCAACGCGTTGCAGGTGTGGGGCGCGGGTGCGCTGCGCCGCTTCAACGGCATGTTCGCTTTCGTCGCGTTCGATCTGGCGTCGGGCGAATTCCTCGCCGTGCGCGATCCTTTCGGCGTGAAGCCGCTTTATGTCGTGCAGTCGGCCACGGGCTTTCTGTTCTGCTCGGAAATCAAGCCGCTGCTCGCCGCGTCGCAAAGCGGCGATGTGATGCTGCTGCCGCCGGGCTATCTGCTCACGCGGAAAGTTTGCGCGAAATACAAATCCGCCATCGAGGCCCAGCCCGCCGGAACCTCCGACGGCGACGATCAGGTGCTCGACGGCATCATGGCGAACGCCGTCCAGTCCCGCTTGCCGGACGATCTGCCGTTTGCGGTGCAACTCAGCGGCGGCATCGACAGCACGCTGATCGCGCATTATGCGCGGCAGGTCCGTTCCGATGTGCCGTGCTACTTTCTCGGCAATCCCGATGTGCCGGACTATCGCTATGCGCGCGACTATGCCGACATGACCGGCGCCGATTTCCGTGTCGTGCCGTTCGATGCGCAAAGCGCGGAAACACTGGCGAGCCTGCCGGATGTCGTGGCCGCCACGGAATCCTTTGAGCCGAATGTCATCCAGGGCGCGGTGTGTTCGTACTTCGCGGCGCAGGCGATCCACAACGACGGCTTCCGCGTCGCGCTGTGCGGCGAGGGCGCGGACGAACTCTTCTGCGGATATTTGCCGCTGGAAGTCGGCTTCACGCATGGCGAGGAGATGGGCCGCGCCGTGCGTCAGGACACGCTCGCCATGATGGCGCGCACCTGTCTGCAGCGCATCGATCGCGCGCCGATGCATTTCCAGCTGGAAGTGCGCGAGCCGTTCCTCGATCCGTCGGTGGTGAATTATGCGCTCAGTCTCAAAGGCCCGGCGCTGTTCGAAACCGTAAACGGCACGCGCCGCGGAAAGAAGCCCCTGCGCGCACTTTACGATCTGCATGCGGACAAGCTGCCGCAATCCATCCGCCATCGCAGCAAGGTGGCGTTCGACGCCGGCGTTGGCCTGCGCGCCGGTAGCGCCGAAACCGCCTGGCGCGATCATTTCGAGCAGGCGATCTCCGATGCCGATTTCCGCGACGGCCAGCGCGAATTCGCGGCCTACGATCTGCGCAGCAAGGAAGAGTTGTTCTATCTGCGCCAGCTTGCGGCGACGATGGACATCGCCCGGGTGCCGCATCTGAAGGACCGCACCCGCCTCGTCGTGCCCTTCACCGTTCCCGGCATGGAAAATCTGCGCAAGGTCGCGTAATTCATCTGATCCTGTCCCGACACGCTCCGGAATCGCGCTAGGATCGCGCGATCCGGAGAGGGCTTGCATGAACGGCGTCTGGGATACTTTTGAAGCGCGGCTGGGCCGGCTGATGTTTGCGCTCGCCTGGGTGGCGCTGGGCATCGAAAGCCTTGTTTACGGCATTCCGGTGATGCGGCTGGAAAGCTGGGACAAAACTTGGCCCGGCACCATGACCGTCGGCTATATCTCCGGCGTCATCGTGTTGCTCGCCGGCATCGGTTTGATGTGGGCCGATCGGGCGAAACTTTCCGCCAGCATCCTCGCCATAGTGACGCTGCTGTGGACCGTGGGGCTGCATCTTACCAAGCTGCTGCCCACGATCTTCCATCCGGAGAACTGGGAAGGTTTCGCGGAATGTTTCGCGGTGTTCAGCGCATCATGGGTGCTGGTATCGATCATGCCGCCGCGGCTCATCACCAATATGTGGGACCGCATCCTCGACAACGGCATCCCCATCGGCCGCATCTTCTTCGGCATCGCGCTGCTGGTGTTCGGCGCCATGCATTTCATCTATCTCGATTTCACCGCCAGCTTCATTCCGGCATGGTTTCCGCATCGGGAATTGCTGGCGGGGCTCACCGGCGCGGCGCATATCGCGGCGGGACTGGCGATCCTCTCCGGCGTGTTGGCGCAGCTTGGCGCCACGCTGGCGGGCATCATGTATCTGAGCTGGGTGTTCGTGCTGCATATCCCACGCGTGGTGGCGACGCCAAAAGACCCGTTCGAATGGAACGGCGTGTTCGTGACGGCCATGCTGAGCGGTGCCGCGTTCATCGTCGCCGCCACCTTCATCAAGAGCGCGGAAGGCGAGCCGAAATAGTCAGTCGAGGCGCGTTGCGGCCATGATGCGGCGCATGCGGCGGTATTCGCGCGCATCGTGGATCACCAGCACGGCGTGGATGAACGCCAGCGCCCACACCACGAAACCGGCGTGATGCAAAATGATCGTCGCCCACAGCGCGATGGAGAGCACATAGAGGATGAGGTTGAACAATGCGGCGAACGGCCGTCCCGCGAAGAGCAGGGCGAGCGGCGAACAGAAGATGGCGAGGAAGTAGAGCATCCGCGAGATATGGGTTCGCAGGAGGGCCAATGAAAGGCCGGGCGGCGGTCAAAAAATAATTTTCGGCGCTACTTTTCTGTGGGTAATTCCCACATCACCCGAAGAATTATGCAAGGGAATCAAGACTTTATCCTGTGCATAACAAAGTCCTATAAAGGGCTTTAATTTCCTTGACACCGTGACGGTGTCCCCGTACATTCTTTCCAACTCTAGAACTGCGTCCAAAGCGAACCGCTCCCAAAAACGGGCAGCGGTTTTGTCGTTTTGGGCTCAAGAGAAGGTACGAGTTTTGGAACTGGAAAGGGATTGGATTTGATCGAACACACGGCGCGCGTCCGGGATATTGATGAATTGTGGCGTAGCATCGGACGATGGCGTCCAACCGCTAAAGCCACCGCGATTGCCCCACATGGGCGCGGCTTCGCCGAAGCGGATCGTGCCGCGCCCGCTCACTTTTTCGCTGAAGGTCAGCGCCGGAAGCTTGTCGAGCGCGAGAGCGGTGAACTTGCTGCCCATGCCTTTGCGCAGGATCAGAATACGCTGGTTCGTGGCGGCATATCGAAGCTGCGACCGGATCCACGCATCCACGAAGAAGCGGCCGAAAATGAAGTAAAGACCGATGAGAACGAACGGAATGCCGAACAAGGGAAAAAAGTCGGGGGCGTTTGTGTGGACGTTTCCGGAGGCCTTTGTGGGGATGCTCAATGCGGTGGCTTCCCAAAAGATCGCGAACCCGCCCCACAGCAGGCTGAACGGGATCAGGAAGAAGTCTCGGCTCGTAAGGAGCAGGCCGCCCTGGGGGCGACCTGTCCACGCTATGTTTTCGCCAGGCAGAAGCCGGTCGCGAAAGTCGTCGTAGTCCGAAGGATCGAGAAACGTCATAGCGCTGCACGGATTTTGGCGGCCGCTGGCTCCAGCACGTCCGGTTTCACCATCGTCTTGCCGTGGAAGTGCAGGTCGGCGCCGGCGTTGCGCGGCAGGATGTGGAAGTGAACATGGGGAATGGTCTGGCCCGACGCCGCGCCGTTGAGCTGCGCCAGCATGATGCCGGGAACGCCGAGCGCCTTCTTCACCGCGGCGGCGACTTTCTGCGTCGCCTTGATGAGATGCGCGGCGGCCTCCGGCGAGATGTCGAAAATGGTTTCGCCCGGCGCCTTGGGGATCACCAGCGTATGCCCCTCGACGGCCGGCATGATGTCCATGAAGGCGAGGGTGTGCTCGTCCTCAAAGACTTTGATGCACGGCAACTCGCCGCGCAGAATTTTGGCGAAGATGTTGTTGGTGTCGTAAGCCACGGTGCGAACCTCAAATATCACCTCCCCCTTGTGGGGAGGTCGGAGAGCGAAGCGATCCGGGTGGGGGGTGTCAAGCGCCGTCCCC
>DASXHQ010000150.1:0-21522 GCA_036488415.1 Rhizomicrobium sp.
ACCGAGGCGATGCGGCCGAGATCATCATAGGTGTAAGTCGTTGCGGCGAGCGCCGTTGTTGCGGAGATTGCTGCCAGACCCAATCCGATGATGAAGCTTCGCATGATGCGGACCTCCCATTTCGATTTTCGCAATGTAGTGCGTCGGAGGTTTCGCCGCAACCGCAAGGCCGCAATCAGAGCCGGTACAAGATTCGCGACGAGCAAAGCTATTTTGGGATTGAAGGCATATGATATTTTTCCATCAACCGTTGCGTGGCCCGACATCACGATCGCTGCGTTTGGCGGGTGCGGTTCTCGGCGCGTGGATTTTGGCAACGAGTGCCTTCGCAGACACCTATCTTCCCTCCGTCCGCATCGGAACAGCGGCGCTGATTAGCCCTTCGGATGCCGACAGCAATTATTACAAGAATTCGACGACACACACCGTTGGCCCCGGTGCTCCAACCACGCGGCCTCCCGAACTTGTCGAATTGGCGCGCGCGCTCAAGAACGATCCCGACCTGATCTACGAATATGTCCGCAATAATATCGGCGTGGTTTGGATATATGGCCTCCAAAAAGGCGCTTTGGGAGCGGAGATCGACAAGTCGGGTACGCCCTTCGATCAGGTGATGCTGATGATCGAATTGCTGCGGCAAGCCGGATACACGGCCTCGTATCAGGCCGGCACCGTCACGCTGACCGGCGCACAATTTACGGCCTGGACCGGCATCTCCGACGCAACTGCCGCTTGCCAGATGCTTTCCAGCGGAGCCATTCCGGCGATCATCAACGGAACGACCATTGCCAATTGTGCTTATGGAACGGGAACGCCAATTTCAACGGTTCAGTTCTCTCATGTTTGGGTGTCGGTTGTTATCGGGTCCGGCACATATGTATTCGACCCCAGCAACAAGCCATACACTTGGAAGAGCGGAATCAATCTTGCCACGGCGACCGGTCTGACCACCGGCACGCCACTTGCGCAAGCAATCGTGGGCATGGATAGCGGAACCGACTCTGGCGCCGCCTATGTTTATAACCTCAACACGGAATCGCTCAACTCCACGCTTCAGACCTATTCGTCCAGCCTGTTGAGCTACTTCAGTTCGCACGGGCTGGACGGAGCCCAGATCGAAGACATTGTTGGCGGTGGCGTTATACAGCCTTACCGGTCTCCAACTGGCGGCTTGCGGCAAACCACCTTGCCATATCCGTCCTCAGTGGAGCACACATGGACGGGCGACATTCCCGATCAATATCGCACCACGCTGGAAGTCTCCGGCACGATGCTCAATCTCGTGACCACCCACTGTGACACGATGTTCGATGAGACGTTTTACGCCGACGAGATTTACGGCCGGCGGCTGAGCGTCAGCACAGATTTTGACCGAACAGATATAACCGAAGAATCGGACTACTACCCAAATACGGTGTATTTGGAAGTCGATCAGACGGTCCTCGATACTTATGTCAACCATCCGCCCACGACGAACCCGCAAGTCACTTCTCGTGGCGTCGATGCAACGATTTCGCTTACCGCCAATCATCCGTACGCCGCCTCGGCGGATGGCACGACGACGCTGAGCGGCGACTACATGGACGTTGCAATCACCAAGCCTGTTGTTTTGATAACGCCGCTCACCATTGTCCAAGGATGGGGGGACGCCAGCGAAAGCCTGTTCAAGAAGTGGTCCAGCGAACAGGTGCAGGATGCTTCGCTGCCCCGCCGTCTTTATCCTCCCGTCTGCGGCGACAATCCGGACGAACTGTGTCCGGCCCACTTCCAACAACCGACGGGGGACTTTTCCCGGGATAAAATGGCGGCCGACTATCTCGCGCAGTTCACGCGCGAGTCGCAGCTCAATGCCGACATCGCAGTCGCCACGCAGCAGACCCATCACGTTCTGGGTGTCGTGTATGGCGATGCATCGATCATACCGGTCCACGATGCCGACCTACCCCCGCACTATGACTGGATCGTCTCCGATAGCTTTGACCGCATCGACGTCGATGCCGGGATCAGTGTCACCAGCAAGTCCGCCGATGTCACGGCGCGGCGGGCGGCGGTGCAAACCATTGCTGCGACGGGCGCGGCCATCGAAGGCAGTATGTCGGGACAATTGTCGGGGTTACCCGATACCAGTTCGACCGCCACGCGCTTCGGCTGGGCCAATCGCCCCCCACGCAGCGAAGATCCGTTCGCACCGCCACCACCACCACTACCACCTACACCGCGCAAATTTTTCCAATTCGACTCTACCAACGCGTCGGCGGCCGGCACAGTGGCTTTGATCGACGGTCAGGTTGCGCCGTCCGGCTCCGGCATCAATTCGATCGGGTCTCAGCCGCAGATGACGTCGGGCGAAGCGGCGCAGTGGAAAAATGCGCTCACGACCGAAGTGTCGGCCTATGCGACCGCGGGCTTTACCATCGTGGCATCGCAGGAAGCTTTTTTGGGGCCGGGCCAGCGCGGTGGCGCGTTCGCTGTCGATGTGAAGCTCGGCACCTACACCAATCAGCCCAGCAAGCAACGCGGAGGTGCGATGGTCGCCACACGCTATGTCAGCGGCGATCCCGTGGAAATCGCAAATCTTGTTTTCGGGTATAGCCCGCTCTCGAACGGCGACATTATCCTGACGAAGGGCGGTGGTGGCGGAGCTCAGCCCGATCAGGCAGTGAACTATAATCCCGTCGAAGCCGCCGATATCCTCAAGGCCAAGTTCATCGACAAGTCCAAGGCGCTCGGCGTCGATCTGGCCAACGGTTCGCTCAGCTATCAGAGTCCAGCCTCGCTGACGGTCGGCAATGGCGGTCTGCCTTATGCGCTGTCGGCTTCGCAAGACTGGCGTGCGGGGCTCCCGCATCCGGAACATTTCTCACCGACCGCGGGCAGCGATCCACAGGCTGGCTGGGCGCTCAACTGGCAGAACAAACTGTCCATTTCCGGAAGCGGCATGGAAGCGATGGGCGAGAGCGACATTCGCCCGGCAGCCGGCGCCATCGTCGCGTTCCTCGCAACGCAGGACATCTACAAGTCGGCGCAATCGCCGCAGCGCGACGTGGCCGCCACGCTGGCGCAGAACTGGTGGGTCGCGCAGCTTTCCGGAAATGTCGCGACGGCCAGCCTCGGCACCGATACGAGACAGTTGCTGCAATTGCCTTCGGGGTCGTGGATTTCGACCGGGCCTGGCTTTGCAACTCTCACGCAAACGGGATCGCGGACACCTTACGAATATATCTGCCAGCCAGCGACGACGCCTTACGCCATGAGCCGGGGCTGGGACAATTCGGGTCTTGCTTTCACGCTGACGAATGCCCATGGCGATGCTCAGCATTACTCCTACTGGACGCAAAACTACGAACTTAGCGATGACGACCACAATTGCGGAAAGCAGGAAGGCTTTCGGCTTTCCACCTGGTCGTTCCCGCAAGGCCCAACCGTCACCCTCAACTACACGAATACGGCGATCACCTCCGTGGCCAACAATCTTGGGCGTTCGCTTGGCTACAGCTATACCGCAACCGACACGGAAGCCGATACCAGCATCACCGACGGCACGCGGACGCTGACGCTGGCGACACCGATTGGCCCGAGCGATCCGCCCGACACCCACACCGATCCGGCGGGCGACGCGACTACGTTCCAGTATATTGCTTCGTCGCCATCCCCGACGCCCACCGCGAGGCCCGTTCCATTCCGGCTGCTGTATCAAGTCTACACGGCCGAAAACACCACCCAACCGAACGTGCAATATGACTACGATGCGCTGGGCCGCGTGGAGCAGGTGGAAGATGCGGTGCGCCTGCAGATCGGCGGGCGCAATCCATATAACTTCTACATCGGCGATGACGCGCGCGGCGAGCGGGACGATCCGCTCGGCCAGCCTTATACCGTCGTCTACGACACCTATGGCCATCCCAGCCGCTATATCGACGAGGTCGGCGCCGAAACCGACGCGACCTTCGATTCGCGCACGCGTCCCACGCAATATCTCTATCCTGAAGGCGATTGCGATGTGTTCGCCTACGACCATCAGAACAACACCACCGATTTTTGGCGCGTGGATACCGCATCGTCCTGCGCCACCGGCGCGGGCGCTACGCATGTCCTTCATGCCAGCGCGAGTTGGGATCAGACCTGGAACAAGCCTCTCACGGTGACCAACGCGCGCGGCTACACCACGACCTTGGCCTATTTCGCCAGCGGCAACGGCACATCGCTGCTGCACACTGCGACACGCCCCACCATCGCCGAAGGCACGCCGGTCTACAGCTTCACCTATGACGCGCAAGGCAAGCCGCTGACCTCGGTCGTGCCGCTGACGACGACCACCAACGTCACCACGGCGAACACCTACGATGCGACGAGCGAAGACCTGCTCACCACAACGCTCGATCCCGGCACCGGCTCGCATGTGAACGCCGTCACGAGCTTCGCTTACGATGCCTTCGGCAACGTCGCGACCGTCACCGATCCGCGCGGCAACGTCACCACCTCGCTCTACGATCTGGATCGCCGCAAGACCCAGGATCATCGCCATGACGGCAACGCGTTGGCGGCGCTGATCGCGGCGTCGAAGACCGATTACGACGCCATCGGGCGGGACATCTTCGAATATTCCGGCCTGACGTTCTCCGGGACGGCCGTCACAAGCTGGCAGACCGACAAATCCACCACCTACACGCCGGTCTCCAAGGTGGCCACTGTTACCGACGCGGACAACCGGACCACCACCAACACCTGGGACAACGCGGACCGGCTGCTCACGGTCTCCGATCCCGTCAGCCGCAAGACGCACTTCGTCTATTGCGCCGCCACCAATGCCGACTGCGCGGCGGATGCGGTGCGGATCGAGCTGCGGGCCTGGGCGGGCTCCAACAACAATTGCGCGGTCTCGGGCACCTTGCAGGAATGCTACCGCACGCTGACCTACTTCCCCGACGGCGAGCAGAAGACCATCGCGGACGCCAATGGCAACGTCACCACCTATGGCTACGACCTGTTCACAAGGTTGAATCAGACGACCTTCCCGGACTCCTCGTATGAGCATCTGACGCTCGATGCCGACGGCAACGTCACCGCGCGCAGAAACCGGGCGGGGCAGACGCTTTCCTACACCTACAACGAGCTGGATTGGCTAATCGAGAAGGTGTCGCCGTCGCCTTCGGTGACCACGGACTGGACACATCTGCTGGACGGCGCGGCGCACACCATCTCCGACAGTTTCAGCAACGAGATCGACTATGGCTACGACACGGCGGGCCGCGCGACCTCCGAAGCCAACACCATCGCGGGCGTCACGGGCACAAAGACCACGAGCTACATGCTCGACGACAATGGCAACCGCACCCGCCTCACCTGGCCGGATGGTTATTATGTGAACTACACCTTCGACACGCTGAACCGGATGAGCACAGCAACGGACTCGCTGGGCACGTCCCTCGCCATCTATGGCTACGATCCGCTGTCACGCCGCACGAGTCTGGCCTACGGCAACGGTGCATCGGTCGCCTACACCTACTCGCCAGCCGGGGACTTGCGGACGCTCAACCACGACATGACGGGCACGTCGGACGATCCGCACTTCACTTATCAATATACCAACGCCCATCAGCTCTACACGGAGACGGTCTCTGACGCGGACTATCTGTGGCAGCCCGTGGCCAATGCCAACACCAGCTACACGCCCAACAATCTGAATCAATACAGCACCGTCGCCAGCGTGCCCTTCGCCTACGACCTGAAAGGCAATCTGACCAATGACGGCAGCAGGCCGTATACCTACGACGGCGAGAACCGGATGCTCACCGCGGGCGTGAACAGCTATGCCTACGATCCCCTGGGCCGGCGCACGAAAAAGATCTTCTCATCGAGTCCGCTGTGGGGTTATCCGGCCTGGGGCAGCTTCACCTGGACCGCGGCCGGGGCGGCGACGAACTACTATCTCTCCGATGGCGCCGACGAGATCGCCGAATACAACGTCAGCGGCACGCTGACGACGCGCTACGTGCCGGGACCTGCCATCGACGAACCCATCGCGCGGGTCACGTCGTCCGGCACCACCAACTACTTCCACACCAACCACCAGGGCAGCGTCATCGCCATGAGCGGCACCAGCGGCGCGCTGGCGGAAGGCCCGTTCACCTACAGTCCTTATGGCGTGTGCTCATCCGGCGGCGCGCCATGCCCGGCAAGCGGGATTCCCTATCGCTACACAGGGCAAAGGTTCGATGCGGAAACCGGCCTCTATTACTACCGCGCCCGCTACTACGGACCCAGCGACACACAAGGCGGCCGCTTCTATCAAACCGATCCCGTCGGCTACACCGCAGACCTCAACCTCTACACCTACGTTGGAAATGATCCCACGGATATGACCGATCCAACGGGCGATGCCGCTTGGGAGATCAGTAGACGCGTCTACCAACCGATAATGGGCGTAAGGATTCCGGTCGGCAACCACGTATTTGTAGTTGTTGCAGACAAATATGGCGCTCCACCGAAAGCCCAATTTGACTACGGCCCGGATGATAAATCCGGCAAACTGGTCGAATTACACGGAAACCCGAGCAATTTCACGACAAAGACTGATACGGATGCTTATAGAGGGCTCGATTCTACCGCCAGCGTCACTACGATAAATGCGTCAGATGCGAGCGCGATCGCTGCTGGTAATAAGATGGATCAAGAGGTTGGGACCCCAGCGAAGCCGGGCGGGGTTAGCTATAATAAATTCCCGAGTGGCCCTCATGAAGGGAATAGCAATTCGGCAGCTTCGGCGGTAGGCAACAATGCACAACAGGCCAGCCATCCGGGCAGCCAACCGATGTCACCGCCGCGGAGCGTATTTCCAACACCGGGCTGGAATCATTCTTTCAGTCCAAATGCACCGCACAGTGCGAAGCATTGTACCGTAACCACGGGATCGAGGATTCCAGTGTGCACAGGAGGCTGAACGTATGAAGGTATTTCCAAATGTTGTAATCGCTCTTCTGGCCTTCGGCACGGGCCTTGGAATTTCCGCAGCATATCGAGCTTATAGTAACTTCCAGCCTGAAGGCCGCGCACTGAATTGCATCGCTCATGGCAGCATTTGTGTGGGTATGAATGCAAAACAAGCAATTTTTCTTGCGGAAGGTAGCCTTGGCGGGCTTACCAACGTCGGTTGTGGTTTTGACGAACTGCAAGGAAGCTTAAAGGAAGAAATGATTCTGAGTGACGTCATTCAGCGTGGATGTTCGAGTCCTCGCTATGTGGCGGTCTTTTCTGACGGGCGATATTTGACGGGCATTTGGATTAAAAATAATAAAGTCTTTCGGCTTGATCGCAATCCAGCGCACGAAGTGGATTTTTAGGAGATAATTTCCTTCTCTTGAGTCTTGCGACGACCACCGCCACCACATCACCATTCCGGCGGTGATTTCGCAGGAATGTGAAGACGCGGTTTCTGATGGAACGCATGATGCGAGCGTTGTGAAGATGGCAAGCTGGCGGATGGGCGCTGCGGCTATTCGGTCCCGTCTGCGGATCTGTCCCTTCTCAAAATCTCAATTGGACGCTTTTCTTCCGTAGCGATGATGCAATCCGCCAAGTATCGGGCGTGAGACGACTTCGCCATCGCGTTCGACGGCGCGCGAGTTCGGCGCGTCCTTCTCCAAGGCGAGGTGCGTTCGGTCGTCGTTGTAATAGTCGGCATAGCTCCGCAACACACGCCGCAGATGGGCGGCGTTGAAGACAATCAGATGATCGAGGCATTCACGCCGGATAGAGCCGATCAGCCTTTCGGCGTGCCCGTTCTGCCAGGGCGAATGGACTTGCGCGGGCCTGTCGCGAATGCCCAAGGCCCAGAGCCGCTTGCGGAAGACGGGGCCATACGCTCTATCGTTGTCCCGCACCAGAAAGCGCGGTGCCGGATCCCAGGGAAAGGCTTCGGTGATCTGCTGGGCCAGCCATTGCGCGGTGGGCTACGTTGTTACCTCGACATGCAGGATGTGCCGTCTGTCGTGTCCGAGCACAACGAAGACGTAGAGCCATTCGAGCCCCAGCGTGGGGGCCGTAAACATGTCGATGGCCGCGATCTAGTTGGCATGGTTGCGCAGAAAGCTTGACCAGCTTTGCGTGGGCCGCCCGCGGCGCGCGATCATGTAGCGGGACACACTCGCTTGTGAGACACGAAAGCCCAGTTTCAACAGCTCGCCATGAATGCGTGGCGCGCCCCACAACGGATTCTCCAGACTCATGCGGCGGATGAGCTCGCGCAGGTCGCCGCCGATGCGGGGCCTGCCGCCGCGGTGGCGCGAAACCCATGTCACCACGCCCGGACGATGCGGCGATAGGCGCGCAGAACGGCCGCTGGCTGCGGCATGACCGCGCCAAGCCAAATGCCCAGCAGCGCTCCACACAGAAAAAGCCTCCAGCCCATTGGCGAATGATAGGATGGCCCACGAGTGCTCACATGCCCGGAACGATGGGCTCACAAGCAATTTCGCTGGATAACTTCGGGAAATGGAACGCAGGCGGGATGTCAGAAACTGCCAGGGTCGCTCGCGACGTCGATCCTCCTTCCGTGATTTCCAGAATGTGCCGGTCCCATTTCGCGATCGCCTCGCGCATCTCACGCATGAAATCATATCGCTGGTATACGGCCACGATGCCGGCAAACGACCCGGAGACGTGATTGAGTAGGCGCTCTACGGCCGGCAACGGCACGGCAAGAGCGGCAAGACCGGTGGCAAAGGTCCGCCGCAGATCATGCAGCGTCCAATCGCCAACCCCCGACAACTCGTCGAGCTTCTGTTTTGATTTTGAAAAACCGCTGAACGAGTTGCCGCTCTTCCCGCGCGCAGGAAATAGCAACGCCTCGCCATCGGTGTCGCCGGCGTACTTCTGCAGTATGGCCACTGCCAGCAAGCCCATCGGGAACCGGTGCTCCCTTCCATTCTTCGCGAGCCAAGCAGGCAATATGATAGCGTCACGGCCAACCATGCCGGCTCTAAGCCTTGAAATCTCGCCCCCGCGCTGACCGGTGAGGATAAGAAGACGCACCATATCGCCGTAGATCCCCATAGACCCCGCAGCGTGCCACACCTTCGCCAACTCCGTGTCGGAAAGCACGCGGGTTCGAGGGTGGTAGCGGTAGGAAGATCTCATACGCGAAAGCGGATCGACGTCGAGATAGTAGTTGCGGTGTGCCCATCGGATGAACGTGTGAACGGCGATGAACGTATGGTGCTGCTCTGACGGGGCATGGGAAAGCTTGGCGAGCTTCTTGGTGAAGTCTGCGGACGCAATGTCGGCGATCTTCATCTCGCCGAATCGGAAGTGCTTATGCAGCACCCGGACATAGCTTTGATGCGTTCGCGCCCTTCTGGTCCGCTCGATCTCTGCGAGAAACTCTTCGACCGCGACCGTCCATGTCGGCGAGGAAGCCTTGGTTTTTCCGAGAGTATACTCGGCCAGACGCCGCTTCGCCTCGCTGCGGGCCTCTCGAAGGCTCACAATCCCGACACGGCCGATGGTTTCTCGTTGGCGGCGCACGCCGTGGGTCAGGATGAAGCTTTTGGTGCCGCCCTCGCTCACCCGAACGCCGAAGCCCGTAAGCAGGTCATCGTAATAAATAGCCGCGCCTTTCTTGGGCGCTTTAAGGGCTTTGATCGCTATGTCGCTCAGCCGCATTTGTCTCTCCATTGTCTCGCGCAACAGGCGCGAAGCTGCGGTTATCGAGGTGCAGCCATGCACACCGACACAAGCGAAAAGACAATAAGAGCAAAGGCTTAGGTGCTGCTATGTGTACCTATGCGAAACATTAAATTTGCGTTAGGAAACCGCTGCTCTATCCTGCTGAGCTACGGGGTCGCACCGCCAAGGAAATACTGAGAACCTGCAAAGGACGCAATCGGGAGGCGCCGATCAGGGGCGCCATGCTCAGTGTTTCAAGGCAGATCCATCCAGTCGCCTTCGCCGCCGCCGATGGGATCTGCGGGTGGAATGAGCGTGTTGCGGGGCAGGTCCTTGACCAGCTTGGCGCGCTCGCGCGGATCGAGCAGCTTGCGCGAGAGGCTGGCTGACCAGGCGTCGCCGCCGGACAATTGCTCGCCGATATCGTGCAGCTTCTGATCGATCAGCGCGGCGACTTCGGGCGTCGTTGCCTTGTCCTGTGCGGTCTCCGCCATCACGGCGATGGTGCGATAGGCGATGCGCTGCGAGAGCGCGTCGTCGCGCGTCGGCTGCGTCACGGTCCATAGCCTGCCCAGAATTTCATCGACGCTCGGCATGTTGGGATCGACGGCATGTTGCGCGGAGACACGCGCCAGCCGCGCAGGGGCGAGCAACGAGTTCAGCGTGATCTCCGCAGCGACATCCGCGGCGACCAGCGGATCGAACAAGGGGCCGTGCTCCGTCTTGAACACTTCGATGTCGAATTGGCGGTTGTCGCTGCCGTTGCGCGGCGTGGAAAGCAGCGGCACAAGCCGTGTGGGCACGCGCAATGCGTCGGGCGACAGCGTGGTCAACAGCGCGGCGAGCGCTGCACGCTGCGCTTCGGAAGGTACCGGCAGCGATCGTTCGCGTCCGCCACCGTTGACGGCGTAGCCGAACTCTCCGCCGCCGATGGCCTTGGCAGCGGCAACCACTTCATAGCGATGCAGCAACCAGATCGGCACGAAGCGGCGGCGCAGATTGGCCATCGGCTCGCCGGGCGACAGCGAGTTGAGACCGAAGTTCGCAATCGCCGCAGCGCGCACGGTCATGATCCGGTTGAGTTCGGCGGTGGGGTCGGCGCCATCGTCCCAGAGAGCGGCCCACCGCTCGCCGGTGTCGGGCGCGCGCGCATTGTCGTCTTCGACGTAGCGCAGGCCGGAGGCGACATCCGCGCCGGCCTTCGCCTCGGCAGCGGCGTCGTCCTGCGCGCCATAAAGCCAGTCGATCGTCGCCATGTCCCATTTGCCGACGCCAACACCATAGGCGTCGGAAAGGTCAGGCTTGCCATCGACAAGACCGATGCGCGGCGCCGGATAATCCATCACCGAAGAGCGCGCCTGCGTGCTCGCGGCGAAATTGTGCGCGAAGCCCAGCGTGTGGCCGACCTCGTGCGCCGCGAGCTGGCGAAGGCGCGCGAGCGCGACCCGCGCCGGATCGTTCGGGCCGCCGGTGTTGAGTTTGTCCGCGCCGACAAGGCCTTCGAAGATCTGGATGTCCTGGCGCGCGCGCAGCGAGCCCAGCACGACCATGCCCTTGATCACTTCGCCGGTGCGCGGATCGACGATCTCCTGACCATACGACCAGCCGCGCGTGGCGCGATCGTCCCAGTTCACGATGTTGTAGCGCACATCCATCGGATCGATGCCGGGCGGCAGCGTCTTCACCTCGAAAGCGTCGATGAAGCCGGCGGCCTCGAAGGCTTTCTTCCACCAGCTCACGCCTTCGATCAGCGCATCGCGGATCGGCTGCGGCGCGCGGCTGTCGATGTAAACCACGATCGGCTTCTTCACGCGCGACGGCGCAGGGCCCGGATTGATCTTTTCCAGGCGGAAGCGGTTGGCGTAGTCGTGCACCACGTCGCTGCCGAGCGGCGCGGCGAAATCCACCACCTGCGTTGAGAACCCGCCGATGCGCGGATCGAAAACGCGCGGCACGAAGCCGGGGCCGGGCAGTTTCACAAAGCTGGTGTGAACGGTGAAGCTCACCTGATGCGGTTCGGGCGCGATGTTCTCCACTTCGTCGCCCGGCTCGTCGGAGGCGTAAGTCTGGATGGCGTCCACTTCGACGTTTTCCGGGAAGACCTTCACAGAATCCGGTACGGCCGCGCTAAGCTTCTCATCGCGCTTAAAGCCTTTGCCTGCGCCCTGCGCGCCACCGCCGGTGCCGAATGTATCGCCGCTCTGATTAAGCGACGCGGCGATGCCCAGATTGTCGTTGGCCAAGAAACCCGAGATGTCCAGGGTGAAGCCGCCGCCCGGAAGGTTGGATGCGATATCGCCCATCCACACCGTCGAGACCGCGAAGTCGCCGCTGCCGCGCGGATCGGATGGCTCCGCGCCGTTTGCCCGGAAACGGGGATTCTCGAACTGGACCGCTACTTTCTTGCCGATGCGCCGGAACGCGACGATCTGCGTTGCGCCCACGCGTCCGCGATCCAGAAACGTCGGCGCCGAGCCGAGGCCCGTGCGCAGCGACGTGGTGTAGAGGAAGCGCGCGGAGACGCCATCCGCGTCGGGCTTGGGCAGGGTGAAAAGGATCTGCCCCTTCAGCTTGTCGACATGCACCGGCAGCAGAGCGGCCTCGCCGGATTGCGCGTGATGGGTCGCAGTGTGCGTCGCCGCAAGAGAGGGAGAAACCAGAAACAGTCCGAGTGTTATTGCCGCCAGATACCGCATAAGCCCCCCAATGTTGCGATCATCATGGGCGACGATGTTGCGGGCCGCAAGTTGCGCGCGATATGTTGTAGTTGTCAGTTTTTCGGGCGTCCTTCGATGGACAGCCAGCGGGTGCGGTTGAAGCCGCGAATGTTCGGTACCCAGCCCTTCACCCAAGGCTGCACGATGTCCATCGTCAGCAGGAAGTAGCAGGGCAGCCATGCAGTGTCGTGAAGCGCCATCTGCTCGGCCTCTTCCATCAGCCGGCCACGCTCCTTCAGATCGACGGTTTGCTGGGCCTTGTCCATCAGCGCATCGAACTTCGGATTGGAGTAGCTGCCGTAATTGTTTTCGCCGCCGCTGCGCAAGAGATCGAGAAAATTGCTGGCGTCGTTGAAGTCGGCGATCCACGAGGCGTTGGCGATATCAAAATCATGTTGCTGCATCCGCGCCAGATGTTGCGCGATCTCCACCGAACTGATCGTCATGTCCACGTAGATCTTCTTGAACATCTGCTGGATGACGGCGGCGCTGCGCCGCTGATCCGGATTGGTCGAGGTGGCATAGGTGATGCGAAGCTTGTTCTGCGGGCTGTATCCCATCTCGCGCATGAGGGCGCGGGCTTTTTCGAGGCGTGCCGGATAAGACAGGGATTTGAAATCCAGCGACGCGGTATTCGGATAGTTCGCTACGCCGGGTGGGATCATGTTATAGGCGGGCGTCTCGCCGATGCGCCGGATCTTGTAGACGATCGCTTCGCGGTCATAGGCCAGGGCCAGCGCTTCTCGCAAGCGCGCGTCCCGGAATGGCGCGCGCAGTCTGTTGAAGACGATATAGTCCACGCCCAGATAGGGTACGCTTTTGAGGTCGTGCGGGATGTTCGCGCGCAGCCAACCGATCGCGGCGGCGGGATAAGGGTCCTGCGTATCGAGTTCATGTCCGCGAAATTGCGTCAGCGCCGATTGCGCGTCGGGCGTGTTGAAGTAGCGCACGGTTTGGATGCGCACATATTTGGCATCGTAGAACAGCGGGTTTTTCACCAGCGTAACGTGATCGTTCGGCACCCAGTCCTTTACGGTGTAAGGACCGTTCGACACATAGTTCGCGATACGCGCCCAGGCGTCGCCGTATTTCCGGTAAGTGTGAAGCGGTATCGGATAAGCGGCTTCGTGGGTCAGCAGTTCGGGAAGATAACTTGCGGGATGTTCGAGCTGCACGACCAAAGTCCGTGCATCGGCGGCGCGCACGCCGAGTGCGCTGGGCGGCAGCTTTCCGGCACTGATCGCGCGCGCGTTCTTCACCACCCACATATTGTAGGCGTAAGGCGCGGCGGTTTTGGGATCGAGAAGCCGCCGCCACGCGAACACGAAGTCGGCGGCCGTAACGGGAACGCCGTCGGACCACACATGCTTGCGGATGTGGAAGATCCATGTCTTGCCATCCGGCGAGACGCTCCAGCTTTCCGCCGCGCCAGGGATCGGGCGCGCGCGCGCATCCTCGGTCGCAAGCCCCATCTGCACGTCGCCCAGCACATTGTTTTCCCACTGACCCTGGATGAAGTGCGGATCGAGACTGCGGATCTCGCCGCCATTGCCGCGATTGAGCCACGCGCCTTGCGGCGGCGCGGGCGAGCAGGCGCAGATTGCCGTTGCGCATACTAGCGCGATCAGGCTGCGAACGATGGCGTGCGGAAGATCGACGAGCGCGGCGCTCAGGTGTCCGCAACCGTTCGGTCGAGCAGGACGTACCGGGTGCGATTGATGTTCAGCTTGTTGTCCACCCAGTTTTTCACCTGTCGGGAGACGATGTTGCGCGACACGGTGTAGAAGACCGGCGCGAGCGCTGCGTCGTCAAGCATAATCTGCTCGGCCTGCTGCAGCACCACGCCGCGTTTCGCAGGATCGCGGATCTCGTCGGCCTCGTCCACCAGCGAATCGAATTTGGGATTGGAGTAGCTTCCGTTGTTCATGTCCTTGGACGAGGTCTGGGCAATGAAAAGGAAATCCTTTGCATCGAGGTAGTCCGCGCTCCAGCCGGCCCAAGCGGCCGCAAATTGCTGACGGCGAAGCTGATTGTAATGCACCGCGGTTTCGGCGGAAACCAGATCAACGTTCATGCCGACACCGGCCCACATCGACTGCAGCGCCACCGCCACCAACCGCGCATCGCTTGTGCCTTGAAAGCTGTAAGCAAAATGCAGCGGATTGGCGGGGCCGTATCCCGCCTGCGCCAGCAAGGCCTTGGCCTTGGCGATGCGCTCGTGCATCGGCATGGTCTTGAAGCCAAATGCGGCCTTGCCGGGATAGTTGAGAACGCCCGGGGGTACGAGCGCATAGGCGGGGCTTTCGCCGGCGTTCATGACCCGGTCGGCAATGATCTCACGGTCGATCACCATGTTCACGGCCTGGCGAACGCGCACATCGTTGAACGGGGGCTTGGTGACGTTAAAGACGATGTAGTTGAGGCCGACATAGGGCGCCACATGCAGCGCGCCGGGAATGTTCTGGCGCAGCCACGCAATTTCCGATGTGGGAACGCCCCAGTTGGTGTCGAACTCGCCGGCGCGGAAACGCTTCAGTGCCGCCGCGTAATCCGAAACCGGATAGTAGTTGACCGTTTCCACGTGCACATTATCGGCATCGTAGAAACGCGGGTTCTTGACGCTGGTGATGTGGTCGTTTGGCACCCACTCCTTCAGCTTGTAGGCGCCGTTGGTGGCGATGTTCTGCGGCTGCAGCCACTGATCGCCATGCTTTTCGACGACGTGCTTGGGCACCGGCATGCAGGTGTAATGCGTCAGGAGCTGACGCAGATAGGGCACCTGGAATTCGAACTTCATCTCCAGCGTGCGGTCATCAATTGCGCGCACCCCGAGCGCCGAGACCGGAAGCTTTCCGCCGTTGATCTTCTCGGCATTCACGATGGGATAGAGCAGAGACGCGTAGGGCGCGGCCGTCTTCGGATTGAGAATGCGACGAAATGAGAACTCGAAATCATGCGCGGTCACCGGAACGCCGTCAGACCAAGTGTGATCGCGAATCTTGAAGGTGTAGGTCAGGCCGTCGTCACTCTCGACCAAGCTTTCGGCGGCGCCGTAGGTGGGCTGAGCGGCCACATCTTCGGTCATCAATCCCATGAACATGTCGCCGACGATGTTATTTTCGTAGCTGGTCTGTGTCTTTTGGGGATCGAGGGTGTCGGGCTCCGCGCCATTGCCGCGGTTGAAGGTCTTGGCATCGTAAGTGGTGCGGCGCATCGGCCCGCCGCGCAACGAGAAGGCGGCGCCTCCCACGACGGCCACGATAGCGCCTCCACCCAGAAGGGCGCGGCGGCTAAACCCCGTACGGGTCTGTGCCATGATGCCTCCTTACACCCTCGCGGGCACACTCGCATCGCATGGAACGGCAGCCTATGATTGTAGCGCAGCCGCCCCGATCGACCGTTTGCTGCGGTCATTAAGCCACATGGGAGTAAACGAGTGATGAAAATGCGTTCCATTGCGGTAACCACCGCGGGCCTTCTGGCCGTCTTGTCGGGGATTGCGCAGGCCGGGCCCCGGGACGACGTGCTGGCCGCGATGGGCAAGTGCGCCGCGATGGCGGACGATAAGGAGAGGCTGGGCTGCTATGACGGGCTGGCGCCACGGCTGCGCGATGCGCTGAACGCTCCGCCCGCCACTCTCGACCATCCGCCGACGAAGGAAGAGCAGGAATCCTGGTTCGGCTTCGATCTGGGCAATGTGTTCGGATCGGCCCCCGCGGCACAGACCACGCCGGAAAAGTTTGGCGCCGACAAGCTTCCGCCGCCACCGGCCGTGGCCAGTACCGGCGGAAACGGCGTCTCCGCCGCGCCGCCTGAACCGCAGGAGATCGACAGCATCACCGCCACAGTCACTGAATATTCCTTCAATCCGTTCGGGAAATTCATCGTGTTCCTGGACAACGGGCAGGTCTGGCGCGAGACCGATCCCGATCAGGCCCATTTCAACAAAAGCGGTCCGAACACCGTCACCATCGAACGCGGTGCGCTCGGCAGCTACAACCTGCTCATCAACGACGGCAACCACACCTACAAGGTCACGCGCGTGAAGTGACCTAAGCCGGGTCGTGCTCGGCGACATAATGGCCGGTCGCGACCTCGATCAGTTTGGGCCGGTACTGTTCGGCGTCCGGGTCGTTGATCATCTTCGACTTGAGGAAGCTCAGTTGCGCGCGGCTGTCGAGCGGCGAAGGAAGGTCGCTAGCCAGTGTGACATGGGACTTGGCGCGCTCGGCCTTGGGATCGGGCACCGGCACGGCGGCGATCAGCGCCCGCGTATAGGGATGGCGCGGGTCTTCGTAGATCGAGTTGCGATCGGCCAGTTCCACGATGCGGCCGAGATAGAGCACCATCACGCGATGCGCCACTTGCCGCACGATCGACAGGTCGTGACTGATGAAGATCATCGACATGCCGAATTCGGACTGCAGGTTGAGGATCAAATCCACGATCTGGGACTGGATCGAAACATCCAGCGCGCTGACGGCCTCGTCGCAGACGATGAGCTTGGGCTTGATGATCATGGCGCGGGCGATGCCGACGCGCTGATTCTGGCCGCCGGAGAATTCGTGCGGATAGCGATTGATCCAGCCGGGCTCCAACCCCACGCGCTTCATCATGGCCCGGACTTCGTCCTGCACCTGCGCGCGCGACAACTCGGGGTGCAGCGTTACCAGCGGCTCGGCGATGGATTCGCCGATAGTCATGCGCGGATCGAGGCTGGCGAGCGGATCCTGAAAGACGATCTGGAATTCGTTGCGCAGCGCGCGGACTTCCGGCCCGTGAAGATCGCTGAGGTCGCGCCCGGCCCAAACGACCGCGCCATCCGTTTTCTCGATCAGCTTCATCACTGCACGCGCGAGCGTGGATTTTCCGCAGCCGGATTCACCCACGATGCCCAGCGTCTCGCCTTGGCGCAGCGAGAAGCTCACGCCATCCACCGCGCGCAGCGGCTTGGTCTTCGAGATGAGGAAGCCGCCGGTCTTGATCGGAAAATAAACCTTAAGATCCTCGACATCCAGAAGCCGCTTCTCGGCGCCGATGGTGGAGAGCGGCTGCAAGATCGCATGGCCAGCGCGGATCGGCCGGTCGATGCGCGGCATCGCGTCTAGCAACGCCTTCGTGTAATCGTGTTTGGGCGAGTAGAAGACCTGTTCGGTGCTGCCGCTTTCCACGACTTCGCCCAGGCGCATCACCTGCACCTTGTCTGCCATACCAGCGATCACGCCCATGTCGTGGCTGATGAGGACGATGGCGGTTTTCAGCTCTTTCTTGAGATCGCGCATGATCTCCAGGATTTGTGCTTGCACGGTCACGTCGAGTGCCGTGGTGGGCTCGTCGGCGATGAGGAGGTCGGGGCCGCAGACGGTGGCCATCGCGATCATGACACGCTGGCGCATGCCGCCGGAGAGCTCGTGCGGATATTGCCCCATGCGGTTGCGCGCTTCGGACATGCGCACGAGATCGAGGATTTCCAGGCACCGCTTCTGCGCTTCCGCATAAGGAACATGCTGGTGAGTGCGCAGCGCTTCCATCATCTGCGCGCCGATGGTCATGTGCGGCGTCAGCGAGGTCAGCGGGTCCTGGAAGATCATGGTGATCTTGGAGCCGCGCACCTTGTTGAGCGCGTTTTGCGAAAGATTGAGCAGCTCGCGGCCGCGATATTCGACGCTGCCGGTGGCGCGGCCGTTGGAGGTAAGCAGTCCCAGCGCACCAAGGAAAAGCTGGCTCTTGCCGGAGCCGGACTCGCCCACGATGCCGACACATTCGCTTTCGTTGATGTCGAAGCTGAGGTTCTTCACCGCATGAACTTCGCTGTCATGCGTGTCGAACAGCACGTTGAAGTCGCGGATCTGGAGGATTGGCTGCGCCATCTCAACGATCCTTGGGATCGAGGGCGTCGCGCAACCCGTCGCCGATGAAATTGAAGCAGAACAGCGTCAAGGCCATGAACGCCGCTGGAAAGATCAGCATCCAGGGCGCCGTTTCCATGTGATCCTTGCCTTCGGCGATCAGGACCCCAAGCGAGGTCAGCGGCTCCTGGATGCCAAGGCCGAGGAACGACAGAAAACTCTCCGACAGAATGACGGTCGGAATGGTGAGCGTCACATAGACCACCACCGGACCCAGCACATTGGGAATGATGTGACGGCGGATATTGGCAAATGGCCCAACTCCGGCGGCGCGCGCTGCCTCGATAAATTCCTTCTGCTTGATGGAAAGCGTCTGGCCGCGAACGATCCGCGCCATCGTGAGCCACTCCACCGCGCCGATGGCGACGAACAGCAGGAAGAAGTTCTGGTTGAACACCACCATCAGGATGATGACGAAGAAAATGAAGGGCAGGGAATAGAGCACATCCACGAAACGCATCATCAGCTCGTCGAGCCTGCCGCCGACGAAGCCGGCGACCGCGCCATAGGTTACGCCGATGAGAAGGCTGACCAGTGTGGCGACAACACCCACCGAGAGCGAAATCCTCGCGCCATAAAGCACGCGCACAAAGAGATCGCGGCCGTTCTGGTCCATGCCGAAGATGTGATAGCCCCCGGCATAGCAGGGCGCATCCGATCCCGGCCACCAGCTGGGCGCGCAGGCGATATTGGCGTAATCGATGTCGGCATAGCCATAAGGCCACACGAAGGGCGCGAAAACCGCGACCAATGCGATAATCGACAGCAAGACGATGCTCGTCAGCGCCGCGCGGTTCTTGACCAGCCGGCGGCGCGCATCCGTCCACAGGCTGCGGCCTTCGATGTCCAGCGCGCGCTCGATGGTTTCGGTGTTGCGTTGGGTGACGCCGGGCGCGCTCATCAGGCAAACCTCACGCGCGGATCGAGCAGGGCGTAGAGAATGTCCGCCAGCAGATTAAGCACGATGACGAAGGCCGCGTAGCAGATGACCACGCCCATCACGAGCGTGTAGTCGCGGTTGATCGCGCCTTCTACGAAGTAACGGCCGATGCCGGGGATGCCGAAGATCGTCTCCACGATCAGCGAGCCAGTCAGAAGTCCCGCAATGGCGGGGCCCAGATAGCTCACCACCGGAAGTAGCGCCGCGCGTAGGGCGTGGCGGAAGATGACGATGTGGTTGGGCAGGCCCTTGGCGCGGGCGGTGCGCACATAGTTGGAGCGCAGCACTTCCACCATGCTGCCGCGCACCAGACGGGAGATGATAGCGATTTGCGGCAATGCCAGTACCGTCACCGGCAAGATCATGTTGGCGAGTGCGCCGCTGTTCCAGCCGCCGGCGGGCAGAAAGAAGTCGTAACCGAAGAAATGCAAGCCGTAGATGCCGAAGATCAGCGCCAGCACCGGCGCGGTCACGAAGGTGGGGATGGTGATGCCGATCATGGCAAGCCCCATCACGCCATAGTCTGTCGCCCTGTTCTGGTTGAGCGCTGCCACCGTTCCCAAGGTGATTCCGAGCACGATCGCCAGGATGATGGCGGAAAGACCAAGCCGCGCGCTGACCGGCAATCCGACCGCGATCAACTGCGTGACGGTGAAATCGTGATTTTTGTAAGACGGGCCGAGGTCGCCATGCGCGAGGCGCTCCAGATATATCCAGAACTGCTCCCACACCGGCTTGTCGAGATTATAGGCGGCGCGAACATTGTGCTCGATCTCTGGCGGCAGATGGCGCTGCGCGTCGAACGGACCGCCCGGCGCGATGTGCATCATGAAGAAGGTGAGGGCGATGATGATCAGCAGGGTGGGGATGGCACCCAGCACTCGCCGTATCGCATAAGGCCACATGCAGCCGTTGATCCCCCGCCCTGGGTCTAAGGTCGCGACCCCAAGCGGCGCGACGGTCGATTGAGTCTCCCTGTGCTGTCAACGCGTTAGCGCCGTCAGGACGGGCGGGAGCGATAATCGGTTCAAAGCTTTCCAAAAGTGTTAACCAAACGACAGTTTCGGTCCGGAACTCGTCAGGCGGAGGGCAGCCTGAGGTTGCCGTTCAACAGGCTTTCGAAGGCACGCGCCGAGACGAGCGCCTGCGTCGCCGCGATGGAGGGTGCGAAAAAGCGGTCCTTGTCGAAACGCGGGCTGTGCTTGCGGATGGCCGCATGCGCGGCTTCCAGCGCGGGTGAGCTTTTCAGTGGCCGGTGGAATTCGATGCCTTCGGCAGCTGCCAGCAATTCGACCGCAAGAATATTGGCGGTGTTCATATTCATCTGCGTCAGGCGGCGCGCCGCGAAGGTGGCCATCGACACGAAGTCTTCCTGATTGGCGGAGGTCGGCAGCGAGTCCACCGAGGCCGGATGCGCCAGCGATTTGTTCTCCGACGCCAACGCGGCGGCCGTGACGTGCGCGATCATAAAGCCGGAATTCACGCCGCTGTCGGCGGTGAGAAAGGGCGGCAGGCCGGAGAGCGAGGAATCGATCAGGAGTGCGATGCGCCGCTCGGACAACGCGCCGATTTCGGAAATCGCGATGGCCAGCGCATCCGCCGCGATGGCGATGGGCTCGGCGTGGAAGTTTCCGCCGGAGAGAACATCGCCGCCGTCGAACACGAGCGGGTTGTCGGTGGCCGCGTTCGCTTCGATGGCGAAGACTTGGGCGGCATAGCGGATCATGTCGAGGCAGGGCCCCAGCACCTGCGGCTGGCAGCGGATGGAGTAAGGATCCTGCACGCGGTCGCATTCCAAATGCGAGGTGCGGATGGCGCTGCCTTCCATCAGCTTGCGCAGCACGGCCGCGCATTCGATTTGTCCGGGCTGGCCGCGCGCGTCATGAATGCGCGCGTCGAATGGTGTGTCGCTGCCCTTGATGGCATCGGTGGAGAGTGCACCGGCGATAAACGCCGCTTCGATATTGGCTTCCGCGCCGAACAGGCCGACCAGCGCCAGCGCGGTCGAAACCTGCGTGCCGTTCAGCAGTGCGAGGCCTTCCTTCGCTTCCAGCATGACGGGTTCGAAAGCTGCGCGCTTCAAGGCTTCCGCGCCAGTGACGCGCTCGCCATTCATGCGCGCGAAGCCTTCTCCGATGAGCACGCAGGACATATGCGCCAACGGTGCCAGATCGCCCGACGCACCGACCGATCCTTGCGCCGGAATTTCCGGCAGGATGTTCTTGTTCAGCAGATCGAGCAGCCGCTCGACCACCACGCGCCGCACACCCGAATGACCGCGCGCGAGCGATGA
>DASXHQ010000059.1:0-2931 GCA_036488415.1 Rhizomicrobium sp.
CGTCGCGCTGTGGGCGGATACCGGCGTGGACCGTCACATCGGCCAAGGCTTTTCGATCCCGATGACGTGGTTCCAGTCGCTCAATCCGCTTTTCATCTTCCTCTTCACGCCGATCATCGTCATCTACTGGACAAGAATGGCCAAGCGCGGCACCGAGCCCGCGAGCATCAGCAAGATGGCGATGGGCGGTTTTCTGGTGGGCGCATCTTATCTGCTGCTGGCATTGATCGCGCATTTTTCCGGCGACGCGCGGGCAAACTGGATTTGGCTTGTCGTCTTCTTCTTCGTTTACACCGTCGGCGAATTGTTCATCCTGCCCGTGGGACTTGGATTGTTCGGCAAGCTCGCGCCGCTGGAATTCGCGGCCACCGCCATCGCCGCGTGGTTCATGGCAGCGTTCTTCGGCAATCTTGCGGCCGGATTGCTAGGCGCGCTGTGGAGCACGGTATCCGTGCCCGTGTTCTTCGTGATCTCAGGCGGCACGGCAATTGTTTCAGGGATATTATTCGTCGCCCTCAGCGGCTGGGCGCGCCGGATCGAGATGCGCGCCGGCACACCCACTGGCGAAGAGGACCCAGCCATCGACACCGCCGCCCTCGCCGCCGACTCCCGACACTGAGTTGATTTCGCCGTGCGGCCTAGGGCTGAACGGCGCTTGAAAGGGAGTGGTACAGTTGGGTGGGTTCGAACCACCGACCTCCGGATCCACAATCCGGCGCTCTAACCAACTGAGCTACAACTGCACAGGTGCAAACGGTGCACATATACATAAGAGAAGGGGCCGGAAACTAGGGTCCGGCCCTTTCAAAATCAAGCGGCGGGTTCCTTCCAAAACGCCTTTTTGCTCAAGGTGTTCGGAGGAAGGCGCCCAACCTCATGCGGCCAATGCCCGTTTCGCGTCGCGGTATTCGATTTCCAGGCGGGACACCAGTTCCTCCACCGTCGGCGCGTCGGCGATCTGGCCCACGCCCTGCCCCGCACCCCAGATGTCGCGCCACGCCTTTTGCTTAGTATTGCCGCCGGAGCCGAAATTCATCGCCGACTTGTCGGAAACTGGAAGATTGTCGGGATCGAGTCCCGCCGCCTGCACGGACGAACGCAGATAATTGCCATGAACGCCGGTGAAGAGATTGGAATAGATGATCTCGCCGCCGCTCGCCGCTTCGATCAACGCTTCTTTATAAGCGGCGGGCGCGTTGGCTTCCTTCGTCGCGATGAAGCGCGTGCCCATATAGGCAAGGTGGGCGCCCAACGCTTGTGCTGCGAGGATAGAGCGTCCATTCGCGATGGAGCCGGAGAGCGCGATGGTACCATTGAAGAATGTGCGCAATTCCGCAACCAGAGCGAAAGGCGACATCAGGCCCGCATGTCCACCCGCGCCGGCACACACGGGAATGAGTCCATCCACGCCTTCTTCAATCGCCTTCTTCGCATGGCGGATGTTGATGATGTCGTGCAGCACCACGCCACCATAAGAATGCGTCGCCTCTACAACTTCCTTTGGCGCGCGCAGGCTGGTGATGATAATCGGCACTTCCTGGCGTTTGCAGACCTCGATGTCGTGCGGCAGCCGGTCGTTGGAGGAATGGCAAATCTGGTTCACCGCGAACGGCGCAGCGCGTCTGCCGGTTTCTTTCTCCCACTGCGCCAGTTCGGATTTGATGCGGACAATCCATTCCTCCAGCACGGGCTCCGGCCGCGCGTTTAGCGCTGGAAACGAGCCAACGATGCCGGCCTTGCATTGCGCGATCACCAGCTCCGGCCCCGACACAATAAAGAGCGGTGAGCCGATGACGGGCAGGCGCAAGCGGCCTTCGAGAACCTTGGGAAGCGGCATGGAAGTTTCCTTATGAGGTTGCGGATTTCTTGGAGGATGTGTTGGGCGGCATGCGCGCGCCCCGAAACGCGATGCGCATTGTCTCGAAATAGAAGTCGTGCACGTTCTCGCCCGGCGCGAGGCGTCCTGCGAGATAGAGCACGATCACCCCATGCGCCGCCGCCCATAGCGAACGGCCGACGACCAGTGGATCGCCATGAACGATCCCGGCATCCGCCAGATCGGCGACATGGCGCGTCACGGTCTTGTTGGCGCGGGCGCTGGCTTCGGTCAGCGCGGGATAGCGCGCATCGCCCGGCTGGCTCATGTCGAACATCAGCCGGTAGGCGTCCGGATTCTTCAGCGCGAAATCCAGATAGGCGCGGCCCACCGCGCGGGCGCGCGCGAAAGCATCGCTGCCGGAGGCGAAGGCCGCTTCCAATGCTTCGGAAAAGCGCGTGAACGCGTCCGTGCGTAGCCAGGCGATGATCGCCTCGCGACCCTTGAAGTAGCGATAGAGTCCCATCGGACTGCGGCCGATCACCTTGGCCAAGTCGCGTATGGTGACGGCGTCGAGCCCGCCCTTGGCATAAAGCCGCGCCGCCGCCGCGCCGATCTCGGCGCGCACCGTCTCCAACTCATCGCCGGACAATATGCGGGGCACATGCTTTCTCGTACCGTGTACGAGTACGATGTACGATAAAAATCAGGGAGTCAATTCGGCCCTCCCTTGCCCCAGCCGCAACGGAAAGCGAAAAGGGCGCGCCTTTGGGACAGCACACATGGTCGACCTGATTATCGAACCGGGAAAATCGAAGCTTTCGCTTTGGCGGCACGTCGCCGAAGCGCCGGCAACGGTCGCGCTTCACACCGATGCGTGGAGCGCCATCGAGCGCTCGCGCAAGACGGTCGAAACGGCGCTAGCGTCGGGCGAGGCGATCTATGGCGTCAACACCGGCTTCGGAAAGCTGGCGCAGAAGCGCATTCCGGAAAATGAATTGAAGCTGCTTCAGCGCAATCTGGTGCTCAGCCATGCAACCGGCGTAGGCGAGGCGCTGTCGGATTCCGTCACGCGTTTGGTGATCGCGCTGAAAGTTTCATCGCTCGCGCGCGGT
>DASXHQ010000062.1:0-2295 GCA_036488415.1 Rhizomicrobium sp.
CGAAGAGATTTTTGCCTTTGAGGTGCATCACAGACCGTTGTTGATTCCTTGTAGTGAAGGAGTAACGAGCCGTGACAAAGACAGACACTCCCGCTCAAACAAATATTCCAGCGCCACGGAAAATGACGGTCGCTCTCACCGTCAATGAGATGGAAATACGGCTCGAAGTCGCACCGTGGACGACGCTGCTCGATGCCTTGCGTGACCATCTGAACCTGACCGGAACCAAGAAGGGTTGCGATCATGGCCAATGCGGAGCCTGCACCGTTCTCGTCGACGGACGGCGCGTCAATTCCTGTCTTACGCTTGCCGTGATGAAGGATGGCGCCAAAATTACCACCATCGAAGGTCTAGCGTCGAAGGGCGCGCTGCATCCACTACAACAGGCGTTCATCGAACATGACGCGTTCCAGTGCGGCTATTGTACGCCGGGACAAATCTGCTCGGCGGCGGGCCTGATCGCCGAAGGAAGGGCGAAGAGTCCGGATGAAATCCGGGAATTGATGAGCGGCAACATATGCCGTTGCGGCGCGTATCCCAATATCGTGGCAGCCATCCAGCAGGCGATGAGGGCGTCATGATCAATTTCCAGTACGCGCGAGCAACCGACGTTGCCGACGCCGTGCGCCAGATCGTTGGCGATCCCGGCGCTAAATTTATTGCAGGCGGCACGAACCTGGTCGACCTGATGAAAGAGGATGTCGAACGTCCCTCGCTGCTGATCGACATTTCTCGACTACCGCTCAGGGATATCGAGGAAACAGCCGATGGCGGATTGCGCATCGGCGCGCTGGTACCAAACTCCGATCTCGCCTGGCATCCGCTGATCGAGCAACGCTATCCCCTGCTCTCAAGCGCGATCCTCGCTGGCGCGTCTGCCCAGCTTCGCAACATGGCATCGACAGCAGGCAATCTGCTGCAGCGTACCCGGTGCGCCTATTTCTATGACCGAGCCACGCCCTGTAACAAGCGCGATCCGGGCAGCGGATGCTCAGCTATAAGCGGCATCAACCGCGGCCACGCGATCCTCGGCACCAGCGAGGCTTGCATCGCAACACATCCGTCCGACATGTGCGTCGCGCTCGCGGCGCTGGATGCGACGGTAAGCGCGACAGGACCGGGTGGGACACGCACGATTCCATTACTGGACTTTCATCGACTCCCCGGGCAGACGCCGCACATCGATACCAATTTGCGGCCGGACGAGATCGTCCTTGCGGTCGAACTTCCGGTGCGAGGATTCGCTTCAAACTATTCTTACCTAAAGATCCGCGATCGGCTTTCCTATGCGTTCGCACTCGTCTCGATCGCGGCCGCGCTGGAACTCGAAGGCGGCACGATCAAGGACGCGCGCCTGGCTCTCGGAGGCATCGCCCATAAGCCGTGGCGCGACAGGGCGGCAGAAGCCGCGCTGAAGGGCCAACTGCCGAACGAGGAGAATTTCCTCCGGGCCGCCGATGTCCTGCTGCGTGGCGCCAAAGGATTCGGGCACAATGACTTCAAGATCGATCTGGCGCGTCGCGGCATCGTACGGACGCTGACTCAGGCAGCTCGAGCCACCCCGCAATCGCAGTCCGACAAGAAGATCCGGTGAGAAAACCATGGTATCTTACATTGGCACAGCCGCATCCCGTGTCGACGGGCACGCAAAGGTCACTGGCGAGGCAAAGTATGCCGGCGACTTCAGTACAAACGGCCTCGTTTATGGCAGCGTCGTCGAATCAACTATTCCTCACGGCCGCATCGCGCGGATCGATACCAGCGCTGCGCTGCGTATCGAAGGCGTACTCGATGTACTGACACATGAGAAACGACCGGCTGTCGCGAATACGGACGACGCCTGGAAGGACGACGTCGCACCGGAAAAGGGTTCGCCGTTCCGCCCACTCTATGACGACAGGATCCTGTTCAGCGGTCAGCCGATTGCGCTGGTGCTGGCGGAAGAATGGGAGATCGCGCGCTACGCAGCGTCCCTCGTTCACATTGAATATGAACGACAGCCATTCGTCACCGATCTGTTCAAGCAGCGCGATCAAGCGTTTGTCATCGAGAAACCAGATAAACCACGCGGCGATGCCCAGGCCGCCTTTGCGGCGGCCGATATACGCCACGAGGCGGAATATTTCATTCCGACCGAGCACCACAATCCAATGGAATTGTTTGCCTCCACCGTGATGTGGGACGGCGGCGGCAAGCTCACCGTCTACGACAAGACGCAGGGCGTGCAGAACGTGCACCGCTACCTGTGCGGCGTGTTCAACAAGCGAGCAGATGATGTGCGCGTTATGTCACCGT
>DASXHQ010000068.1:0-67163 GCA_036488415.1 Rhizomicrobium sp.
GATCCGGTTCTGGATATTCCGCCGGTTCGTCAAGCCGTGAAGGCCTATGCCAAGCCCGAGGACTGGAGCAATCCATACGCCTCACCGCTTTATGGCGATTACAGCGAGCCCTATCCGCCGGTACTGATCCAAGTGGGCACCAAGGAGATGTTGTTGAGTGATTCCGTTCGTCTTTATCAGGCGATGAAGACGGGCGGCCGTGACGTTGTCCTCGACGTCTATGAGGGCATGCCGCATGTCTTCCAAGGGTACATGGCCGGCACACCGGAACAGAAGGCTGCGTTTGCGGCGATTCAGCGCTTTTGGAGCACCCACATCTCGAAAGCGCGATGAGGCCTTTATTCATAAATCAGCGATTTTGAGCGAAAATGGTTGGAAACTTGACTCTTTTGGCGATTTTGACAGAATGTGACCAAGGGCAATAGCCGTACCGGTGAACGGAAAAGCGGCGAGCGAAGGGGAGAGCGTGCAGTGAAAGATTGTAATCGCCGGCGAAGCGTGTCGCGCCTGCTGCAGGGCGCCGCATTGGGCGCACTCGTATTTGCAATAGTCGGTCCCGCTTTGGCGGCCGACACCGAGGGGGTCGAGACGGTCGTGGTGACGGCAGAGCGCCGCGCGACCGATCTGCAAAAGACAGCGATCGCGGCCACAGTCCTCAGCGGCGAGGATCTCAAGGCGCGCAACATCAACACGGTCGACCAGCTCCAGTTCACGACGCCTTCGTTGACGGTGCAGGATTCCGGTGAAAACGTGCTCATCAACATGCGCGGCATCGGCAAGAATGACGGCGGCATCCAGGTCTCGTCGGGCGTGCTTACCTATCGCGATGGCGTTTCGACCTCCTTCAATGGGTTCCTCGCGGACGAGCCCTATTACGACATCAGCAACGTGCAGGTTCTGCGCGGGCCGCAGGGTACCTTCGCGGGCCAGAACGCGACCGGCGGCGCGATCTTCATCACCGAAGCCGATCCGACGCTCGATAACGTGAACGGCTTTGCTGAACTGCAATATGGCAACTACAACGACGCGCGTTTGCAGGCTGCGGTCAACCTTCCGTTGACGGACGATCTCGCCATTCGCATCGCGACCGACGACGAGAATCGCGATAGTTTTTTCAATGTTAAGGGCCCCTATACCGGCAATCCCGGCAAACTCCACACGACCAACTGGCGGCTGAGCACGCTGTGGAAGCCGACCGAGGCATTCACGGCCGAGCTCAAGCTCGATTACAACTATATCGATCACGGTGCGGCAATGGCTGCGCCTTTCACGGGCTCCACCAAACACATCTTCGACGTCAGTTCGGACGCCCATCTGATGGGTATCGACGAGCAGGCCCGCGCCGTATTGCGCATGAACTATCAATTCGACAACGGCATCTCGCTGCGCTCGATCTCCGGCTATCAATATGGCCGGATCTCGTATGACTTGGACGCGGACGGCACCGACACCTTCTTCATCCACAGTGCGACCGAATTTGGCCCCGCCGTGTTCGACGCGCGCGCCAAGGACGAGGTGATTTCGCAGGAGATAAACCTGGTGTCGCCCGACACCGGCCGCTTCACCTGGATTCTCGGTGGCGTCTTTCAGAACGACCTGTTGCAGGTGCCGAAATTCATCGTTTCGCTGGCGCCCGGCGGTGGCCCGAAGACCGGTTTCGCGCTTAGTGCGAAGCACGACACCGCTATCCGCCAGAGTTGGGGCGTCTTTGGCCAAGGCAGCTATGCGCTGACAGATTCACTTAAGCTGCAGGTTGGCCTGCGCTATTCGGAAACGAGCTTCAAACTGCGGGATCAGTCCGGAGAGCTTTTCAACGGCGCCTTCGTCTTCGTGCTTCCGGAGGTCACCGGGATGCAGCGCGACTCGCGCCTCACCGGCAAGATCGACCTCGACTGGACCCTCAACGAAAACAACTTCCTCTATGCCTTCGTTGCGACTGGCCATAAAGGCGGCGGCATCAATGGCGACGGCACCGTCTTCGGACCGGAAAACGTCACCGACTACGAAGCCGGTTGGAAGGGCACGCTGATGGACGGTCACGTTCTGACGCAGCTCGGCGGTTTCTATAATGAGTATAAAGCGTTCCAGATGAGCTTCTACGATCCGAGTACGTTCGGCGGCGAGGATCAGAACGCTGCCGGCACGACAAAGATTGACGGCATCGAGGCGCAACTCCAAGCCGTGTTCGGCGGATTATCCGCTAGCCTTGGAGGCTCCTATGTCCACTCCTCAGTTGGCACTTTCTATGCCATCGACAGCCGCGCCGGTGCGCCGCTTGGAACGCCGTGCAATTCGGCGACAGGCCCCGCCAGCGCTTTCTGCACGGATGTCACCGGACGGCCACTCCCCAACGCGCCAAAATGGACGGCGCAAGTGGGCGTGCAATATGCGTTCGATCTCGGTGAGGGCCAGACGCTGACGCCGCGCGTCGATTATGGTCTGGTTGGTGCCCGTTGGGCGACAGTGTTCCAGGTCGATCCCTTCGATCGTCTGGCGGCACAGAACATCTTCAACGCCCAGATCGCCTATGTCCCAAGCGAAAGCTGGCAGATCACCGCCTACGGCACGAACATCTTCAATCTGCATTATGTCGCCACGCAGCTTCTGGGCAATCTTGGCTATCCTGGTGCGCCGGCGCAGTACGGCATCCGCGTGTCGAAGTCCTTCTGAGAAAGCAGCAGCTGTGAGGTATTGCCATACCTTGCATGCCGATTATTGAAGAAACATCCGGGCGCCGCAGCGTCCGGATGTTTCGCATCTGACGTTCATGGAGAGATATTGCGATGCGTACCGATCGAGCGCTCTATCTAGGTGTCGCCGCGGCCGCACTTCTTGCTGGTGCAGCCTTTGCCGCAAACGGTCACGGTGCGGCGACCAGGACGGCGCCGGGCGATTCCTTGTTCCAGGGGTTCGAAGCACCGCCGCAGTCGGCACGGCCGCGTGTGTGGTGGCACTGGATGAACGGCAACGTCTCGAAAGATGGCATCAGGAAAGACTTCGAGTGGATGAAGCGTGTGGGCATCGGCGGCGTGAATGCCATCGATGCTTCGCTCGCCACGCCCCAAGTGGTCGACAAACGGCTTATTTATATGACGCCGGAGTGGAAGGATGCCTTCCATTATGCGGTGGGTTTGGCCGACAGGATGGGCCTTGAAATGTCCATCGACTCCTCGCCGGGCTGGAGCGAGACCGGCGCACCCTGGGTGACCCCACAGGATGCGATGAAGAAGCTGGTCTGGAGCGCAACCACCATCGAAGGCGGCAAGCCCTTCCAGGGTGCGCTACCGCAGCCGCCGTCCAACACAGGCCCGATCCAGAACGCACCAATGCAGTGGAGCGTTCTCGATGTGACGCCCAAGGTGGCCTCGCTGCGCTTCTATCGCGACACGGAAGTTATAGCCTATCGCGAACCGGTGGCGGCGGCAGAGATCGTGGGTGCGCGTGCCGATGCCGGGCCGGTCGATGCGGCGGCGCTGAGCGACGGCGATCTCACCAACGGTTCCGCGCTGACGCCAGCACAAGACAGTAAGCAGGTCGCGGTCGACATCGCTTACGCGAAACCCGTACAGGTGCAAGCGATTACCCTTGCTACCTCCGCGGATGGCGCTTCCGGTGCCGACGCTCTGTTGGAATCGAGTGACGACCGGAAAACCTGGCAACACGTCGCCGACATTCCGGCTTCTAAAGTGCCGCAACATACGGTCGCGTTTGCACCGGTGACGGCGCGCTATTTTCGCGTCACGCTAAAGCCTGCTCCGCCATCCATCCCGCCTGGCATCTTCACCAATTTCGCGGCCGGGGCCGATGCAAAGTCGCTGTTGGCGATGGTTGCGCCGCCGCCTGCGGCGCTGCTTTTCCACGTCCATGAACTGGTGCTTCACCAGCGTGCGATGGTCAATGAAGCCGAAGTCAAAGCCGATTACGGAATTGTGCCCGATTACTATGCCATAACGACAGCGCCTGCCGCGTCCGGCACCGTTATTCCACAAGCGGACGTAGTCGTTTTGACCGGCCGCATGAAACCGGACGGTACACTCGACTGGACGCCGCCGCCCGGCCGCTGGACCGTGCTGCGCATGGGCTATTCCCTATTGGGTACGGAAAATCATCCCGCGCCTGCGGAAGCCACCGGGCTCGAAGTCGATAAGCTCAACGCCGATCACGTCCGCGATTATATGCAGGGCTATTTCGATCTGTATCGCAACGTTACGGGACCGGCGCTGTTCGGTCATCGCGGCGTCGACGCGCTCACTGTCGATTCCACCGAAGTGGGCATGCAGAACTGGACGGAATCCATTCTCTCCGACTTTCAGCACCTTCGCGGCTATGATGCACATCCATGGCTCCCGGTGTTGACCGGCGTGGTGATTGGAAGCAGCGAGGCGAGTGAAAAATTCCTTTGGGACTGGCGCCGCACCATCGATGAGCTGGTGGCGAAGAACCATTACGGCGAGATCGCGTCTCTCGCACGCGGCGAAGGTCTCACAAATTACGGCGAGGCTCTGGAAGATCACCGTCCGACCTTCGGCGATGACATGGAGATGCGCCAATACACGTCCATTCCGATGGCGGCGATGTGGACTTACGGCAAACGCCGTGAGCCTTTCCCCACCTACGTGGCGGACATCCGCGGCGCGGCTTCCGTGTCTCATATCTACGGTCAGAATCTGGTTGCGGCTGAATCGATGACGTCTGCGGTTCAACCCTGGGCTTACGCACCGCGGGAACTGAAGCCTATCGTAGACATGGAATTCGCGTTGGGGGTGAACCGTGTCGTTGTGCACACCTCGGTGCATCAGCCGGTCGACAAGCCTCCGGGGTTGTCGCTCTTCATCTTCGGCCAGTTCTTCAACCGACTAGAAAATTGGGCTAATTACGCCAAGCCGTGGGTCAGTTACATGGCACGCTGCTCCTACATGCTGCAGCAAGGCCACTACGCCGCGGACATAGCCTATTTCTACGGCGAGGAAGCGCCTCTAACCGGCTTGTTCGGTGAGAAGGATATCGACGTGCCATCGGGCTACGGGTTCGATTTCGTCAATTCCGATGTGCTGAAAAATCAGACCGCGGTTGATGGCCACGAACTTTCGACGCATTCGGGCATGCGTTATCGCGCGCTTTATCTCGGCGGATCGAGCCGCCAGATGACGATCGCAACGCTGAAGCGGATCAGCGAACTGGTGGCACAGGGCATGGTGCTTATCGGCGATAAGCCCGCCGGTTCGCCAAGCCTCTCGGACGATCCAGCGCAGTTCGAGACTGCCGCTGCTGCATTGTTCGAAGGGGCGCCCGATCACGCGTTCGGCAAAGGCCGCGTGCTGTCCGGAATGACGTTGGCGACGGCGCTTGCGAAGCTCAATTTGCCGCCGGATTTCGAATACTCGAAACCTGAAGCGGATGCGGAGTTGCTTGCGATCCATCGCCGATTAAATCATGGCGCCGTTTATTTCATCACCAATCGTCTTGACCGTCCGGAGCAGGTGACGGCGACATTCCGTGTTTCCGGGTTCGCGCCGGAGCTATGGGATGCCGTGACCGGAAAAATATCGTCGGCCTCTTATCGCATCGTGAACGGCCGCACGGAAATACCGCTGCGATTGAACGGTTATGGTTCGACCTTCGTCGTTTTTCGTCATCCGGCGACCGCCATGGCGCGCAATGAGGCGCCAGCCACGGAAAAAGTGCTGGCGACACTGATAAGTCCCTGGGTGGTTTCGTTCCAGCCCAATCGCGGTGCGCCGGCTCAGGCTACGTTCGATCACCTGCAATCGTGGAGTGACAGCAGCGATCCGGGCGTGCGCTATTTCTCAGGAACCGGGGTCTATACAAAACACTTCACGCTTCCTGCCGGCATCAAAGGCCCGCTTACTCTCGATCTGGGAGATTTGAGCGAAGTCGCGGATGTGAAATTGAATGGCCGCGATCTCGGCATCCTCTGGAATCCTCCGTTCACGGTGGATATCCGCGGCGCCGCGCATGCCGGCGACAACATTTTGCAGATCGAAGTCGCGAATCTCTGGGTCAATCGTCTGATCGGTGACATGCAGCCGGGAACGACCAAGAAATACACGTTCACGACGATCCCGACATATCAGGCCGATGCGCCGTTGCGTACGTCGGGGTTGCTCGGTCCGGTCCGCATCCTGACAAGTTCGCCATAAAAAAAGGGCGAGGCTTCTGCCTCGCCCTTACTCTTGCAATGTTGGTGACGTATTATTTGTGCGCTGTTGCGGGCGCCTGACAGACATAATTCGCGGCATCGTCGGCCGAACCGGTCCCGGTCCAATGCGCGACGGCGGGGTAGGCGCAGATCGGACGGGTCGCCGTTGGGTTGGCGGCCTGCATTCCAGCGAGCACCGCCAGCATGTTGTCGTAATGCGCGGCGGCGACTTTTTCCGGTGCAATCCCGCCTTCGCGCCACTGTTCCAGCGCCGTAATGCAATCCAGATTGTTCGGCCCAGGTCCGTCCCCGCAATGCATCATCCCCGGCGCCAGGAAAAGCCGCGCGAAGTTCTGCGTTTTGGCCAAGCCCATTTTCGCTTCGACCGCCCGATAATATTGAATCGTGCCCAGCGCCGTGACGGCGGCGTCGTCCCAGCCCTGAAACAGAATGAGCTTGCCGCCGTGCGCCTCGAAAGCGCTCAGGTCGGGATTGTTGGAGTTGATAACAGGACCGACTGTCTTATCCGCCAGCGCAACGTCGCTGTGGAAGTCGAAGGTTCTGAAATCCCAGTTGGGATCGCCTTTGACCGCGCTCCCGAAGAACTGGTTGGCGAATTGGGCCTGCGCCGCGTCAGGCCCCGTGATCCACGAGGTCCAATTCTTGGGGAGACCTTCGCCGCCGGGCGGAAAGCCAGGATAGATGCTCTCGTGCGTCTTGGGGTCGATTGGGCCCTTATAGATGCTTGCCAATGCGTCGAACTCAGCCCTGCTGAGGCAGTTCGGTCCGTTGCCCGATTTGCAAAGCAGCGGCCGCGGATCGAAATGGCACGTCAAAGGGTCGTTGATGATGCCGTCTTTGACGCCGTCCTTTTCATCGCATTTCGCAAGTACCGCGTTCTGCACCAAGGCCAGCTTCGTATCCGGGATGCGGCTCTGCGGTGTCTTGGACAGTGCGCGCTCGTTCCACACGAAATCGGCCATCAGATGCGTCCAGGAGTTCGCGGGCGCGCCGGCGATGATGCCGTCGTAATCCTCGGGATAACGGATAGCCTCCATCATCGCCTCGTGCCCCCCGTTGGAGCAGCCGCGGAAATAAGAGAGTTTGGGCGCTCTGCCGTAATAAGCCGCGATGATCGCTTTCGCGAACACCGCCGTCACATGATCGGCGCGATAGGCAAAGTCGATCAACTTCTCGGGATGGCCGATCGCCCAGCTTGCGTCGATTTTCGGAAACGGCGTCTCATGGCCGAGGTCATCGCCTGCCGTTGCGTAGCCATGCGACAGAGCCATGCGCATATCGAGCATAGGGCCTGCGACCGAACCGCCGAACCCGCCGTTTCCGCTACCCAGGAATTTTTCATTCCAGGCGTCCGCGTCGGGCAACCAGACTTCGGCAAGGATCGCGGAATCCGCCGTTGGTGTCAGCGTGACCTGCACACGGCAAAAGGTTTTCGGCGCGGTTATCGTGAAGGGTATCCCAGGCAGACCAATCGTTTTGTCCGCCGCCACGACGGTTGTCGCAGTGATCTTGGCATCTGGAAACGAGGCCTTCGCGAGATCCTCGCAGGGCGAAGCCACCGCTGCGGTCGCCGTGAAAACGGAAAAGACCGCCGCGAACGCCAAAAGCGACATCCGCCGCGCGAAGTCCAATTTATACATGCAGTATCTCCTTTGAAGTCTGCTGGAACGGAAAATTCAGGCGGTTTTGATTTTTCTGAGGGCGAGCTCTTCGATCATCGCTTCGCGGATCTGGAATTTCTGAATCTTGCCGGTCACCGTCATCGGAAATTCCTTCACGAACCGGATGTAACGCGGAATTTTATAGTGAGCGATCTGGCCGCGGCAGAAAGCCGTGATTTCTTCGGCGTCGGCGCGTTCGCTTTCGCGCAGCCGAATCCAGGCGCAGAGCTCTTCACCGAATTTCTCGTCAGGGAGGCCCACCACCTGCACGTCTTCGATCTTGGGATGGCGGAAAAGGAATTCCTCGATCTCACGCGGATAGATATTCTCGCCGCCGCGGATCACCATGTCCTTGAGCCTGCCGACGATGTTGCAATAGCCGGCTTCGTCGATGATCGCGAGATCGCCGCTGTGCATCCAACCGTCGGCATCGATCGACTCGGCGGTTCTCTCCGGCTCGTCCCAATAGCCGAGCATGACGGAATAACCGCGCGTGCAAAGCTCGCCCCGCTCGCCACGCAGCACGACGTTCCCGTCTGCATCGACGATCTTGACTTCAAGATGTGGCAAGACACGTCCAACGGTGGAGACACGGCGCTCGAGTGAATCGCCCGCACCACTTTGAAAGCTGACCGGACTTGTCTCTGTCATCCCATAGGCGATGGTAATGGCGCGCATGTGCATCTTATCGATCACGCGGCGCATGATCTCGACCGGGCAGGGCGCGCCCGCCATAATGCCCGTGCGCAGGCTGGACAGATCGAATTCCGCGAACCGCGGATGCTGCAGTTCGGCGATAAACATGGTCGGCACGCCGTGCAGTGCCGTGCAGCGCTCTTGGGCCACCGTTTCCAGCACTGCCAGCGGTTCAAAGCCACTTGACGGAAAAATCATCGCCGCGCCATGCGTGATGCAGGCGAGGTTCGACAACACCATGCCGAAGCAATGATAGAGCGGCACCGGGATGCAAAGCCGGTCTTGCGGTCCAAGGGACATGCGCAGCCCGGTGAAATAGCCGTTGTTCAGGATGTTGCGGTGGGACAGCGTCGCGCCCTTGGGCAGGCCGGTCGTTCCGCTGGTGAACTGGATATTGATGGCATCGCGATTGTCGAGCGTGAGCGACGCCAGCTTGGCACGGCTTTCCGAGGTGGCGGCAGCGGAAATTGCTTCGAAAGCGAGCCAACCCGTCCGCGCATCGCCTCCAATGCGAATGACGATCCTCAACGCGGGTAGCCGGGCGGCGGACAACCGGTCGGGAACGGATTGGGCGATTTCCGGCGCCAGCGTCTCTATCATGGCGGTGTAGTCGCTGGTCTTGAAGCTATCCGCGCAAACGAGCGCGGCGACGCCAACCTTCTTGAGTGTGTATTCCACCTCCGCCATGCGATAGGCCGGATTGATGGTCACGAGGATCAGGCCTGCTTTGGCGGTTGCGAATTGAACGAGCACCCATTCCGCGCAGTTCGGCGCCCAGATGCCGACGCGGTCTCCTCGCTCCAGCCCCAGAGCAACGAAGCCCGCGGCCAGTTCATCGACGCGACGGCCGAATTCGGCGTAGCTCCAGCGGATCGCTTGATGTCTCGACACCAGAGCATCGTGCTGCGGCCAGCGCGAAACCGTCGCATCCAATGCCGCGCCAATTGTGGTTTCAAGAAGCGGCGGTGTATCCGCGCCGCATACCAAGCTTTGCATCCCTCACCTTTGCGTCCCGGGTCTGCGCCCAGTTCCGGCCAATATAGTCCAAAATATACCATTCTCAATCACAATCAATCTTGATTGATCGAGATCTTGTAGCGATCTTGCGGCCTAAGTCGGAGCCGGAAGGCCCGGATCTGAACACACGGGGGAAAATTAGGGGCTATCCTAGAGATTTCTAGGAACGCTGCATTTTGATCCACGTCTTGAGGGTGCTCAAGAGCTTGGCAGGTGATCCGTAGTTGAAGCGCCACTCGCATTCTTTGAGAAAGAGATGGAAGTGGTGCTTAGGGATGCCGTTGTATCTGCGCAGATGACGTTTGGTCTGGTTCCAGAAGTTCTCGATGCCGTTGATGTGGTTGCCGCCGGAAGCCGCGAAGGCCTTTCGATGATTGATCCGATGATGCCGGAAGCCTGACACATCAAGGCTTTCTAGGTGGAGAAGGTGGAACCACAGAATCCGGCTCTATCTTGGCTTTGATGATTGGCCTGAGCACCGCACTGCTCGCGTTCGGAATCATCTTTGTATAGACGCGGCCGCCGCGTTTGAGGATGCCGAAGACCGCCACTTTGCCACCAGCTCCACGCCCTCGTTTGCCTTTACGGCGGCCGCCAAAATAGCTTTCGTCGATCTCGATCTCACCCTGAACCGGGCTCTCATCTTCGACACGCGCGGCAACAATCTCGCGCAGGCGATGATAGAAGAGCGCAGCGGTGTTCTTGTTGACGCCGACCAATTCGGCCGCGGCTCGCGCCGGCGTCCCGGCGACGAAGTGTTCGCACAGCCGAAGTGTCTGCTTTCCGAGAGTTTTGAACCGCTTAGTCGCACTATCACTGCTCTCTAGGACAGCCCAGGAAACTCGTGCTCTGTCCGACTGAGCTACGGGTCGGCGAACGGTGCTTGCTAGTCCAAAGAAGAATCAGGCGCAACGGGCCCCTTCGACAGAGGGCTTAACTCGGTTTGCCCAAGCCGAAAATCACTTGGCGACCACTTCGTTCGACCAGCCGAGCGCGCAAAATAAGAGATCGGGCTGGACCCATGGAGAAACGTATCTCCGCGACTTGGTAATCCCCTCGAGCCGGCTTTGATGCAATTTCTTCGTCAGCGCTAGCGCAATCCATCCGATCTTCGTCAAGAAATCCACGTGCGCGTATACGAGGCGGCCGCTATAGCCAGACCAGTTGGTTCGAGGCCACCGACCACTCGCTTCGGATCATGGAGCACAATTGGCGCCGGCGGTTCCCGAATTAGGCTCGCCAAAGCGCAGATGCGCCCATCTTGGCGCTCGAAAAGGCCCCGATGCGAACTTTTCGGTTCATCGGCGGAGCGCCGCGCCATCCATATCGAATACAAGATCGGGCTGTCTCCAACTAACAATCCCTTTCTTTCGTCAAATCGTCACAAGAATAGATGTGGACGAATACCATACTGATATTGCGAAAGTTTGCCAAGTTCGACAAGACTTACAGTCTTGGCGGTATTCGCGTCGGGAGTTCTTTGGGCGGCATCTTTCTGGTCAAGTTGCTGTGTGTCGTTGTCTTGCTCATTGAAGTGTGGGTGCCTGCGGCCCGCAGTCGTGGCTGTTGGATTTTTGGCGTCGCCTGTTTGATTTTGTTTGGCATTTGTTGGGGGCACAGCATGCGAAAGACAATTTTCTCGTTATTTGTCGTTAGCTTGCTTGGTTTGGCAGCGCTAACGCTGCCGGTTCAGGCGCAGACCTGTCCCGCAACCCCGCCCAACAGCATCACCAACGGCCAGACCGCGGACGCCACGCCCGTAATGGGGAATTTCAATTCGATCTTCAGCTGCGCGAGCCTTTTGGCCCCGCTCGACAGCCCGAATTTCACAACGCGGGCTGGCATCAATTCCACCAGCGTGCCGCATCTGTTGGATGTGAACTACAGCGCCACCTATTCCACCACCAACACCATCCTCACCTATATCGGCGGAACCTTCACCTCCTCCACCACAGCGAGCACGATGTATGGGCTCCAACTCATCCCCACATTCCAGGCCACGGGCAGCGCCAGTGCTCTGACCGATGCGCTGATCGAGCCGCGGGTCTATGGTACAGGAAGCACGAACTTCACCTATTTGCGAGGTGTAGAGGTCATACCCTCCATCCTGAGCGGCTATAGCGGCACGATAAGTCACGTCTATGGCGTGCACTCCGCGGACATCAGCAATTCCTCAGGCCTGCAAAATGTGACCACCTTCCACGCCTTTCATGCTGATGCCAGCACGAATGGCGACGGGCTCACCAGCGGCACGGTTTCGAATTTTGCCTATTACGGCCTGGGGGCCACAGCGAGCGCAGCGAGCGGCGGCACCATCAACAACTACGGAATGTACGTTTCGGTGGGCACCGGGTCCGGTGCCGGCACCACCACCAATTACGGCGTGAGGATTGCGGGCAATGGCGGCTCGGGTGGCTCCGGCACGACGACCAACTATGGCGTTTACGAAGACTCCACCGCCACCAATTATTTCAACGGCAGTGTGGGCATCGGGACAACAACACCCAGCCTCAACCTTTATGTGAATGGCACCGCCGGTGGAACGAGCGCCTGGTCGAATACCTCAGACGCGCGCCTCAAGAAGAACATAGCGCCTATTAACGACGCACTCGGACTCATTGAACAAATGCAAGGCGTGCGCTTCGATTGGCGAAAGCCCGACGAACGCAGCGTGGGCAGTGAACTCAAGCTTCCGGTGGATCAACCGCAAGTCGGCTTTATCGCACAAGACCTGCAAAAGATCCTTCCCGAAGCTGTCTCGGTGTCCAAAGACGACCGGAAGCTCATGAGCGTCAGCGAGTCGAAGGTCGTCCCGGTGCTGGTGGAGGCGATAAAGCAACTCGCGGCTGCCAATCGAATCCAGACAGCTCAAATCGATCGCCTTCAGGCGCGGCTCGATAAGCTGCAGCGCTCAAAGCCTGTTCGCACCACGGCCGGAGATGCCTCTCCTTCGAGCCTGCAATCGGCGGCACGATAGCGAGGGGCTTATGGATAGCGAAGAACAGTCGTTTTCTGCGAACCCATTTCCGGTACCAGGCCACCGTGCGCTAGCGCCGAGCGGATGGCAGCCTTTTCGGCGGCAAAGGACTCCGTCCATCTCGGTTAATGGCTTCGTTGGCCTAAGGCGTAGATTGCGTTGCCACCTGCGTGCGGTTCCCCGCGGCGTCATAGGTGTAGATGATCTGCATTCCATTGTCGTAAGTGACGGATGCCAGCCGCCCGAGATCGTCATAGGTGAAGATCGTCGCGGCATCCGCAGATGCGGAAACAATCATCAAAAATCCCACCAGCATCGTGATCGTGCGCATGGCTTCTCTTTCATCTGCGGCATTGGAAATCTAGTCGCGAACTCCGCAGTCACAAAGCGAAAACTATCGCGATCCACCGTTTCATCTCGAGGACTTTGTTTATGAGAGATGACACGAATTTCGAACTTTTCGCTCGCGGCTTGCAATTTCTTACCGCTTGCCTGGCTGTAGGTATTGTCCTCTGCACAATGTTCGCCGGCGCCGCGAACGCGAACTATCTTCCCTCCGTCCGCATCGGAACAGCGGCGCTGATTAATCCTTCTGATGCCGATGCATACTACGGACCGTCGAAGACACACACCGTCGGCCCAGGCGCCCCGGCGACAAGGCCACCCGAGCTTGTAGAGCTGGCGCGTGCTCTCAAGAACGATCCAGATCTAATCTACGAATATGTCCGCAACAACATCGGCGTGGTTTGGATATATGGGCTCCAAAAAGGCGCCCTAGGGGCGGAGATCGACAAATCGGGCACACCGTTCGATCAAGTCATGCTGATGGTCGAACTGCTGCGGCAAGCCGGATATACGGCCTCCTACAAAGCGGGCACGATCACCTTAACCGGCGCGCAGTTTACAGCCTGGACCGGCATTTCCGATGCGACGGCTGCCTGCCAAATGCTCTCCAGCGGAGCGATCCCGGCGATCATCAACGGGACGCCGCCTATCGCCGATTGCGCCTATGGCACGGGAACACCAATTTCAACGGTTCAGTTCTCTCATGTTTGGGTGTCGGTTGTTATCGGGTCCGGCACATATGTATTCGACCCCAGCAACAAGCCATACACTTGGAAGAGCGGAATCAATCTTGCCACGGCGACCGGTCTGATCACCGGCACACCGCTTGCGCAAGCAAGTTCGGGCATGGACAGCGGAACGGCTTCCGGCGCGTCCTACGTACATAACCTCAACACGGAATCGCTCAATTCAACGCTACAGACCTATTCGTCCAGCCTGTTGAGTTATCTAAGTTCCCACGGCCTGGACGGGGCTCAGATGGAAGACATCGTGGGCGGTGGCGTCATACAGCCTTACCGGTCCCCGCCCGGTGGCTTGCGGCAAACATCGTTGCCTTATCAATCGTCGACGGTACAGCACACGTGGACAGGCGACATTCCCAATCAGTATCGCACGACGCTGCAAGTCTCCGGCACGATGCTCAATCTCGTGACCCATCACTATGACACGATGTTCAACGAGACATTTTACGCCGACGAAATCTACGGCCGGCGGCTGAGCGTCAGCACGGATTACAATATGACGGGGATCGTCAGCCCTGATCAGTATTTTCCAAACACCGTCTATCTGCAAATCGATTGCGTCAGTGACGAGATTGGCGCTCCTCCCTGTGCGACCATTCTCGATACCTATGTCAATCACCCTCCCACGACGAATCCGCAAATCACCTCGCGCGGCGCGGACGCCACAATCACGCTCATTGCGAACCATCCCTATGCGGCCTCGGCCGATGGCACCGCGACGACGGGTGGCGATTACATGGATGTCACCATCACCAAGCCGGTCGTTCTGATAACTCCGCTCAGCATCGTTCAAGGTTGGGGCGACGCCAGCGAAAATCTGTTCAAGAAATGGTCTGGCGAACAGGTGCAGGACGCCTCGGCGCCAAGACGGCTGAACCCGCCTCCGTGCTACTACAATCCCCAAGAACCCTGCTTCGACAAGTTTGAGCAACCGACTGGGGATTTCTCGCGCGACAAAGTGGCCGCCGATTATCTCGCGCAGTTCACACGCGAGGCGCAACTCAATGCGAATATCGCCGCCGCTACCCAGCAAACCCATCATGTGCTCGGCATCGTGTATGGCGATGTGTCGTTGAGACCCGTCTATGGCATCAATCATCCTCCCGCATACAGCCCCGACTGGATCGTATGGGACAATTTCGATCGCATCGACGTCGATGCCGGGATCAGCGTCAGCAGCAAGACCGCCGATGCGACAGCGCGGCGGGTGGCGGTTCAAACCATCGCGGCAACAGGCGCTGCGATCGAAGGCGGCATGTCGGGACAATTGTCTGGATTGCCCGACACCACTTCGACGTCGACGCGGTTCGGCTGGGGCAACCGGCCGCCCAGGGGTGAAGATCCTTCGGGTACGGGGCCGCGCAAATTTTTCCAGTTCGACTCGTCCAACGCTTCGGCGGCGGGCGCGGTGGCGCTGGTCGACGGCCTGAATGCGTGGTCCGCCCCCGGCGGCCCATATCCGATCGGGCAGCAGCCGCCGATGACCGCTGACGAAGCGGCGCAGTGGAAGAACGCACTGACGACTAATGTATCCGACTATGCGACAGCCGGCTTTACCATCGTGGCGTCGCAGGAAGCATTTTTGGGCCCCGGCCAACGGGGTGGGGCATATGAGCTAGACGGTCCGGGAGCCTACACCCCTACTCTGCCCACCAAGCAGCGCGGCGGCGCCATGGTCGCGACGCGTTACGTTGGTGGCGATCCGGTGGAGATCGCCAATCTTGTTTTCGGCTACAGCTCGCTCGCGAACGGCGACATTATCTTGACCAAGGGCGGTGGCGGCGGCGCGCAACCCGACCAGGCTGTGAATTACGATCCCGTCGAGGCCGCCGACATCCTCAAGGCCAAGTTCATCGACAAGTCGAATGCGCTTGGCGTCGATCTCGCCAACGGTTCGCTCAGTTACCAGAGCCCGGCATCGCTGACGGTCGGCAATGGTGGTCTGCCTTATGCGCTGTCCGCATCGCAGGCCTGGCGTGCGGGGGTGCCGCATCCGCATCGCTTTTCGCCAACCGCAAGCAGCGATCCGGACGCCGGCTGGTCCATGAACTGGCAAAACAAGCTCTCCGTGTCGGGAAGCGGCATGGAAGCGATGGGGCAAAGCGACATCCGCGCCGCGGCGGGCGCCATCGTCGCGTTCCTGGCGACGCAGGACATCTTCAAGTCGGCGCAATCCCCGCAACGCGACGTGGCCGCCATGCTCGCGCAGAACTGGTGGGTGGGGCAGATCTCCGGAAACGTCGCATCGGTGAGCCTGGGGACGGGCTCCCGTCAGTTTCTGCAATTACCATCCGGATCGTGGATCGCGCCGGGGCCCGGCTTCGCAAAGCTCACGCAGACCGGTTCGCGCACGCCTTACGAATATATCTGCGATCCGACGACGACGCCTTATGCCATGAGCCGCGGCTGGGACAATTCCGGTCTTGCCTTCACGGTGACGAACGCGCATGGCGACGCCAAGCACTTCTCCTACTGGACGCAGAAGTACAAGCTCAGCGACAACGACATTCATGTTTGCGGAAAGCAGGAAGGCTTTCGGCTTTCCACCTGGTCGTTCCCGCAAGGGCCCACCGTCACGCTCAACTACACTGGCGACGCCCTCACATCCGTTGCCAACAATCTGGGCCGTGCGCTGAACTACACCTACACGGCGACAGCTACGGAAGACGACACCACTATCACCGACGGCACGCGCACGTTGACGCTTACTTCGCCGTTCGAGCCTGCCGATCCACCCGACATCCACACCGATCCGGCGGGCGAGGCGACCACGTTCCAATATCTCGCGGAGAACGACATACCGACGCCGACCGCAAGGCCCGTTCCGTTCCGGCTGCTGCAGCAGGTCTATACCGCCGACAACACGAGCAAGCCGAACGTGCAATACGATTACGACGCACTGGGCCGCGTGGAAGAGGTGGAAGATGCCGTGAGCCTGCAGGTCGGCGGACGCAATCCTTATCAATTCTACATCGGCGATGGCACGCGCGGCGAGCGGGACGATCCGCTCGGCCAGGCCTACACGGTGGTTTACGACACCTATGGCCATCCCAACCGCTATATCGACGAGGTCGGCGCCGAGACCGATGCGACCTTCGATTCGCGCACGCGGTCGCTGCAATATCTTTATCCCGAAGGCGATTGCGATGTGTTCGCCTACGACCACCAGAACAACACCACCGATTTTTGGCGTGTCGATACCGCGTCGTCCTGCAATAAAGCCGCCGGCAGCGCGCATGTCCTGCATGCCAGCGCCACCTGGAACCAGACCTGGAACCAGCCGCTGACGGTCGTCAATGCGCGCGGCTACACCACGACGCTGGCTTATTACGCGAGCGGCAACGGTGCCTCGCTGCTGCACACCGCGACGCGCCCCGCGATCGCCGAAGGCACGCCGGTCTACAGCTTCACCTATGACGCGCAAGGCAAGCCGCTGACCTCGGTCGTGCCGCTAACGGCGACCACCAACGTCACCACCGCCAACACCTATGATGCGACGACGGAAGATCTGCTCACCACCACGCTCGATCCCACCGGCGTCGCGGCGCTGACCGCCTTCGGTTATGACGGCATCGGCAACGTCACCTCGGTGACCGATCCGCGAGCCAACGTCACCACCTCGCTTTACGATCTGGACCGGCGCAAGACCGAGGATCATCGCCACAACGGCAACGCGTCGGCGGTGCTGATCGCGGCATCGAAGACCGATTATGACGCCATCGGCCGCGATATCTTCGAATATTCCGGCCTGACGTTCTCAGGGACCAGCGTCGCAAGTTGGCAGACCGACAAATCCACCACCTACACGCCGGTCTCCAAGGTGGCCACAATCACCGATGCCGACAACCGGACCACCACCAACACCTGGGACAACGCGGACCGGTTGCTCACGGTCGCCGATCCGGTGTCGCGCAAGACGCATTTTGTCTATTGCGCTTTGGGCGATGCGAACTGCGCGGCCAACCAGGTCAAGACCGAATATCGCGCCTGGGTCGCGGGGACGGGTTGCACGCGCGCTGGCACCTTGCAGGAATGCTACCGGCGCGTCGCTTATTATCCGGACGGCGAACAGCAAACCATCACCGACGCCAATGGCAACGTCACCACCTATGGCTACGACGGCTTCACGCGGCTCACCCAAACCACTTTCCCGGACACAAGCTATGAGCAGCTGACGCTGGACGCCAACGCCAACGTCACGGCGCGGCGCAACCGGGCAGGGCAAACGCTGAGCTACACCTACAACGCGCTGGACTGGGCGCTGACGAAAGTCTCGCCCAATCCGGCCGTGACCACCAGCTGGCATTACCTGCTGGATGGCGCGGCGGACATGCTGTCGGACACTGCCGGCAACACCATCGCTTACGGCTATGACAGCGCCGGGCGCGCCACCTCCGAAGCCAACACCATCGCGGGGCTCACGGGCACCAAGACGGCTTCGTACATGCTCGACCAGAACGGCAATCGCACCAGGCTGACCTGGCCGGACGGTTATTATGTGAACTATGACTACGATGCGCTGAACCGCATGGCGACGGCAACGGACTCGCTGGGCGCCTCGCTCGCCACCTATGGCTACGATACGCTCTCACGGCGCACCAATCTTCTCTATGGCAATGGCGCGAGCATGGCTTACACCTACTCGCCCGCCGGGGACTTGCGGACGCTCAACCACGACATGGCGGGATCGTCCAACGACCCGCACTTCACTTATCAATATACCAACGCCCATCAGCTCTATACCGAGACGGTCTCCGATGCGGATTATCTGTGGCAGCCTGCGGCGAACGCGTCGACGTCGTACACGCCCAACAATCTCAACCAATACAGCACCGTCGCCAGCGTGCCCTTCGCCTACGACCTCAAGGGCAATCTCACCAATGACGGTGTGTTCTCTTACACCTACGACGCCGAGAACCGGATGCTCACCGCCGGTCCGGTCACCACCTATGCCTACGATCCGCTCGGCCGGCGCACCAAGAAGACCGCGCCCGCCGCGCCGGTGTGGGGCATGGTGAACTGGAACAGCTTCGCCTGGACGGCATCCTCGACGGCAAGCACCTACTTCGTCGACAGCGGCACCGACGAGATCGCCGAATACAGCAGCGCCGGCGCGCTCACGACGCGCTACGTCCCCGGCCCCGCCATCGACGAGCCCATCGCACAGGTCAAATCGGACGGCACGCACAGCTACTTCCACACCAACCGCCAGGGCAGCGTCATCGCCATGAGCGGCGCGGGCGCGGCCAAGGTGGAAGGTCCCTATACCTACGATCCCTATGGCAGCTGCTTCAAAGGCGCGACTTCCACGCCGTGCGATGCGTCCGGCGAGCCTTACCGCTTCACAGGGCGCAGGCTCGATGCGGAGACCGGGCTCTACTACTACCGCGCCCGTTGTTACTCCCCTGTCCTCGGCCGCTTCTGCCAAACCGACCCCGTCGGCTACACCGCCGATCTCAATCTCTACACCGCCTTCGCCAACGATCCGACAGATAAGAGCGATCCGAGTGGCACACAGAGCCGAGATTACCCCGCGTGTGACTCCTGCGAGCCTCAGAGCAATACGGGACTAACAGCAGACGACTATGAGCAAATTTCTGAATTTTTTGATGCTGCCAGTGGAACTGCAATGGGAATGGGGCCATATGGGGCGGAGGCGGGCGAAGCACTTAAATTTGAGTCTGAATTCTTCAAAGAAGAGGCTCTGGTTACCCGGAACGCCGCTGAGGGCGTACGACGCGAGGCGATTACTACCAAACAACTGAAAGCAGAAAATCCAAACGCGAGTGTCCAGAATCAACACTACCTTCGCGATGCTAATGGTAAAATTGTCAAAGACCCCATCACGGATACTGGACGTCGCGTCGATCATGCGGTGATTGAAGGTGGAAAGGCACGAACCTTCGAGACTACAGGTCCTAATGTGAATAAAGTAAGGCAACTCGAGAAGGAACAGCGCATTCGTGATAACGGGGGGACCTATGTCCGTGACCGAAATACGAATAAACTCTGTCCGGTTGATGCGATTAGCAAGGTGCAGCGTTGCCCATGATACAAAGAAAAGATTTTGCAGTTTACAATATGCCAGCCTTGCTCGGCGTCGAGGCAACGCGACCCGATCCAAATGCGCCGGAAATGCGAATCAAAGATGAAAGCTGGTACGCGGCGGCTCGCGAAATGTCTTATTATTTATTCCGGTTCTTTCAAGATAACGAGTTATTGCGACGTCGTGTGGTGGAAAGTCTGACAGACGTGGACAAAGTAATCCTCATGTTCAGCGATTTCACTCCGGAGGGGCAAGACTTTATCATGTCGCAAGCCGCAGAGCGTTGGAAGGCGTCGTTCGACCGGCCCGGATCAAAAAAGGCGATTTGGGATGTGAGTTATTTGGAACGAGAGCTCCAAAAATCTAGGAGATTGCGTTCGAAGCACTAGCGCTCTCGCGTCGCACGAACCTTGCCTGTGGCTACGATCCGCTTTCCCACCGCGCGAACCTTGCCTATGGCAACGGCGCCTCGGTGGCCTACACCTACTCCGATGCCGGGGATCTGCTCACGCTCAACCACGACATGAGCGGCACCGCCAACGACGCGCACTTCACCTACACCTACACCAACGCACATCAGCTTCTGAGCGAGGCAAGCTCGCTGGCGCCGTGGCTCTGGCAGCCCGCGGCCAACGCCTCCACCAGCTACGCAGCCAACAATCTCAATCAATACAGCACCGTCGCCAGCGTGCCCTTCGCCTACGACCTCAAGGGCAATCTCACCAATGACGGGGTGTTCTCTTACAGCTACGACGCCGAGAACCGGATGCTCACGGCCGGTCCCGTCACCGCCTACAGCTACGATCCCTTGGGCCGGCGCACCAAGAAAACCGCGCCGGCCGCGACGGTGTGGGGCATGGTGAACTGGAACAGCTTCGCCTGGACCGCGGCCTCTACGGCGACAACCTATTATCTCTCCGACGGCGCCGACGAGATCGCCGAACCGACCCCGTCGGCTACACCGCCGATCTCAATCTCTACACCTACGTTGGAAATGATCCCACGGATAAGACCGATCCGAACGGAGAATTCGTAGCCGAACTCATAGGAGCTGGGCTCGGTGGAGGACTAGAACTTGGACTCCAACTTGCAACCCCACAAGGTCGAGCAGCTTATTCCAAAGTATCAGCGCCCTCGCTCGGGGTGATGTTCGCGGCGCTATAAATGCAGCCGGAGCTAATTTTGTGAAGGTTGCGTTATCGGCAGGCGCTGGCGCTCTCGGTGTTGGTATCGCTGGAAAAGTTGCCGAAGTTGCGAATCTCGCCAGCAAAGCTACGGAGGTGGGTGGCGTCGGCAAACTCTCAGTAAATGGCGGGATCAATGCGACAGGCAACGGCATTGCAGGCGCTGGACTGGGTGCTGCATCTCAAGTCGGTGGAAACGCAGTCTCGGGGCAGCCACTTTCGGCTGGTGTTACAGGCGCGGCGCTTGGCGGTGCTGCCGGAGGCGCAGGAGGATCGCTTTTAAGTGCAGGCTTTGCCGGCGAGACCCAGAATCTTGCCAATGCGACTGGCAATTTTGTAGCTGGGCCTTCTGGTATTGCGGTGCCGGGTGCAACAAATTCCATCACATCTGGCGCCGAGCGCCTCGGAACGGCTAGTGGCGCAGCAATTGAAAAGGCGGTAACAACTTGCGAACAATCGTCCACATCGACATGTGCCAAATGATTATGAAAGAGAGAAACGGTACACTAGTTGCACGCGCGTTTGTGCTCGCCGTTTTTATCTTGACGGTGGCGCTAATGGCCGAGTTGGGTTTTGTATATGGCATGAGGCTTTTCGCGCACTCGGTTAGCTTCACCTCTTTTTTTGCTGTCTGTTTTTTTCCCGGGTTGAGTGGATTTGCGCCGACTTTGCCTTCGCCATCTAGGCTTAGCTTCAGACCGGTTGGCCTTTGGGGGCGTATTCTTTTGCTGATTGAATTCACTATTTTTGTGGCCGTCGCGATTTTTGCATCGTCGCAACTCATGGTCTACAAACACGTCGCGGTGCCCGTCGATCTGACTTTTGCAGCTTATGCCTATGTGCTGGTTCTCGTTGTCACGCTGGTTGCCAACTTTGGTAGACTGAGACGCGAAATCGCAGCGAGCTGATACCTTCTCGAGCTGTTCCAGCAACCCAAACACCTCATCCACCACCACGCCCAGCCACCCACCTCCACCCCTGCGCCTTCTTCCCCTTGACGACCACCGCCACCACATTGCCATTGCGCCGGTGATTTCGCAGGAATGCGAAGACGCGGTTTCTAACGAATGCCAAAGCGATCCATTGGCTCGGCGATACCGCGGCCGGGGAAAGAAACCACTTCGGGGATGCGCGCTTGCAAGGATATCTCTGGCGAGATTTCCGAGGGCAAACGATGTTCCCTCCCATTCTTGGTGAAGGTTGGTGGCAATATGATGAGATCATCGCGCACCATTGCTGCGAGCTTCGGCTCGGCAAGCCAGTTCCTCGTTACCGCGATTTGTTCCCGCGCGGTCCCGGCGCTAGTTTCCGCGCGGTCGAGATCGGTGCGGGGCTTTCATGCGATTTCTGAAATACGGCGCGCTGGCGCTGGTGGCGCTCATTGTTCTGGGGCTGGGCGCGGTGATCACGGTCGACCGGCTGAACCAGCCGCCGGACGCCGATCCTGGGGCGTTCATCGCCGCCGCTTCGCATTACAAAGTGCATATCGTGCGCGACAATTTCGGGGTGCCGCACGTCTTCGGGCATCGCGACGCCGATGTCGCGTTCGGCCTCGGCTTCGCCCATAGCGAAGACGATTTCCTGACGATCCAGGATGTGGTGCTGGCCACGCGCGGCAAGCTGGCGGCGACGAACGGCATCGATGCGGCGAAAACCGACTACATCACGCATCTGCTGCATGTGTGGAGAACGGTCGATGCCGGTTACAACAAGCTGCCCGCCGATGTGCGCGCGGTGTGCGAGGCCTATGCCGCCGGTGTCAGCTACTACGCGGCGCTCCATGGCGAACTGCGCAAGCCGGGCATTCTTCCCATCACCGGCAAGGATGTCGTTGCCGGTTTCGTGTTCAAGACTCCATTCTTCTATGGCCTCGATACGACGCTGAAGCATGTGCTGGAGCCTGCGAACGAGCAGAAGAAATTGCCGGTCGGCTCCAACGGTGTTGCCGTCGCTCCGTCGCGTTCTGCCGATGGCGCAACGCGGCTGCTGGTCAATTCGCACCAGCCTTATGCGGGGCCGGTGTCCTGGTATGAGGCGGTGCTGCAAAGCGACGAGGGCTGGCACGTCGCGGGCGGCTTCTTCCCCGGCTCGCCCTTCATGCTGCACGGACACAACGAGCATCTGGGCTGGGCGAACACCGTCAATTCGCCCGATCTTGCCGATGTCTATCGCCTAACGATCAATCCCGATAACGAGAACCAGTATCGTCTCGACGGCAAATGGCGCGACTTCGAGAAGGAAGACGCCGCCATCCGCGTGAAACTGTTCGGTCCGCTGTTCTGGACCGTGCATCGCGACCTGCTGTTCTCCGCGCACGGCCCTGTGCTGAAGACCGATCATGGCGTCTTCGCCATCCGCTATGCCGGCATGGGCGAGTACCGGCAGGTTGAGCAATATTACCATATCGACAAGGCGCGAAACCGCGACGAATGGCTGGCCGCGCTGCGCCTGCAGGCGCTGCCGTCGATCAACTACATCTTCGCCGACGAGAAGGGCGACATCGGTTACGTTTATAACGGCCAGTTCCCGGCGCGAAAACCCGGCTTCGATTGGAAAGGCATTCTGCCGGGCGACCGTTCCGATCTGATCTGGCATGGCTATGTGCCGTTCGACAAAATTCCGCAGCTGTGGAATCCGAAATCCGGCTATGTCTTTAATTCCAACAACACGCCATTCCAGGCGACCGCGCCGGCAGACGACCTGAAGCCCTCGCAATTTCCCGCGTGGATGGGCATCCAGACCAACATGACCAACCGCGCGATGCGGGCGCTGGAAACCTTCGGCGAGGACCCGCACATCACCGCGGCGCATTTCCGTGAGTACAAATACGATCTGTCCTACAGCATCCATTCCGATCTGGCGAAAGAGATCGCCGAGGTCACGGGCTTCGATCCGAAAGGCGATGGCGAACTCAAGCGGGCTCAGAAAATCCTGCGCGACTGGAACGGCCGCACGGACATCCACAATCGCGGCGCCGCGCTGGCGGTTCTCATGGGTGTGCGCGTTGCGCCCGAAGAGCAGGGCGGCCCGCGCAAGGAAGAGCCGCTGCCGGCGTTGCGCGAGGCGATGGCGCTGCTGAAAGAGCATTTCGGCCGGCTCGATCCGGAATGGGGGCAGGTGAACCGCTTCCGCCGCGGCAAATACGATCTGCCCATCGACGGCGGGCCGGATGTCTATCGCGCGGTTTATGGCGTGCCGCAGGACGACGGCACCTTGACGGCGGTGGGCGGCGATACCCTCATCATGTTCGTGACCTGGGACAAGAACGGCAAGCTCTCATCGCAAAGCATCCACCAGTTCGGCTCCGCAACGCTGGACACGCTGTCGAAGCACTACGACGATCAGGTCAAGATGTTCGTGGCGATGAAGACCAAACCGGTCCTCTTCACGATGGACCAGCTCAAGGGCCATATCGAGGACAACTACACCCCGCAGGATCGCGCGGATCAAATCGCCGGGCGCTAGAGCGACGTTTCGAACTGGAGCTGAAATACCAAAGCGTTGTCCTGATTTGGGCGCGTGCCTGGATGAATGATGTATTGCACGTTTGGCTGCACGGCCAACCAGTCGGTGACTTGGGCGAGATATGTCAGCTCAACCGATGTCTCGGTCTTGGTGTTCTGCATGCCAAGGCGCGCCTGGGCATCCAGAAAGTGCGAACCGTTGCGGCCCGTGGCGGCGGCGAGGCCCACTTGGTCCGAAGGCCTGCTTAGCAGCAATCCCGTGACGACAATTCCCATGCCTAGATAACTACCGAAACGGTCGACGCGGTCGTCTCCGATGCCCGCTTGCAAAAAGCCGGACACGGCCCGCTTAGGATCGTCTGCCATCCTATAAAGAAGCACGTCAGCTATGGCATATGCGCCAGTGCTGCCATGGCGGCGGACCGGCACACCAGGCACGATGGCTTCGCTCAGGTCGTTGAACGTTGCGGTGTAATGCCAAACGCCAACGGCGATCTTGTTCTCGTAGGGAGGCAGGTTCGATGCGCGTCCTATCATCGAACGCGCCTGTCCGGGCGGCATTGCCGGGCCGGGCCTGTAAAGATAGGCCAACTCCGTTACGATCAATGCACCGTCGCTGTTGTCGAACAGGCTGGGCGATCCACGAGGCCGCTCCACCGGCACTCCGTCCATAATGGCGGTGCGCCAGACAATGTTCGGCGCCGGCTTGTATGTCAGACGCGCGCCGAGCGCCGTATTCGGAAAGATCGACGGTCCTGCCCTACCGCTAGAGGCAAATTCCGGCCCGATGCCGAACGAGCTATTCAGGAATAAACTGGCGGAGCGCAGGCGGTCGAATTCACTGTTGATATCATAGCGTCCGGCCAGCACCGAGATGTCGGAGCCCGCGAAATTGTATTGGATCCACGCTTCATAAAGCGTTGTGTCCGGCGGGGCGGCGAGATTGCTGACACCTTGCGCGTCGCCCGCAAAAGAATCCGGACTGCCGCCGTGAATGTTCAAACCGTCCAGATAGATGGTCAGCCCGCGCGCGCCCAATAACGCTCCTCCATCGAGGGACAGTTGCAAGTGCAGGTTGCCGAGGTAGATCGCGCCGGGTTTCGCGCCGCCCGACGCGACCACCACCGTATCACCATTGTAGATGATATTCGGTTGGATGCCTTGGGCGACAAGGCCGCTTTTGATGCTGGCCCAGTCTCCTGCGCAAGCCTGCCCCGCAAAGAACTGCCAGAAAAGTGATGCGATCGCGGCACCGTGCAAGTGCCGTTCGAGTTTCCTTCGCTTGCACGGCATAACGACTGCCGAAGTCATTTTGAACCCGTCAACGTGCCTTCCGGATATTAGCCTTTGTGGCGGGCGGTAAGCTATTGCCCCAACTGGAGTGGACAAGGTGAGGACCGCCGCGATGGTCCTCGTCGGGAATTCGTGAACCGCATAGCAAACTGGATATGTTGTCCCGAAGCCACAGCCGCGAACTTCGTGATCGTGGCCTCTTCTCTTTCATGAGAGCGTCACCACATTCCAACACCCGCATCCCGCTGCGACGAGGAAGGAGGGGAAAGAGGGGAGGGGGTAGCGCAAAACATGAATTCAAATGCATCGAGAGAGCACCAAATACAAGATGTAGGTTTTTGACGGAATCGGCTTCGCAAAAATCGACATTCAATTCGAAGCCCCGATTCTGCAAAACAAATAGAGGTAGTTGTTTTTCTCCCGCCCACGAGATCTGGAATCTGAACGATTCCGCGAGAGCAAAAATCGACAAACAACCTGCTCCGGAACTTCCAGAAGGGGAGCGGGGAGGGGATTTCTGTCAGGCAATTATATTGCCGACGCCGGGCATCACCACGTGTCGATCCATTTGAGCTTCTTGCCCTCACGCTTTGGCGGCGGCGGAACGGAGCGCAACCCGGCGGTGATCCATTTGCGCGTTTCGGCGGGGTCGATCACCTCGTCGAATTCGAACAGGGTCGCTGCCGAGATCGCTTTGCCGCGCTCATACATCTGCGCGACCATCTCGTCATATTTCTTCTTGCGCTCCGCCGGATCGGCGATGGCGGCAAGCTCGTTGCGGTAACCGAGCTTCACCGCGCCCTCCAATCCCATGCCGCCGAACTCGCCGGTGGGCCATGAGATGGTGAAGAACGGCGCCACGAAACTCGCGCCGGCCATGCCCTGCGCGCCAAGGCCGTAACCCTTGCGCAGGATGATAGTGAATACCGGCACGCTGACATTCGCGCCGATGACGAAGAGACGGGAATTGTGGCGCACCAGCGCCGTCTTCTCCGCTTCCGGCCCCACCATATTGCCAGGCGTGTCGCAGAGCATGAGGATCGGAATGTCGAAGCCGTCGCAAAGCTGCATGAAGCGCGCGGCCTTGTCGGAGCCGTCGCGGTCGATGGCGCCGCCCAGATGCTTGGGATTGTTCGCGACGATGCCGATGGGCCGGCCTTCGATGTGCGCGAAGGCCGTGATCATACCCACGCCGAATTGCTTGCGCAGTTCCAGCACCGAGCCGGTGTCGCACATGGTTTCGATGACCGAACGGACGTCATAGACACGCAGGCGATTTTCGGGAATCGCACGACGCAGCAGGCGTTGATCGGCGCATGTGAAATCCGGCACCGCGCCCTGGAAATAGGAGAGATATTTCTTGGCGACGGCAACGCCTTCGGCTTCGTCTTCCACCACCACGTCGATCACGCCATTGGGCGCCTGCACCGAAACAGGGCCGACATCCTGCGGCTTGAACACACCAAGGCCGCCGCCTTCGATCATCGCGGGGCCGCCCATGCCGATGGAAGAGTTCTTGGTGGCGATGATGACGTCGCAGCAGCCGAGCAGCGCGGCATTGCCCGCGAAGCAATAGCCGGAATTGATGCCGACCAGCGGAACAAGGCCGGAGAGCTTGGCGAATTGCATGAAGGTCGTGGTGTTGAGACCGCCGGCGCTGATCTGGTCGGTGTCGCCGGGCCGCCCTCCGCCGCCTTCGGTGAAGAACACGACCGGCAGCCGCCACTGCTCGGCCAGATGCATCATACGGTCTTTCTTCTGGTGATTGCGCATGCCCTGTGTGCCGGCGAGCACGGTGTAGTCATAGGCCATCACCGCGACGCGGGCTTTCTCGTCCGGAAATTTGTCACCGTTGACGCGGCCAAGACCCATGACAAGACCGTCGCCGGGCGTGCGCTCGATCAGCTCGTCCATCGAATTGCGCCGCAGGCGTCCCGCGACGACGAGCGAGGAATATTCGACAAAACTGTCGGGATCGCAGAGGTCTTCGACATTCTCGCGCACGGTACGCTGGCCGGTCTTGCGGCGGCGGGCAACAGCTTCGGGACGGTTCTCATCCTTCAGGAAATCGCGACGCTTGTGGAGTTCGGCAAGATCGGGCCGGATGTCATCGAGATCGAAGGTCTCTTCTTTCGCGGTGGCAGAATGTGCGACATGACCTTCTTCGATGAAGGCGAGCGGCGCATCCTCGAACACCGTATCGCCGGCCTCGACGGCGAAGCTCTGCAACGTGCCGGAGACATGTGCGGTGATGACGTGCTCCATCTTCATCGCTTCCATGATGAGGACCGTGTCACCCGCGCGCATCGGGGCGCCGGGCCTAACGGAAAAGCTGACGATGGTGCCCTGCAAGGGCGCGCGCAGAGCGGATGTGCCGTCCGGTGTTTCCGCTTCGACGGTTTTGGCAGCTTCGTGTTCTTCCTTGCCATGATGCAGGACCGCGAGAGGATCGGAGGCATCCACCTTCGCGCCCGCGCGGCGCGCGACCTTCGGCGGTTCGAAGAACAGTTTCTGGTGGTCTTCATCGCGCTGCGTCAGCAAGGTCGCGATATTGTCTTCGATGAAGCGGGTGTGGGCAGACTTATCCAGTTCGGGATGCAGCAGGATGTTCTGCAGGAACGGAATATTCGTCGCCACGCCGCCGATCTTGAATTCGCACAGTGCCCGATAAGCTTTGCTCTTGGCATCGGCCAGTGTGTTGCCATGCACGATCAGCTTGGCGAGCAGGGAGTCGAATCGCGCATTGGTCTGGTAGCCCGCGTAGCCGAAACCATCGACGCGGATGCCGCGGCCGGATGGCGGGTCGTAGGCCGTAAGCGTGCCGCCCGCAGGCTTCACGCCACCATCCGCCGTCATGGTTTCCATGTTGATGCGCGTCTGGATCGCGACGCCGCGCGGAGCGGGGATGTCCTTCTGCGTCAGATGCAGGTCCCTCAGCGATTTTCCGTCGGCGATTTCCAGTTGGACACGGACGAGATCGATGCCGGTCACTTCTTCGGTAACGGTGTGCTCCACCTGCAGCCGCGCATTGGCTTCGATGAACACGAACCGGTCGCCGTCGACGAGAAACTCGATGGTGCCGAGGCTCTTGTATTTCGCGGCTGCCGCGAGCGCCACAGCCGCGTCGAACAGCTTGGCCCGCACGGCGTGGGGAACCTCGACGGCGGGCGCTATCTCCACGATCTTCTGCCGCGCGCGTTGCAGCGAACATTCGCGGTCCCAGATGTGGCTGACGGATTTGCCGTCGCCCACAATCTGCACTTCGACATGGCGGGCGCGTGGGAAGAATTCTTCGGCGTAGAGCGCGTCGTTGCCGAACGCAACCTTGGCTTCCGAAGCGCAGCGTTCAAAGACGGGACCCAGATCCTTCGCGTCCGTCACCGGCCGCATTCCGCGCCCGCCGCCGCCAGCGACGGCTTTCAGCATGATCGCGCCGGTCTTTTCGAAAAACTTGCGCGCCTCGGCGAGCGTGATACCGCCATGCGTGCCGGGCAGCACCGGCACCTTCACCACTTCCGCAAGTTCTCGCGCGCGATCCTTGTCGCCGAATAGCTCCAGTGCTTCCGGCGAGGGGCCAACAAAGGTGATGTCCGCTTTCACACAGGCGCGCGCAAATTCCGCGTTCTCGGCCAGAAAGCCGTAACCGGGATGAATGGCATCCGTGCCGGAATCCTTCGCGATGGTGACGATCTGTTCGAGATCGAGATAGGGCGCCGGGCCCTTGCCAACGAGGCCGCGCGCCTCGTTCATCTTCTTGATATGCAGCGACTGGACGTCGTCTTCGGAATAAATCGCGAGCGTTTCGATGCCCATTTCCGCGGCGGTACGCGCGATGCGGATGGCGATCTCGCCGCGATTGGCGATCAAAAGCTTCTTCATGTGCTGCCCTGAATATCTGTTGGAACGAACGAAACGCGCAAAGCGGCCTGTCCGCAAGAGGTCAGGTTGTCAGGGCGAAGGCATGAGCCGGTGCCGGAGCGAGGGTCTGAGGCAGGGTGAGCCTGAGGCCACCTTCCGAGCGCACGCACGCGACCACCGCGCCGCTGGCAACGTGAACCGCTTGCACGGCGTTCGGCAGATCGGTGCCTTCGATCACCAACTCGCCCGACCGCAGCGGATCGAGCACATAGAAGTAAAGTGTCCCGTCCTTCGCGGTGAAGCAGATGCGGCTTCCGTCTGTGGCTTTGCCCTTCGCGCATGTCCAGGGTCGGGTGCCGTAGATGGCGGCGCCGTTGGAATGGAGCCAGCCGCCGAAACCTCGCAGCAGCGCGATTTGCGGCGCGGGAATTTGCGCGTCCTCGCCGCGTGGGCCGACATTTAGAAGCAGATTGCCGTTCTTCGCCACCGTGTCGATGAAGCTGTGCACCAGCGCTTCGACGCTTTCGTAATCCGCGTCGGTGTCGGCGCGGTTGAAGCCGAAGGAATGGCTCATGCCGCGCGTTGCTTCCCACTTTTTGGTCTGGATATCGTCGAAGGCCGCGTATTCCGGCGTGCGGAAGTCGCAATGTGGCGGCAGCTCCGGGATGATGCCCTTGGTTTGCGGCGCCGTTTTCATGGCGGCTTTAATCTTGCCGTCGACATAGCGGCGCATCGGTTTGAAGCGCAGCGGCCAGCGCTTCCATGTCATCGGCAGCCAGCGATCGTTTACCACGCCATCGGGAATCGTGTTGTAGTAATCGGCAAAGAGGCGAAGCTCGTTCTTCAACCCTCCGGGCCACGAAATGTCATTCCACAACACCGATGGCTTGTAACGCGCAATCAGTTCGCGCGTCTGCGCATCGGCATAGGCGGGATAACCGCCGCCCGGTGTGGAGCCGATGAAATCGGCCAATGTGCGCAAGGGCTCACGGTTGAAGGTCCAATCGATGCCGCCGGAATAATAAAGTCCGAATTTCATTCCCTTCGCGCGCACCGCTTCGCCCAATTCGCCGACAATGTCGCGCCGGCTTGTCCAGTTCGGCTCATGCGGATTTTTCACAGTGCTGGGCCACAGGCAGAAGCCGTCATGGTGCTTGGTGACGAGCACCACATAACGCGCGCCCGCCATGGCGAAGATCTCGGCCCATTCGTCCGGCTTCCATTGCTTCAGCCCTTCGAAGAACGGCTCGCGGAAATCCTGATAGGGCCGGTCGCCCCAAACTTCGCGATGATGCTTCGCGCTTTCGCTTTCGGGTACCTTGATCGCGTTCCAGTACCATTCGGTATAGGGCGTGCGCGCCACCGCGGTATCGTAGTTGTCGCGAAACGTCTCGCCTATGGAGCAGCCGCGGGTGGCGAAGGCAGGGATCGAGAACAATCCCCAGTGGATGAAGATCCCGAATTTCGCGTCTTCGTACCAGTCAGGCACGCAATGAGCGTTGAGGGATTCCAGCGTCGGTTCGAACGGCATCGGGTTTCCGTCTGATGCCCAGGAATCGGGCAGAACCCGATGCTGCACGCCTGACGCCACGGCAAGCAAGAACGCTTGCGTGGCGGCGGATAATGGCAGGATAGTATTGGCAGAAATGGCCCGGCCAACGCTGCGTTAAGCGCCCGAGAGACCAGGATATTGTGGGAGTCGAAATGCCCTGGAATTACGGAGACATATTGGATGCCGTGGCAGAGGCCGTGCGCCCGGATGCGCCAGCCTTCGTGCATGGCGACAAGCGCATTAGCTGGGGCGACGCCAGTAAGCGCATGAACAATCTGGGCCGTGCCTTCTTCGCGCGCGGCGCCAAGCCTGGGGACAAGGTTGCGTTCTATCTGCGCAACGGCACCGAATATATGGAAGCCGTTGGCGCGTGCTATCGCGCGCGGCTGGTGCATGTGAATGTGAACTACCGCTACAAGCCGGAAGAGGTGCGCTATATCCTCGACAATTCCGACGCCACGGTGCTGATCTACGGTTCGGAATTCCGCGATGCGGTGGCGCAAATCAGGGACCGGCTTCCGCACATCAAGGCTTATGTCGAAGTCGGCGATGACACGGCGGATTTCGCGGAGAATTACGAAACGCTGGCAGAAGAGGGCGATGGCGCGAAGCTGGAAGTGAAGCGTTCGCCCAGCGACATGCTCTTTATCTATACGGGCGGCACCACGGGTATGCCCAAGGGCGTGATGTGGGAGCAGGGCACGCTCTGCACACTGTGGCATGAGCGGTTGCGCCGCACCGTCGGCATGGCGCCGGACTCGCTGGAGATGTTCGCCGACATGATCAAGGCGACGCCACAAACGCCGGTGTCGCTGCCCGCATGCCCCATGATGCATGGCACCGGATTCATTTCGGCATCGACGGTCATGCTGTCGGGCGGCTGCGTGGTGACGGTGGACAACACGCATCTCGATCCGCCCGCGATCTGGTCCGCGGTGGAGAAGAATCGCGTGTCCGGCATGGCCATCGTGGGCGATCCCTTCGCCAAGCCGCTGTTGAAGGAGCTGGACGACAATCCGGGCAAATACGATCTCTCCTCCATGTTGGCGATGTCGTCCTCCGGCGCGATGTGGAGCGTGGAAGTGAAGCGCGGGCTGCTGAAGCACATGCCCAATCTCACCATCACCGACAGCTTCGCCTCAACCGAAGCGATGGGCATGGGCGCGTCCATTATGACCAAGGACAACGAGGTGCAGACGGCGGCATTCCAGCTTCTGGAGAACGCCATCGTCATCGACGAGAACGATCAGCCGATCCCGCCGGGCAGCGGCAAGTCCGGCCGCGTGGCGCTCGGTGGGCCGCTGCCGACGGGCTATTACAAGGACCCGGAGAAAACCGCGCGCACCTTCGTCACCATCGGCAATGTGCGCTACTCCATCCCCGGCGATCATGCGCGCGTGGATGCGAATGGCGCGATCACATTGCTGGGGCGTGGCAACAACTGCATCAACACCGCCGGCGAAAAAGTTTTCCCCGAAGAGGTGGAAGAAGCGCTGAAGACCCATCCCACCATCGAGGATGCGCTGGTTCTGGGCGTGCCGGACGACAAATGGGGACAGGCAATCACCGGCGTGGTGAAGCTTGCCAATGGCGGCCCGTTCGACGAGCAAGCCCTGCGCGAGCATGTGCGCGGCATCCTCGCAGGCTACAAAACGCCCAAGCGCATTCTGATCTCGGAAGTGAATCTGCGCGCGCCCAACGGCAAGGCTGATTACAAAAGCGCGAAGGATTTCGCGATGCAGGCGCTCGGCATTTCCGCATAGAACACAGCAAACCGGAGAACACGCCATGAAGTTCACCTGGTTCAACCTGATGCCTTGGCCCTATCTGCCGGACGATTTCCGGGAGAAGAACCATTCGGTGTGGGTGGACATCGACTCGCGGCTGTTCGATCCGGTGAAAAGCAACGAGGTCTACAACACCTATATGGACCTGTTGGAATATGCTGGCACGCTGGGCTTCGACGGTATTGGCGTGAACGAGCATCACCAGAACGGTTACGGCATCATGCCGAGCCCCAATATCATCGCGGCCGGGCTGGCGCGGCGCACCAAGGACGTGGGGCTTGTGGTGCTGGGCAATTCCATCGCGCTCTACAATCCGCCGGTGCGTGTGGCCGAAGAATTCGCGATGCTGGATTGCATTTCCGGCGGGCGGCTGGTGGCGGGCTTTCCCGTCGGCACGTCGATGGACACCAATTATTGCTACGGCCAGATTCCGGCACTGACGCGCGAGAAATATCAGGAAGCGCATGACCTGATCCGCAAGGCATGGAGCGAGCCCGATCCGTTTGCGTGGAACGGCCGCTACACCAAGCTGCGTCATGTGAACATCTGGCCGCGGCCGATCCAGAACCCGCCGCCGATCCATATTCCCGGTGGCGGCAGCGTCGAGACGTATGATTTCTGCATCGACAACACTTATTCATATTCCTACCTCTCGTTCAGTGGCTATCTACGCGCCAAGGCGTTGATGGATGGCTATTGGCGGCGTGTGGAGGAGCGCGGCGCGCCGGATGCGTCGCCCTATCGTGCAGGTTTCGCGCAGACGATCTGCGTTGCGGAAACCGATGCCGAAGCGCGCAAGCTTTATGAGAAGCATATCCTTTATTTCTACAATCGCTGCCTGCACGTGTTTCCGGGCTTCGCGGATGCGCCGGGTTACCGCACCATCAAGACGATCCAGACCGGCGCGCTGTCGCAATATGCGCCACCCAAGGGTTATGCGAATGTGACGTGGGAAGAGCTGACCGAAGGCGGTCATGTCATCGCCGGCTCGCCCGAAACGGTGCGCCAGCGCATGGGGGACCTGATCAAGACGCTCAACGTCGGCAACATCTTCTGCCTCATGCATGTGGGCGACATGCCGAAGGAGAAGGCGATGTATTCCACGCAGCTCTTTGCCGAGAAGGTGATGCCCAAGCTGCGCCACTTCTTCCCCGAATTCGCGGATGACAGCCGCTTCTGGTGCCATCCCATCGCCAATCCGGCGAAAGCGGGAAGTTTGCCGAACGTGAAGGCCGCGCCGATGATGGCGGGAGAATAAGATGGCGCTGCCGCTCAAAACCGTTGCCGCACCGCGCGTGCCGGTTCGCTATTACGAAGGCGGTTCGGGAACGCCGATGGTGTTCCTGCATGGCGCCGGCGGCGTGTTGCCCGGCGATCCGCTGCTGGAGAAGCTTTCGCAGAAATATCATCTCTTCGCGCCATTGCTGCCCGGCTATGGAGACAGCGAGGAGTGCGGCGATATCCGCGACATGCTGGATTTCGCGCTGCACACCGCTGATGTGATCGATGCGCTGGGATTGAAAGACCCAATCCTTGTCGGCCATTCCATGGGCGGCATGATCGCGGCGGAGATGGCAGCGATTGCACCGCATGACACAACACGCCTCGGCCTTATCGCGCCGGCGGGATTGTGGATGGACGATCACCCGATCCCCGATCTCTTCGCGACGATGCCTTACGAGTATCCGAACCTTCTGTTCCACGACGCAGCGCAGGGCGCGGCGCTGCTGACGGCGAACACGCGCATTGATGATCCGGAATGGCTCAAGGCCTTTCTCGTCACCAATGCGCGCCAGCTTGGCATGGCGGGCAAGATCCTGTTTCCGATCCCGGAACGCGGGTTGTCCTCGCGGCTCTATCGCATCAAGGCGAAGACGCTGCTGATCTGGGGCGACAGCGACCGTCTGATCTCGCCGGTGTATGCACAAGCCTGGAAGAAAGGCATCAAGGGCGCCGAACTGGTCGCGATCCCTGAGGCGGGCCACATGGTGACGATCGAAAAGACCGATCAGGTCATGAGTGCGCTCGCGCGCCTCGGTTAGGAGAGTGTGATGGCTGAGTTCGATCTTATCATTCGCGGCGGCAATCTGGCCGACGGTACCGGCGGTACGATCCTCGAAGCCGACGTGGCGGTGAAGGATGGAAAGATCGCTGCGGTCGGCAAAGTGTCGGGCAAAGGTGCGGAAGAGATCGACGCGAAGGGTCTGCTCGTCACACCGGGCTTCGTCGACATCCACACGCATTACGATGGGCAGGCGACATGGGACACGCGGCTGGCGCCATCGAGCTGGCATGGCGTGACGACGGCGGTGATGGGCAATTGCGGCGTGGGCTTCGCGCCGGTGCGCACAGAAGATCGCGAGCGTCTTGTCGAACTCATGGAAGGCGTTGAAGACATTCCCGGCGCTGTGATGAATGAAGGCCTGAAATGGAACTGGCATTCGTTCGGCGATTATCTCGATGCGGTGGAAGCCAAGCCGCGCGATATCGACATTGCGGCACAGCTGCCGCATGGCGCGCTGCGCGTCTATGTGATGGGCGAGCGCGGCGCAAAGCTGGAGCCTGCGACCGAAGCCGATATCGCGAAGATGCGCGCGTTGACGGCCGAAGCGATGCGCGCCGGCGCCATCGGCTTCTCCACGTCCCGTTCACTCAACCACCGCACCGTGAAAGGCGATCCCACGCCGAGCCTGCGCGCCACCAAGGCCGAGCTGATGGGCATCGCCATGGGCATGAAGGACGCGGGCTCGGGTGTGATCGAATTGCTGTCGGACTTCAATACTCCCGACGCGCAGACCGAGTTCGCCATGTTGCGCGATCTGGTGAAAGAGAGCGGACGCCCGCTGTCGTTCTCTTTGGCGCAGGGTGGAAGCTGGGCGGATGGCTGGAAGGGTCTGCTCGCCATGATCGAAAGCGCTTCCAAGGAGGGCTTGCCAATCCGCGGGCAGGTGGCGCCGCGGCCCATCGGTTTGCTGCTCGGCCTGCAGGGCACGCTTAATCCCTTCATCGCGCATGAGGCCTTCGCAGCGATCAAGGACAAGCCATTGGCAGAGAAAGTCACCGCGATGCGCGATCCCGCGTTCCGCGCGCGCGTCATGGCGGAGAATGACGCTAGGCGGACCCATCCGCTGGCACGCCGCGTGATGGCGTTCGACCAGATCTATCCACTGGGCAACCCGCCGGATTACGAGCCGCCGCGTGAGACCGCGATTGCGATGCAGGCCGAGCGCCTCGGCCGCGATCCCGCTGAAGTGGCCTACGATCTTCTGCTGGAAGACGGAGGCCGCGCCTTCCTGTTCTCGCCCTTCGCGAACTATGTGAACTATAATCTGGATTGCTGCGGCGAAATGATCGCGCATCCTGATACGGTGATGGGCCTCGGCGACGGCGGCGCGCATGTCGGCATTATTTCGGATGCCAGCTATACGACCTATTTGCTCACCCATTGGGGCCGCGACCGCGCAAATGGCCGTTTCGATATTCCTTATCTGGTGAAGCGCCAAACCTCGGATACCGCGCGCGCTGTTGGCCTCCTGGATCGCGGCGTCGTCGCGCCGGGCATGAAGGCCGATATCAACGTAATCGACTTCGGCAAGCTGCGCGTGAATGCGCCGAAGATGGCGTTCGATCTTCCCGCCGGTGGCAAGCGCCTGTTGCAGGGCGCCGAAGGCTATGTCGCCACCGTCGTCTCAGGCAACGTCATCTATCGTGATGGCAAGGAAACCGGCGCGCTCCCCGGCAAACTGGTGCGCGGCCCGCAACCGGCTCTGCACGGCTGATTTTCCGTCAGTTCACGATCGTTCCACGACGGCGGAATCGCTTGACCACCCAATAGTTTCATATGAAACTATCCCCTGTTGCCATCGAGGAGAAGAACATGGCGGACCTTTGGGAAAACCCGATCGGCACCGACGGTTTTGAGTTCGTCGAATACACCGCGCCCGATGTGAACAAGCTGCACGCCTTCTTCGAGCAGATGGGCTTCCGCGCCGTCGGCCGCCACCGCTCCAAGAATGTGACGCTGTACCGCCAAGGCGACACCAATTTCATCGTCAATGCCGAAGCGGGCAGCCACGGCGCACGCTTTGCCAAAGCGCACGGCCCTTCCGCTTGCGCGATGGCGTTCCGCGTGAAGGACGCGGCGTTCGCTTACAAGAAATTGCTGGAATTGGGCGCGACGCCATTTCATCAAAGCATCGTGGGCCCGATGGAGCTGAATATTCCCGCCATCGAGGGCATCGGCGGCAGTGCGATCTATCTGGTGGATCGCTACGGCGACCGATCGATCTACGATGTGGACTTCGTCCCCACAGATCCGTCCAAAGGCTTCGTGCATGAAGGTGCCGGGCTGACCTATATCGACCATGTCACGCACAACGTGTTTCGCGGTAACATGGACAAGTGGGCGGACTTCTATGAGAAGCTCTTCAATTTCCGCGAAATCCGCTACTTCGATATCGAGGGCAAGCTGACGGGCCTCAAGTCCCGCGCGATGACCAGCCCCGATGGCAACATCCGCATCCCGATCAACGAGAGCTCTGACGACAAGTCGCAGATCCACGAATATCTGGAAGAGTACAAGGGCGAGGGCATCCAGCACATCGCGCTGGGCAGCGACAATATCTATGAGAGCGTGGAAGTGCTGCAGAAGAAAGGCATCGCCTTCCAGAGCACGCCCGACACTTATTACGAGCGCCTCGACAATCGCATCAAAGGCCATGGTGAGGATGTGCTGCGGTTGCAGCGCGACGGCATCCTCATGGATGGTGCGCCAGAGGACAGCGGGCTGCTGCTGCAGATCTTCACGCAGAACGCCATCGGTCCGATCTTTTTCGAGATCATCCAGCGCAAGGGCAATCAGGGCTTCGGTGAAGGCAATTTCAAGGCGCTGTTCGAGAGCATAGAAGCCGATCAGATCAAGCGCGGCGTGCTGAAGGACACCAACCCAGGAGCCCACTAATGTCCGCGAAAAACTGGATCGAATTTCCACGCGTCGAGGGCGAAACCTCCAGACAGGCCCATGCCGATCTTCCGGCCGGCACCTATGAGCGCGAGATCGGGCGTGATGGGTTCTTCGGCCCCGCCACGCACATCTATCACAAGCATCCGCCGACCGGCTGGACGTCGTTCGATGGCCCGCTGCGCCCGCGTGCCTTCGACGCGGTGAAGGCCACGGAGAAGGGGGATCCCAACCGGATCATCCCGCTTCTGAGCAATGCCAACTGCAAGATCGATATCTGGCGCTGCCAGGCATCGATGCCGACGCTCGCGCGCAACGCGGATGGCGATCTGTTGTTCTTTATCCATGCGGGCGAGGGCGATTTGTTCTGCGATTTTGGCCATCTGCCCTATCGCGAAGGCGATTACATTCTGCTGCCGCGCGGCACGATGTGGCGGCTGGAAACGAAGCAGCCGACGACGGTGCTGCGCATCGAAGCGACAAACGGCAGCTACAAGCTGCCGGAGCGCGGCATTCTTGGGCCGCACGCGATCTTCGATCCGGCGGCGCTGGAAACGCCGAAGCTGGACGATGTGTTCAAATCGCAACGCGAAGGTGAGTGGACCGTGAGCGTGAAGCGCCGGGGTGAACTGACTCGAATTACCTACCCGTTCAACCCGCTGGATGCGGTGGGCTGGAAGGGCAATCTCACGGCGTTGAAGCTGAACTGGCGCGATATCCGCCCGGTGATGAGCCACCGCTTTCACATTCCGCCCAGCGTTCATTCCACCTTCGTGGCAGATCGCTTTGTTGTCTGCACCTTCGTGCCGCGCCCCATCGAAAGCGATCCCGGCGCGCTGAAAGTGCCGTTCTATCATTCCAACGACGACTACGACGAAGTGATCTTCTATCATCAGGGCGAGTTCTTCAGCCGCGACAACATTCATCCCGGCATGATGACGTGGCATCCGAACGGCTTCACGCATGGGCCGCACCCCAAAGCGTTCGCGGCGGGACAGAAAGCCGCCAAGACCATGACGGACGAAGTGGCGGTGATGATCGACGCGCGCGATCCACTCGACATGCTGTCGGCCGCCGAAGGCACGGAAGATCGCGGTTACGCCGACAGCTGGAAGCCCAAGGTATGAAGCTCGCATCGTTGAAGAGCGGTCGCGATGGCGCGCTGGTTGTCGTGTCGCGCGATCTGTCGCGCTGCGTCGCCGTTCCGCATGTTGCCATGACTCTGCAGCATGCGCTGGATCACTGGAGCGAAGCGGCGCCACGCCTTCAGCAGGTCTATGATCTTCTGAACGAGGGCCACGTCGAAGGCGAGCAACCTTTCGATCCGAAGGTGTGTGCCTCGCCATTGCCGCGCGCTTATCAGTGGGCGGATGGCTCGGCCTATGTCACGCATGTGGAACTTGTGCGCAAGGCACGCGGCGCCGAGATGCCGCCAAGCTTCTGGACGGATCCGCTGATGTATCAGGGCGGCTCGGATTCTTTTATCGGCCCCTGCGATCCGATCCTCGCAGCAGACGAAGCCTGGGGCATCGATTTCGAAGGAGAGGTTGCCGTCATTACGGACGATGTGCCGATGGGCACGGATGCCATGCATACCGGCAAGCACATCAAGTTGCTGATGCTGGTGAACGACGTCTCTCTGCGCAACCTGATCCCAGCAGAACTGGCCAAGAATTTCGGCTTCTTCCAGTCCAAGCCAGCCAGTGCCTTTTCGCCCGTCGCCGTGACGCCGGATGAGATCGTCGAATCCTGGCGAGACGGCAAGGTGCATCTGCCGCTCACTGTCACCTACAACGGCAATTCATTCGGCCATCCGAATGCCGGTGTGGATATGACCTTCTCGTTTCAGCAACTCATCGCGCATGCCGCGAAGACGCGCGCGCTGGTGGCAGGTTCCATCGTCGGCTCCGGCACGGTGTCGAACAAAAGCGGCAATGTCGGCTCGGCTTGCCTGGCGGAAAAGCGAACGCTGGAGACCATCGAAAGCGGTAAACCTCTCACGCCGTTCATGAAGTTCGGCGACCGTATCCGCATCGAGATGTTCGGTACCGACGGCAAAACCATCTTCGGCGCCATCGATCAGGAGGTGCGGGAACATGAGCAATGACTTTGCGCTTTACGGCTATTTCCGCTCTTCCGCCGCTTTCCGCGCGCGCATCGCGCTGAATCTGAAGGGCATAAACCCGGAGCTGCGATTCATCCATCTGTTGAAAGATGGCGGCCAACAGCATACGCCGGAATACAAGGCGGTGAATCCTCAGGAACTGATCCCGGCGTTGGTGCATGACGGGCATACGGTCACCCAATCGCTCGCCATCATCGAATATCTGAACGAGATCATGCCTGAGCCGCCGCTGCTGCCGAAAGATACTAACGGCCGCGCCCGCTGTCGTGAAATTGCCTGCGTCGTTGCTTGCGATATCCACCCGGTGAACAATCTGCGCCTTGGTCAATACATGAAGCGCGTTCTGGGGAAGACGGATGACGACGTATTCGACTGGCACCGCCATTGGATCACGCTCGGTTTCGATGCGCTGGAAAAGATGTTGTCATCCTCGCCCGACACCGGAAAATTCTGCCACGGTGATACGCCGACCATCGCCGACATTTGTCTGATCCCGCAGGTCGCGAATGCGCGACGTGTGAAGCTGGAACTCGATCCCTGGCCCACCATCTCGCGCATCGAGGCGCATGCCTTGGCAAATCCGGCGTTCGATGCCGCGCTGCCGAAGAACCAGCCCGATGCCGAGTGACCTGAAAACGCTCGAGCATGCGCGGCTCGATCTCGATCACTTCCTGCCTTACCGGCTGTCGATCCTGTCCAACCGCGCGTCCGACGCCATTGCGCGACACTATTCCGATCGCTTCGGCTTGTCGGTGCCGGAATGGCGGATCATTGCCGTGCTTGGCCAGACCCCCGGCATGCCCGCGCGCGACGTGGCGCAACGCACCGCGATGGACAAGGTCCAGGTCAGCCGCGCGGTCGCTTCGCTGGTGGATGCGCGCCGTGTGAAGCGCGATGGGGATGATGCCGACGGTCGCATCACACGGTTATCGCTCACCACAAAGGGGCGGGTGATCTATGACGAGGTCGTTCCGTTGGCGTTGCATCTGGAAGAAATCTTCCTCGCAGCGCTGACACCGGCAGAGCGCAAGACACTCAACGCACTGATGGACAAGCTGACCGACCGGATCAGTCACCTGCACGTCATTTCTTCACAATCAGAATAGCCAGGCCCTTTGGTCCATGCGCGCCGAGTTCGAGCGTCTGCTCTATATCGCCGGTGCGCGAAGGCCCGGTGACGAAATTGATGGTATGTGGCAGCACGCCGTTCGCGCGAATGCAGGCGAGGACATTCTCCATATGCGGCAGGACATCGGATGCCTTCAGCACAGCGATCTCAAAGCCGGGCCGAAAATGCCACGACGCCGGGTTCGCGAGTGTCGCCAGGTAGGCCAGCGTTCCCGTCTCGGCAATGCCAAATGGTGCGGTGGTGAGGGTCGTGTCGTCCGGCCCAGGCGGCGTGCGCTTGATGACAAGCGATCCGAGGTCAGGCGCCTTGATTTCCGGCGCGATATGAATCTCCGCCGGAAGGTTCTTGGCGCGCAGAAGATCGGCGACGGCGGCCGCAATTTCGCCGGCGCCATTTAGGATCCGCACATCCGCATCCACAATCCGGGCGCGCTCCGCGAACACCGCTACGAGATCCGATTGCGGCACGGGAGGGACATATTGCGCGGGCCGCTCCGCGCTGCGCACGCGTTGTGCGCGGATGGCGCCGAGGATGTCATCGCGCGCGCTCATTTGCGCGCCTTCCACAATTCGTGGAACGTCTTGCCTTGCGGCGCAGGCAGATCGCGGACGGCAAACCATCCGTGCGGAAGGAGCAGGGCGTGAATGTGGCCGCGCTTGCCGGCGATTATTTTCAGCATGCGCGCCGCGACGGCGGTCGCGAAGCGGTACAGCGCGGGCCGTTTCGCAAAGAACGCCCACAGGCCGAGACCGGCTACGACGCTCTTCGGCGCCAGCCCGCTCGCATGTTCGCGCGCGCGCCAGTGGCGCATGATCGTGGGCAGCGGGATCTTTACCGGACAGACTTCTGCGCAGCGGCCGCAAAAGGTGGATGCGTTAGCGTGATGCGCCGCCTGCGCCACGCCCATCATGCCAGGATTAAGCGCCGCGCCGATGGGGCCAGGATAGGTGGCGCCATAAGCATGCCCACCCACGGCGCCATAGATCGGGCAATGGTTGAGACAGGCCGAGCAACGGATGCAACGCAGCACTTCTTCCGCCTCTGTCCCGATAAGTCGCGAACGGCCATTGTCCACAAGCACGACATGGAAGTTCTTCGGCCCATCGTCATCCGGTGAAGCCCCCAGCATCACCGAGACATAAGAGGAAATGTCCTGTCCCGTCGCCGAACGCGTGAGCAGGCGCAACAGCACCGCGGCATCATCCAGGTTAGCGCAAACTTTCTCTATTCCGGTGAGAACGATGTGCGTCTTCGGCAACAGGCGGGTGAGATCGCCGTTGCCTTCATTGGTGACGATAATCGCCGCGCCTTCCTCGGCAGTGAGGAAATTCGCACCGGTGATGCCCACATCCGCCGCTTCGAATTGCGCGCGCAGAAGCTGCCGTGCCTCAGACACCAGCGCGGAGCGTTCGTCGAGATTGCGCGCGACGTCCAATGTCGTGTGCGCGTCGCGGAAGGTCTGAGCAACCTGCTCTTTGTGCAAATGGAAGGCCGGCGCGATGATGTGGCTGGGTGGCTCGTTGCGTAGCTGGATGATGTATTCGCCCAGATCGGTTTCGACCGGGATCAATCCGTTCGCTTCGAGGAAGGGATTGAGCGCGATCTCCTCGCTCACCATGGATTTTCCCTTGGTGATGGTCTTGGCGCCGGTTTCCTTCAGGATGCCGAGAATAATCTCGCGCGCTTCCTTCGCATCGCGCGCCCAATGCACCTTGCCGCCGCGCGCGGTGACGGCGCGCTCGAACTGTTCCAGCAGGGTGTCCAGATGCGTCAGCGCATAATCGCGGATCGCGCGGCCCTGTTCGCGCAACGCTTCCCAGTCGCCGAAGCGTTCGATGGAGTCCGCGCGCTTCAGGACGAAATGTGTTTTCAGACGACCCAGAGCAATCTTGAGACTCTCATCGGCCAGCGCAGCTTTCGCTGCCGTGGGAAAATCGCGCGGGCTCTGCGTCACGGCTCGCCCAACGCGGGATCGTGCATGTCGGCCAGTACTTCAGCGACGTGACGGATTCTGATAGCCTTGCCCTGCCGTTCCATACGTCCGGCGAGATGTAGCAGGCATCCCAGATCACCGCCGACCAGCATGTCCGCGCCAGTAGCCTGCACATCCGCGATCTTGTCGTCGGCCATGCGCTCCGAGATCTCCGGGTATTTTACGCTAAACAAGCCGCCAAAGCCGCAGCAGACATCCGGTTCTTTCAATTCGGTAAGTGCAAACCCCTCAACGCTCGCCAGCAATTGCCGTGGCTGCGATTTCACTTTCATCTCGCGCAGGGACGAACAGCTGTCATGATAGCAGGCCCGCGTCGCGCACTGCACGGGCGCGCTTTTCATGCCGCGCACATTTACGAGGAACGAGGTCAATTCCTGTGTCTTCGCCGCCAGCGCCCTCGCGCGTGACAGATAGGCCGCATCGTCGCGCAACGCTTCGACATAGTGAACCCGGATCATGCCGCCGCAGGAGCCGGACGGCGCGACGACATAGTCGAAGCCTTCGAAGGCATCGACCACTGCGCGGGCCAGCGCCGCGGCATCCTTATCCGCGCCGGAATTCCAGGCAGGCTGCCCGCAACAGGTCTGCGCTCCAGGAACGAACACCTCGCAGCCGGCTTGTTCGAGCAGTTTCACCGCCGCGAAGCCCACCGATGGCCGTATTAGATCGACAAGGCAGGTGACGAAAAGGCCGACGCGCGGCTTGCTGCTCATTTCTGTTTTTTTGCGCGTTTGCGCTGGCGCGGCAAGCCTTGCCCCAGCGCATAGGTGGCCTCGCGGAGCAGGTTCATGAGTTGCTGGCGATCCTCGATCTTGGCAAGCTTCTCGAATGGAATGACATCGCCCACGCGCACCACCACATCGCCCCCAATGCTGTCATGCACCTCCTTGAAGAGCAGCGAAAGCCGCAGCGTCATGGAAAGATGGCTGGCGAGCTGGAACAACCGGCTGTTCTGGCCCGCAAAGAACACCGGCACCACGTCCGCCTTGCCCTGGCCGATCAGCCGCGCAGTCAGGTTCTTCCATTCGGCATCGACGGCCGTCTTGTCCCAGACCTTGGGCGTTGTCGCGACCGCGCCGGCGGGAAATACGATCAGGCAACCGCCGTTCAGAAGAAGATGCTTGGCGGCGGCGCGCGATTTCAGATTGGTCTGCAACGCTTCTTCGGACTCGGTAAAATCGACGGGCAGCAGAAACTCCTTCACCTCGTCGGCGCGGTTCAGCACCGCGTTCGTCAGGATCTGGAAATCGCTACGTACGCGATTGACCAGATGGCAGACGATAACGCCGTCCAGCACGCCGAACGGATGATTGGCGACGACGACCAACGGCCCGGTTTTCGGCACCCGCGCCAGCGCGTCTTCGTTCGTTACAACATGCAGATCGAGCAGCCGGATCGCCAGATCCCAGAAGCTTTCGCCGGGGAGGCGGCGGGTGAGGCGCGAATCATAGAGTGACTTCAGCTCCGGCTGGCCAGTCATCCGCTCGATCATGCGGATAATGAAGCGTTTCAGACGCGGGTCATCCGGTTCAGCGTACGAGAATGTATCGACCACGTCTTCCATGATTTGCGCAGTCTAGCGGGCGGTGGGATGGGTTTGAAGTGACCGTTAGTGCGGAAACCGCTTCTTCAGCCACGCAATCATGGCCGCGTTGGTTTCCTGGGGATGTTCCTGCTGCGTCCAGTGTCCGCAATTCTTGATCAGTACTTTCTCCAGGTCGGGTACAAATCGCTCCATCCCATCCGCCATTGCCGGTGACAGGACCACGTCGTCCTCCGCCATGATCATCAGGCCTGGCACATGCACTTTCTGCTCCATCGTGCCGCTCTCCACCCAGTTTCGGGTGAAGTTGCGATACCAGTTGATGCCGCCCGTGAACCCGGTGCGCTCGAAGGTGTCGATAAAGAATTGCAGTTCCTCGGCCGGCATCAGCGGTTGGCCGCTCCATGTGCTTTCATCGGACTCGATGGCCTTGATCAGTTCCAGATTGCGCTGCTCTTTCGGCAGCTTTGCGTATTCTTCCGCCGTCGGTCCGCCCTTGCGCATGAAGAAGCGGAAGGCCTTGGCCGTATTGCGGGCGAGAGCGGCATCGGCTTCGCCGGGCTTCTGAAAATAGACGATGTACATATTGTCGCCGTATAGCGCGCGCATACCCATGATCGGATCGATTGGCGGTCGCGCGAGGAACGGCGTGTTCACACCGATGACACCGGCCACGCGTTTTGGATGATAGATCGGCAGTTGCCACACCACGAGCCCACCCCAATCGTGGCCGGCGAACACAGCCTTGTCGATTCCAAAAGCGTCCAGCAGCCCGGCAAGGTCGTCCGTCAGATGCCTCATGTCGTAATCTTCGATCTTCTCCGGCTGGGAGGTGAGGCCATAGCCGCGCTGATCGGGCGCTAGCACATGAAATCCCGCATCGGCCAGCGTCTTGATCTGATAGCGCCACGAGAACGCCAACTCCGGAAAGCCGTGGCACAATACGACGGGCAGGCCATCTTTTGGCCCCGCCTCATACACCGCCATATCGATGCCGTTGGTCTTGACCATCTTCGGCGTCGGCATATCCAGCATCGTCATCTCCCCAAATCTTTTATCGCGTCGCGAGATCGAGCCGCGCGAACATCTCGCTGCGCTCCGGTCCCAGCGTCGGCGGATAATAGCCACGCGCTTTCTTCAGTGTCTTCGGCATCGCCCAGGTTGCGAGGATGCGCGCGACGATCTCCGGGCGCTTCAGGAATGCCGTCGGCTCGTCCAGCATGTGGAAGATGCGCGAGGTGGCGCGACTAACGCCCACATAAGCGCGCTGCGCCGGGATTAAACCGTCTTCGGCAAAGCTTTTCATGATGCGTGCGCGCAGGCGCGGCCTGTAATGTGGATTGCGCTCGTTCTTCGCGCGGCGGATGGCCCGCAGGTCCAGCTTCACCATCGAGTCAAAGTAAGGCCGGATCGCGTTTTCGAAATCGCGTTCATACAGCTTCGCGCGTTCGAGGGGATCTGGTGTGGCGTCCAGCGCGGCGCGCAGGATATGCGCCTCGACCACACCGCTGGAGCAGCCGCGGCCGTAGAGCGGATTGGTGCGCACTGCCGCATCGCCGAGCGGAAAGAAATTGAGAACTTGCGGCTCGCCGTCTTTCAGATAATGCCGCCACACATTCTCCAAGCTGCCCATCGCATAGACGGCGCTCACAGGTTCTGCCCGTTCCGGCTTCATCCACCGCGCGGCGCCAGGCAGCACCATGCACACGGCGTCAAACACCTCCGGTTTCATTACCGCTATCCGCATCTCGGTTTCGATTTCCGGCGTGGCCAGCGTGACGGAGAAATGGCGGTTGTCGGCGATGAACACGCCGAACTTGATGTAACCCAGATCGCCGCCGCCGGGGGTGCCGTCGCGCTGCGGCTCATCCTGACCGTCGCGCAAGCGGTAGTGCCGCGTGAAATAGAGAATGCCGCAGGGACTGGCCTCTTCGCGGATTACCGCGCCTTCCGTCCGGAACCAGTCGGGAAACACTGTATTGCGGCCTGTCGCGTCGATGACGATATCGGCATGCATGTCCTCGACAGCGCCGTTTCGTTCGACTTTCAGCCCTTCGACAACGATTTTGCCATTCTCCTTGCGCGAGATCAGCCCGCGCACGCCGGCATTGGTGACGAAGGTAATGCCTGGCAGCTTCGCCGCGTAACGGCGCATCACCAGTTCCAGCGTTGTGCGGCGGCTGAACAGCAGCGTCATGTCCGCGTCGCCGGGCTCGGCGACATATTTCTTTTCCAGCGTCGGCGGCAGACCTTCCGCGTAATTGAACAACCGCGTGCCTTCGGCCAGCAGCTCTTTCATCAGATCGGGATAGCGGTCGCGGATTAGCGAGGTGAGGCGGCCGAGGAAAGCGTGGCTGTGGCGCAGCTGCGTGGCGCCACGCCGTTCCCATTGCGTGAAGGCTTCTTCCGGCGAGGTGTCGGGCGGCGACGGATCGCGGTCAAGCAGCACGACATCGCGCGCCTCTCCGCTCAGGGCGAGCGCCGCGCCAAGGCCTGCGATGCCCGCGCCCGCGACGAGAATTTTCTCTTTGCGCATCTACGCGACTCTCGTAGCAGCCCAGGCAAGCGCGATCCAACCCAAAAGGAACGCCAACCCACCGAACGGTGTCACGAAGCCTAGACTTCGCGCGCCCGTCAGCGCCAGAAGATAAAGCGAGCCGGAAAAAAGAACGATCCCGGCGAGGAAAAATCCTGCCGCAACGGAAGCGGGCATTAACGCAGCGCCACTCCGAGCTGCCAATGCCGCCAATCCCATCGCGAGCGCGTGATACATATGATAGCGCGCGCCGGTCTCGAAAATTTCGATGGCATGAGCGTCGATTCGGCCCTGAAGTCCATGCGCGGCGAATGCGCCTAAGGCGACGGCGAGCGCGCCATTGATAGCGGCAATCATCAGCCAGAAATTCATGTCAGGGACATCCGCAACCATGCACATGTGGCACGGAGTCGGAAACGTGATCGTGCAGCGCGGCCAACGCGGCTTGCGACATCTCTTTCGTCGCTTCGAAATCCCGTTTCGCGATTCCCAGCAACGATGGCGTCATCATTAGGTCGAGTGCGGTCATGGCCAGTGACTTCGCGCCGTCGAGCACAGCTTGATCGCCTTTGCCCGATCCCGCCCATTTCGCGAACTCGGCGTTGTGGATGATGACGTTGGAGGGTGCGACGGCGAGCATAGGATGGATCGACGGCACGCGATGGCTGACATTGCCCATGTCAGTGGAGCCCGCGAAACCCGGCGGCACATCCTTGATCGGGAAAAATTCGCGGCCCAGCGCGGTGGCATTGTCTTCATAGGCCTGCGCAATCGCCCAGTTGGTTTTCATGTCGAGATAGTCCGACGCGCCCCATTTGGTTTCCACCTTGCAGCCCGTCGCCACGGCGGCGCCTTCGAAGCAGGCTTGCACACGCGCCTTCAGATGCGCGAGTTCATGCACATCGACGGCGCGGACATAGAAGCGGCAGGCGGCCCGCTCTGGCACGATGTTCGGCGCGAGGCCGCCCTCGGTGATGATGCCGTGGATGCGCTCGTTGTTCTTGATGTGCTGCCGGAGCTGCGCGATGGATTGATAGGCCTGCACGACCGCATCCAGCGCGTTGATGCCGCGATAGGGCATGGCGGCGGCATGGGCCGCGCGGCCGTGATAGGTGACTTCCACTTCCGAGATTGCGATGCAGGGCATCGTCATCAGGTTCATGTTCGCGGGGTGGATCATCATCGCCGCGTCGATTTTCTCGAACGCGCCTTCACGCGCGATGATCTCCTTGCCGCCAAAACGCTCTTCCGCCGGCGTGCCGAGATAGCGCACGCGGCCGGGAAGGCGGCCATTCAGTTTCGCAAGACCCAGCGCCGCGCCCAATCCGGATGTCGCGATGATGTTGTGACCGCAGGCATGGCCGATGCCGGGCAGGGCGTCGTATTCCGAGAGGATGGCGATGTTCGGCCCCCTGTCGCCGAATTCTGAAACATAAGCGGTCTTCAATCCATAGGCTTCGCGCTGGACTTTTAGGCCGTGATGCTCCGTGGCCTTGGCAAGCTTCTCCGCGGACTTGAATTCCTCCAGCGCCAGCTCTGGCTCCTGATGGATACTGTGGCTGAGATTCAGCAGCTCCGCCTTCATGCCGTCTATGGCGGCGCAAACGTCTTTTTTCAGTTGTTCCAGGGACATGGCATCTCGCGGAAATGGCGTCGCAGCATCATAGACAGGCCGGAACGGCTTTGCGAAGGTCCGCTTCGATTTGGCATTTCCGGTGCATTCATGACCCAATTCGCAACTGCAAAAGACGGCGTGGAGATCGCCTATGAGGTCGTTGGCGAGGGCTTACAGACCGTCATGCTGGTGCATGGCTTTGCCTCCGACCGCAAGCAGAATTGGAAGATACCCGGTTGGTACGACACGCTGAGCGGCGCTGGCTATCGCGTCGTGGCGCTGGACAATCGCGGACATGGCGAAAGCGACAAGCCTTACGATCCAGCATCCTACAGTCACGAGATCATGTCTGATGACGTTCTGGCCGTGATGGCGGATGCAGATCTCGGCGAAGCGTTGCTCATGGGTTATTCGATGGGCGGTTACATCAGCATGTCGCTGCTGCTGCGCCATCCCGAGCGTTTTTCTAAGGTTGTGATCGCCGGCGTCGGCGCCAGTTATCTGGACATCAATGCGGCGGAAGGCGCGGTCGCCGATCCGCAGCGCCGCTCCGCCGTTGCCGACGCGCTACTCGTGGACGATCCCTCGACCATCACAAACCGGACTGCGCGCGAGTTTCGAGCTTTCGCCGACCAGGCGGGCAAGGATCGCAAAGCTCTCGCCGCCTGCATGCGCGGTAGCCGCGATGTTTTCACCCGTGAGCAGCTTGCTCATTCGCAGCGCCCGGTTTTGGTGGTCTGCGGCGAGAAAGACGTGCTGACCGGCCCGCCGGACCCGCTGGCCGCCGCTTTTGCCGATGGTCGTGCCGTAACCGTGCCCAACCGCGACCACATGACGGCGGTGGGCGACAAGGTCTATAAGGCCGCCGTTCTTGAGTTCTTCAAAGAGTGATATCCATGAGCGCCGAACACAAATCCGCCCACGCCCCCACCCGGCTGGAATCCAATCCCTTCGATTGGGTCGATCCGCTTCTGCTGACCGAAGAACTCTCCGAGCAGGAGCGCATGGTGCGCGATAGCGCGCGCGATTATTGCCAAGACAAGCTGCTCTCGCGCGTGAAGCTGGGATTCCGCAATGAGACCTTCGATCGCGCCATCATGACCGAGATGGGCGAGATGGGTTTTCTCGGCCTCACGCTGCCGGAGCAATATGGCGGCGGCGATCTCAACTACACTTGCTACGGTCTCGTCGCGCGCGAAGTGGAGCGTGTCGATAGCGGCTATCGTTCGGCGATGAGTGTGCAGAACTCGCTCGTCATGCATCCGATCTTCGCTTATGGCAGTGAAGAGCAGCGCATGCGTTATCTGCCCAAACTCGCGAGCGGCGAGTTCGTCGGCTGCTTTGGACTAACCGAGCCGGATTTCGGCTCCGATCCCGGCGGCATGAAGACGAAAGCGACCAAGGAAGCCAACGGCTATCGCCTCAACGGCGCCAAGATGTGGATCACCAATTCTCCAATTGCCGACGTTGCTGTGGTGTGGGCGAAGCTCGACGGCGACATCCGCGGCTTCATTGTGGAGCGTGGCGTCAAGGGATTCTCCACGCCGAAGATCGAGGGCAAGTTCTCGCTGCGGGCCAGCGTGACGGGTGAGATTGTTCTGGAAGATTGCATCGTGCCGGAATCCTCGCTGCTGCCCAATGTGCGGGGCCTCTCCGGTCCCTTCGGCTGCCTCAACCGCGCACGCTACGGCATCGCCTGGGGTGCGATGGGGGCTGCCGAGTTCTGCTGGCACGCCGCCCGCCAATACACGATGGACCGCAAGCAGTTTGGCCGGCCGCTTGCCGCCAATCAGCTCATTCAGAAGAAGCTCGCCGACATGCAGACGGAGATCGCGCTCGGCCTTACCGGTGCGCTGCGCCTGGGCCGATTGATGGACGAGGGCCGCGCGGCGCCGCCCGCGATCTCGCTGATGAAGCGTAACAATTGCGGCAAGGCGCTCGCTATTGCCCGCGAAGCGCGCGATATGCACGGCGGCAACGGTGTATCCGATGAATATGGTGTGATCCGCCATGTGCTGAATCTGGAAGCGGTGAACACCTATGAGGGCACGCACGATGTCCACGCGCTCATCATGGGTCGCGCCATGACCGGCCTGCAGGCATTCAGCTAGCGCTTATTCCGTATACGGATTGTTTTGCACGCGGCGAACACAATTTTGCCGCGCCATTGCCACTTGCGCGTATCGGAACCTATCGCTGCTACCGTACGTTTCCGTACTAAGAAAACGATAGGAAGGTCGTCCATTCCGTCTAGATTATAACAACGACAGCGAGAGGGGCTCACATCCCGCAATCATAAGGGCGTCTCTCATCCTTCTGTTGTCTGGCGGAAAATAGAAATTCTCGACCTGAAAAAATGAAAAAACATCGCAACCGCCTTCTCGCGGCGCTTTCCGCCGACGATCTGAATTTGCTTGAGCCGCAACTGCAATTGGTGCAACTCGAAAAGCGGCGGGTGATCGAAGAACCGAACAAGACGGTGAACTATGTCTATTTTCCCGAAACGGTGATTGCCTCTGTCGTCGCGGTGTGCGGCCGCGACGAACGCATCGAAGTCGGTTTGATCGGTTGCGAGGGCATGTCTGGCCTTACTGTGTTGATGGGCGATAGCCGCTCGCCGAATTCCACCTATGTCCAGGTCGAGGGCGAAGCGCTGCGCACCGAAGCGGACGCATTGCGCAAGGTACTTTTGCAGAGCGAAAGCCTGCGCGAACTTCTCCTGCGCTTCGGTCATGTCTTCACCACGCAGATCGCACAGACGGCCGTGGCCAATGGTCGTGCCAAATTGGAGCAGCGTCTCGCGCGCTGGATTCTGATGGCGCATGACCGCACCGTCGCGGACGACGTGACCATGACGCACGAATTCCTTGCCGCCATGCTGGGCGTGCGCCGCGCCAGCGTCACAGTGGCGCTCGATGCGTTCGAGAAGAAGGGATACATCGCCGCGCGGCGGGGCAGCATCACCGTCGCGGACCGCAAAGCGATCGAAAAGATCGCCGGCTATTTTTATGGCGTTCCAGAAGCGGAATTCAAACGGTTGATCGGATAGTTGTGCGCTCGACCCGCTGCGCCAGCGCCACCCAGTCCCACGGCGGGCTGGCGCGCAGTTTCGGTGTCGCGCGCAGGCCTTCCTTGCTCCACGGATAGAATGCTTTGCCGATCTTCTTCACGGCAAAGCCCGCGCGCGAGAAATCTTCGCCAAGCTCATCACGCGCGAAGTGCTTCTGTAAGGCACCATCGTGATCGACCAATCCGTCTTTGTGAGATTCCGGGTCCTCATCGAGAAGATCTCCGATCATGCGCTCCGCTTCGATGGAGGCCACAACGACAAGTGCATGGCCGCCGCGCTTGGTGACGGCGGCAATGCCATCCCACATTGCATGGCGCTTGGCGGCGCTCGGCACGGTGATGACGTTCATGCACACCGTCAGGTCTGCCCGTGCACCGATACGTTTCGCGGCTGCTTCCAGCCCTGCCGTCTGCCATGAAATGCCCGCGACGTTCGAGCAGCGTCTCTTGGCGCGCGAGATGATGTCGGAGGCATATTCGACGCCAACGACTTCACCGAAACGGTGGCCATATTGCAGGATGAAAGTGCCGATGCCGCAACCAAGATCGACGAGCACACCGTCGCGCCTGGGAATCTTCGCAGCAGCGACATAGCTTTTGATTTGATCGGTGGTTTCTTCGCGGGAGATGTCGCAAACATTCTTCTCGAATGTCTTCGCGAGCCTGTTCCATTCCTTGCGATTCATGCCCATCCCCGAATCGAACGGATTATTGCGTCACGATTCGGCGTGGCGCCGCAAATCCGGCAAAAGAAAACCCCGCTCCCTTGCGGAGGCGGGGCTTCTTTTGCAGGAAGCTAAACTTCCCACTGCCCGTAAGAGGCTTGCTACGAGACTGCTCTCGCTTTCATCCGTTTCGATTTTGGGTTGGAGACCGGGGTTCGTCACGCGCCGGCCGCGGCTCTGTTAGAGTCAGAGCCTGGAACTTATGCCCGGTGGAGTCTCTTCCATGCGGAATCTCCATGCTAGGTTGGGCCAAATGCGCTCATCACCGAAAGCTCTTCTTCGGGTTCGGCCGAAGCTTTTTGCTCTCCAAGTGAAGCGCCGAAGGATGAAGCTTCTGCTTGGGGATTGCCGGTGTCAACCGCGAAAAATCATACCGCGCGCTTTGATTTATCCTTCTCGTTGGAACCGCGGATTTCGTTGCGGATGCGCTCCCAATCCGCATCGCCCAACGCCGACAGCGCCGCGAAGTTTCCGCCCGAAGAAAGATGCATGGCGCCGTCGATGGCGATAGTCTGGCCCGTGAGATAATCGCAGCCATCCGCCATCAGGAATACCGCGAGGTTCGCCAGCTCCGGCATCTCACCATTGCGCCCCATCGGAATCGTGTTTGCGCGTCCGGAGTCGCGGTTCGCTGATTGCGGTGACAGGCGATCCCATGCACCTTTCGTTGGGAACGGTCCCGGTGCAATCGCATTCAGGCGGATTCCGTTCGGACCCCATTCCGTCGCCAGCGATTTCGTCATGACGTTGAGACCAGCTTTGGACATGGCGGAGGGCACGGTGAATGGTCCGCCGTTCCAGATCCACGTCGTCAGGATCGAGATCACGCTTCCCTTGTCGCCGCCTTCGATCCAGCGCTTGCCGCAGGCGAGCGTGACGTAGAACGAGCCGCGAAAAACGATGTCCGCGATGGCGTTGAAACCGCGCGGACTCAAATCTTTCGTGCGGCTGATGAAATTGCCGGCGGCATTGTTCACGAGGCCCGTCAACGGCTCGCCATCGGCCCAAATTTCCGCGATCACGTCTTCCACCGCTTCGGGAACGCGGATGTCGAGCGCCATGCCTTTCACTTTGGAGCCGGTCGCGTCGGAAATCCGCTTCGCGGTTTCCTCAAGCACCTGCAGGCGCCGGCCGCAGATGTAAACCGTCGCGCCGAGCTGCGCGTAGGCCTCCGCCATAACTTCGCCAAGGCCCGTGCCGCCGCCGGTGACGAGAATGCGTTTGCCCTTGAGCAGATCTTTCTTGAACATCAATTCCACGGCGTCCTCCTATCGCGACCACATCTTTGTGAGGTTGCTGCTGACATATTGCAGGCGTGTGCGGTTCTCCCAATCCATCTTCAGCCCTTCGAGCGCATAGACCTCGTTGAGCGTGTAGAGCAGATCGCGCTCGACATGATCGGGGATCGTGCTTTCCATGAAGGTGAAGAAGCACAAGCGCTCGCCGCGCGTCACCGGCACCACTTCGTGCAGCGTGTTCGAAGGATAAACGATCATCTCGCCCGGATTGCCCTTGATGGTCAGGCTCTGTGTACCCAGATAGATCCGCAGCTCGCCGCCGTCATAGGTCGCGGGATCGCCGAGGAAGAGTGTGGCCGAGACGTCGGACCGCAGCGGTCCATTTGGCAGCGGCAGGTAGGCGGCGTCGGAATGGACGCCATAGGTCATCCCCGGCTCGTAGCGCGACAGAAGCGGCGTCGCGATCCGCTTCGGGAAGGCGAAGTTGCGCACCTCCTCGTTCGCGGCGATGGCTGCCCCCGCTATCTGCGAGGCCTTTTGCGCCTCTGGGCTCGCCATGTCGGCCTGCAGGTTCTTCTTGGCGAGGTTGTTGGGATTGGAGGCGCGCCCGTCCATGAAGCGCACGGCCTTGGCCAGATGACGCACCTGTTCCACTTCGGCGGCCGACAGCACATTCTTCACAAGTAAAAACATGGAAGGCCCTCGATGGGGTTCGGTGGTTTTTCGGAACCTAGCAAAAGCATGTTCGCTTTCCAGGGTGTTCTGCTAATGTTCGCCAGATGCTGAGGCCCGTTTTCCCCAATCCCATCCTGCCAGCCGTCTTTGCGGATTGGTTCGCCGCACGTGGCTGGGCGCCTCGGCCTCACCAGCTCGCACTGATCGAACATGCGCGCAAAGGCGAATCCGTTTTGCTGGTGGCACCCACTGGCGGCGGCAAGACCCTGGCGGGCTTTCTGCCGTCACTGATTGACCTTGCGGAAACGCCCAAGCGCGCGCGCAAAACGGCGCTGCACACTCTCTATATCTCGCCGCTAAAGGCGCTGGCGGTGGATGTGGCGCGCAATCTCGAAGTGCCGGTGGCGGAGATGGGGCTGCCCATCCGCGTGGAGACCCGCACCGGCGATACCCCGCCTGGCCGCCGCCAGCGCCAGCGCCATTCGCCACCGGATATTCTGCTCACCACACCGGAGCAATTCGCGCTCCTGCTCTCTTCGCGAGACGCACCACGCTTCTTCGCGAACGTGAAGGCGGTGGTGCTGGACGAGCTCCACGCCATGTATAATTCCAAGCGCGGCGATCTTCTGGCGCTGGGATTGGCGCGGCTTCAGGCGCTGGCGCCAACGCATCGCCACATTGGACTCTCAGCGACGGTCGCTGATCCGAAGCCGTTGCAGCGCTTCCTCGTGCCGCAGCCGATGGAAGGCGAGGCGCTATCCTCCATCGTTATCGGTCAGCCTGGCGCCAAGCCTACCATCTCGATTCTGGCATCGGAGTCCTATGTGCCGTGGGCGGGCCATCTGGCGCGTCACACCATGCCGGAGATTCTGGCGGCGATTAAACGGGCGGTGACGACGCTGGTGTTCGTCAACACGCGCAGCCAGGCGGAACGCACCTTCCAGGAATTGTGGCGCATCAACGAGGACAACCTCGCCATCGCTTTGCACCACGGCTCGCTCGCGCCGGAGCAGCGCCGTAAGGTGGAAGCTGCCATGACGCGCGGGGCGTTGCGCGCGGTGGTCTGCACTTCCACGCTTGATCTGGGCATCGACTGGGGCGCAGTCGATCAGGTGATCTGCGTCGGCGCGCCGAAAGGCGCCGCGCGTCTCGTCCAGCGCATCGGCCGCGCCAATCATCGGCTCGATGAACCATCTAATGCGATGCTGGTGCCTTCCAACCGCTTCGAGGTCCTGGAGTGCGAAGCCGCGCGCGATGCGGTTCTCGCGGGCGAACTCGACGGCGAGCCTTTGCGCAAAGGCGGAATGGATGTTCTGGCACAACACATTCTGTGTGTCGCATGTTCTGCGCCGTTCGATAAGGAGGCGCTGTTCCGCGAAGTGAAATCTGCATCGCCCTATCGCGACCTGAGTCGAACAGATTTCGACGCCGCCGTCGACTTTGTGGCGACCGGCGGCTACGCGCTCAAGCGCTATGATCGTTATGCAAAGCTGCGCAAAACGACAGAAGGACTCTGGCGGGTCGCCCATCCCAGGATCGCGCAGCAATATCGCCTGAATGTGGGCGTGATCATTGAGGACCCGATGATCGACATTCGCCTGCAATCCAAGGGCAAACCGACGGGCGCGGGTGGACGCGTGCTCGGCAAGCTGGAGGAATATTTTATCGAAACGCTGACCGCCGGGGATACGTTCGTTTTCAGCGGCGATGTTCTGCGGTACGAAGGCATTCACGAGAACGCAGCCTATGTCACGCGCACCAACGATCCCGAAGCGCAGATACCGTCTTACAATGGCGGCAAGTTTCCGCTCTCCACTTTTCTGGCTATGCGGGTGCGCCAGATGCTCTCCGACCCGAATCAGTGGAAGCGCCTGCCCCATCCGGTGGGGGAATGGCTGGAGATTCAGCAGCTGCGCTCCCAAATTCCGGACGAGGGCGAACTGCTCGTTGAAACCTTCCCCCGCGGCTCGAAGAACTATCTTGTCTGCTACCCTTTTGAAGGCCGGCTCGCGCATCAAACTTTAGGAATGCTCGTGACGCGCCGCCTCGAACGGTTGCGCATGCGCCCGCTCGGCTTTGTCGCCAACGAATATGCGCTGGCGGTGTGGGGCCTGCGCGACATGAGCGGCGTGGACATGGATGCACTTTTCTCTGAGGACATGCTGGGTGACGATCTAGACGCGTGGCTGGCGGATTCGGCGCTCTACAAGCGGACCTTCCGCAATTGCGCGATCATCTCCGGGCTGATCGAGCGGCGCAACCTCAGCGCGGAAAAGACCGGCCGGCAGGTCACCTTCTCGTCCGACCTGATCTACGACGTTCTGCGCGAGCACGAGCCCGATCACATTCTTTTGCGTGCAACTTATGAGGATGCGGCAACCGGGCTGCTCGACATCGGGCGCCTCTCCGGGGCATTGACGCGCGTAAAGGGCAATATCACCGCGCGCGCGCTGGACCGCGTCTCGCCGCTGGCGGTTCCGGCGCTCCTGGAAATCGCCAAGGAAATGGTAGCGGGCGAAGCGCGCGAGGATATCCTGCACGAAGCCGAAGAATCGCTGATAGCCGAGGCTATGTCCGTTTGATTGAGAAGCGCATCGAAGTGAATGGCGAGGAACTGGTGCTGGACAGCGCGGGTGCGTTGTGGTGGCCATCCGAGCGCGCGCTCGTCTTCGCCGATCTGCATTTCGAGAAGGGTTCGTTCTATGCCTTCACCGGCCAGATGCTACCGCCTTACGACAGCCGCACCACGCTGAAGCGTATGGCCGCGCTGTTCGACGCCTACAACCCCGCGCTCGCCATTGCGCTGGGCGACTCTTTCCATGATCGCGATGCGCCCAATCGGCTGGACGACTTCGAGCGCAGGCAACTTGCGTCGCTAGGCGAACGCGCGGACTGGATCTGGATTGCCGGTAACCACGATCCTGTTCCTCCCTCATGGCTCAAGGGCACGATCACCGAAGAAGTCGCTATCGGTGGCCTCGTCTTCCGGCATGAACCGTCGGAGACGAGCGCACATGGCGAGATCGCCGGCCATTTGCATCCCTGCAAGACGGTCACGTGGCGCGGCTACAGCCTGCGCCGCCGCTGCTTCGCCTCGGATGGAAAGCGTTTGGTGATGCCGTCCTTCGGCGCTTACACGGGCGGTCTCGATGTGCGCGACACTGCGCTGCGCTCACTCTTTCCAAAGGATTTCTTGGCCTATGTTCTGGGCCGTGCTCGGGTTTACGCCGTTGTTGCCTAGCCGGGCTGCCGGAATATCAACGACGACAAATAGCCCAGCAGAACCGCCATCAGCACCGTGGCGAGGCCGTAAGCGAACGGCTCATTGTGCGCGAAATTGAATAGGTTGCGCTCCAGTCCGATCTGATCGACGAACAGAGGCGTGGATTGCGCGCTCGTCACCACGCCATTCTTGAAGAGATAGACTTCCGCTGTGTACTGCCCGCGTGGTGCGCCCGCCGGCACCGGCACATGCACGCGGAATAGCGAATAGCCCAGGAATTCCACGCCATTCGATGCTTCCGCGAATAGATGCGCGCGCACGCGCTCGCGCACCACAGCCTGGCGGAACTGCTCGGCTTTGGAGGAGCTATGCGTGCTGGCGGATTCTGGCTTTACATGGTCGAGGCCGATCTGGTAGCGGTCCAGCATGTCCGGCTGTGCGATCTTCGCCAGCGCCCGCGTGCTGGCGACATAGTAGTAGGCAGGCATACCGCTCAACGTGATCTCGCGGTTGTTGATCCAGATGCCGGCAATGCGATTCTTGCGACGGATTTCCATCGTCGCGGCGGGACCCCGCACGACCACCACCACGTCGCGCTTGCCGGCGTCGCTGGTGTCTGTGCTCTGTTCTATGGCGCCGAACACGACGAGATCGGAGCCGGTGTAGTTCGAGGTGATCTGGATCTGATCCTGAGACAATCCGGAGACAAGATCGTCCGCACCGGCCATCGTCGGAAGCAACGCTACCATAAGAGCGAGAAGGACGGCGCGCTTCATTGGCCCTCTACCGCCACGCTGAAAATATCCTCCGGTGTCAACACAAGACCGATGAGCAGCCGTAAACTCACGCCGAGCACCAGCATTGCGAGAAGGAGCCTGATCTGTTCGCCGCGCATCCGCGCGCCAATGCGGACGCCGAATTGCGCGCCCACCACGCCACCCAGGATTAGTAAGCCCGCCAGCATGATGTCCACGGTGTAGTTGCTTGTCGCCTGCAAAACGGTTGTGGCAGCGGTGACACAGAGGATTTGCACAAGCGAGGTTCCCATCACCACGCTCGTCGGCATTCGCAGCAGATAGATCATCGCCGGAACGAGAATGAAGCCGCCGCCGACGCCCATGATTGCCGACAGCATGCCGACGGCAAAACCCAGCACCAGCGGTGGAAAAACGCTGATGTAAAGACGCGATTGACGAAAGCGCATCTTGAACGGCAGACCATGAATCCAGTTGTGGTGTTGCGCGGGCCGCGACGGTAGCGGATTGCCACTGCGCGATGCCCGCAGCGCCGCTAAACTTTCATTCAGCATCAGACCGCCCACCGTGCCGAGCAGGATGACATAGCCAGCCGATACCACGAATTCCGATTGTCCCGCTTCCCGCAGAAGCTTGAACAGCCAAACGCCGAAAGCGGTGCCGACAAGACCGCCTGCGAGCAGAATGCCCGCCATCGCGAGATCGACGGAACGCCGCTTCCATTGCGCGATTGCGCCTGCCATCGAGGACGCGGTGATGTGGCTAGCGGTCGTTGCCACCGCGACTTCGGAAGGAATGCCGTAGAAAATCAGAAGCGGCGTCAGCAGGAATCCACCCCCCACGCCGAACATGCCAGAGAGAAATCCGACCGCGCCGCCCATCGCCAGGATTATCAGCCAATGGACTGACATTTCCGCGATGGGCAAATAGATTTCCATCGTTCAGACGCGTGCGAAGGCTGGAGACGCGCGTCCGGCGAACGCGCTGGTCACGAAGCAGGGAAAAGTTTGCGCGCACGATGTGCGCGGGTCAACCACCGATCATGTCGGCTGCTGCCGGCGTTGCGTTAGCGACGGGGTCCATCGGCTTGGCGCGGAAGTTCTGCGCAGCCGCCTGTGCCGCTGCTTTGTCGGCGGGTGTCAGTTGCGTCGCCAACGCATCGACGCGCGCCTTGGCCTCGGTGTCGCCCTGCGCCGCGGCGACGGCGTACCACTTGTAGGCTTCGGTCAGGCTCTGCTTCACGCCCATGCCGCGTTCGTAGAGCACTGCGAGATTGAATTGCGAATCCTTCAGGCCGAGCTCGGACGCCTTGGTGAACCATTCCGCGGCCTGCTGCATGTTCTTCGGCACGCCGGAGCCTTCGGCAAAGGCGACCGCGATGTTGTGCATGGCCTTGCGATTGCCCTGCTTGGCCGCAATTCCATAGAGCTGATCGGCCTTCGCCGCGTTGGTCGGCACGCCACGACCGCGTTCGTAAAGCGTGCCCAAGCGATAGGCCGCCATTGCGTCGCCACTATTGGCGGCGCGTTCCAGCCAGCGCGCCCCTTCGGCTTCGTTCACGCTGAGGCCATTGGTGCCGTCAAGATAGGAAAAGCCGAGCGCAGCTTGGGCCTTCACATTGCCGCCGGTGGCAAGCGCGGTGAGCTTCTGCGCGGGCGTCTTCGGTACTTCGGCAGGCTTGGCCATATCCGGCATCGGTTTGATCGGCACCGGTGCGTTGGCAACTGGTTTGCTCTGCGCGGCGGAAGGAGCCGGCGGCGGTGTTGCCACCGTGTCGTCTTCGCCCAGCGGCGGCGTATAGGTCACGGCCGGCGGGGCTGCCGGTTTCTGCGCCAGCAGCTGATTGAGGTTCGCCGGCTTGCGGATTTCCGTCGGCGCGCTGCCCATGTGGCTCAGATAGGAGCCAACCGCGACGGCAAGCGCAGCGAAGATCGCGATGCCGGCGATCAGCACATAACGGGTCTTGGATTTTGGTTCGCCGTCGGTGCTCATATCCTTGTCGCGGCGCATGCCCCAGGAAAAACCGCTGCTCGCTGGCGCGGCGACTTCGGTATTCGCCGCGCGCGCTGAACGGCGGGCAGCGGCCATGAAGGATTCGTTGGACGGCGCTTGCGACGCGGAGGAGGCGAAGGTATCCGCGCCGAACGCCGCATTCCCATCGTTGAACGCAGGCGACGGATCGAGCGGTACTGTATCGAAGGGCGGCGGCGCGAAGGGATCCTGCGCCAGCGGTTGGTAGGCGGGTGAATCCGGGAAGGGCGGCAGATCAAGGATTGGCGCGCCGGCACTTTGCGGGCCGCTTGCCGTATAAGGGAACGGTTGCGCGGCTTGCGGTTGCATCGGTGGCGCCGTCTCGAGCCCGGCGAGGCTGCCATTCGCGCTCTTCACGGCGCTGCGCAATTCTGTCAGCGCGTCGCGATGGCGCTTGTCGGCGGCATCGACGCGCTGTGCCAGATTTCGCATCGTCTCTTCGAGATTGCCACTGTTGCCGGTCGCACTGCGTTCGGTAGTTTCCAGCCGCGCCGCAATGTCGGACAGCGCGTGTTCGATGCCAAGCAGACGGCGGTCGAGCAGGGCGTCCTGCCCCTTGGCTTCGAGGCGGGCGACGTTTTCTTCTAGCCGCGCCATCGTGCCGGAGTTCTGGGCCTCATTGGTAGTCAGGCGTGCATTCAGCCTGTCGAGCGTATCGCTGAGCTGCGCCAGTGTGGCGGCCTGGCGCTGCATCTCTGCGGTCGAGACGTTGCGGTCGTCATGAGTTTTTTCGATGTTGGCGAGCGTGCGTTCGAGCGCATCGGCGCTCGAGTGCGCGGCGCGTTCAACGGCGCGCACGCGCTCGTCGATCATCGCGATGCGCTGTTCCAGCGTGCGCGAGGTGCTTTCCGCTTCTGCGCGGGATTCTGTGAGGCGTCCGGCGACGGACTCCACATTGCCCGCCAGCGCCGCCAATTGATCGGCGGACTGGTTGGCGGTCTGCGCGATCTGGTCGGCGACGCGTGATAATCCCTGATGCAGCGCGCGTACCGCATCTTTCAGTCCGTCCTGCGCGGATTGCTGCTCGACGCGGCTGAGGCGGTCGCCAAGGCTCACCACATGCGCGCCGAGCTGATCGAAGGCCTGCGCCTGCTCGCGCGTGGCAATGTTGATTTCTGTTGCAGTCTTGCTCATCGCGCGGTTGTTTTCGGTCTGGCTGCGTTCGGTCGCTTCCATGCGGCGGCTGACGCTGCGCAGCTGCTCCTCGATGCGCTTGTAGGCACTCTGGGCTTCCGATTCGCTGCGGGAAACGCTGTCGAGCATGGCGGCGCTTTCGCGCGCGGCGGCAGGGGCAGCTTCGCGCATCGGCGCCATTTCGGCCACTTCGGCGAAGGTGCGCATGATGCGCCGGGTCAGCCACTCGCCCACCGACAGGCCTTCACGCCGCGCAGCAGCCCGCGCTGCCTCCCGGGCTTCGGGAGGTATACCGGCCACATTCCACGGAAGATCAGGCTGCATTTCTTGATTCGCCATCCGCCGCACCCCTAATGAAGGTATCGGCGCCAAGATATTGTGTAAAGAAAATGGGCCTCACCAAGGGAGGGTGTGTCTCCCTTTGACCCATTCACTCCACAACTATCCTTGATCCTGTAGCGTTAATTCGGGGTTAGCGGGGTGTCTCAATTCCGGCGCGCGCGAGTTCCGGGGCGAGTCGCCCGGTCGCCCAAGTCCACGCCATCCGGAAATCCGAGAACAGCGACCACAGGGGATAGGTGAAAGTGGCCGGCTTGTTCTTCTCGATAAAGAAATGGCCGAACCACGCAAAGCCATAGCCGCCCACAAGCGCGCCCAGCCCGAACCAGCCATTGCCGGTGACAATCAGCGCGATCAATGAGGCGAGCGCGACCGCGGTCCCCACGTAGTGGATGGCACGCGTCTGCGGCTTGGCGTGTTCGCGCAAATAGTAAGGCCAGAAGTCCGAATAGCTTTCGATTGGCTGGTTGGTCTGCATCGCATACCTACCTTTTTTTGTGCTGGTGCCTCGATTTGGCCGGCTGGATCACTGTAGCACCGGGTGGTGGCGCGGGAGAGGCATCGCTCGCCGATTTCGCGCTGTCATATTGCTGCACGGAGCGGCCGGACATCTGCTGGTCTGGTGGCGGCAGCCCCATGTCGGTGGCGAAAAGCTGCGTTACATACACCGTGTCCCCATTCACAGCCGCGCCGACGCCAGTGCGGTTGTAGGACGGATAGGCGAGGTTCTCCTTGTGCGCCTGGCTCGCCAGCCATCCGTCCACGAACTCATGCGCGAACTTGTCGGGGTCGACGCCGATTTGCGATGTGTAGTGCTCTGCCGCGATATTCTCGCCGAGCAGGCCCTGAAAATTCGCATCCTTGTCCATGACGATGCTAGCGGTGGTGGAACCGTCGGGGGCGGTGTGCGCCAGATAATTCTTTGCCGCCATGTCTTCGCTCTTCTGTCGCGCGACGCCGACGAGTTCGGCGTCGAGCGACAGGGGCTTGGCGTCTGGGTCGATCTTTAAGCGCTGTTCCTCGATCAGGTCGTTGATCCGGCTTTCCAGTGTCGCCATCTGCGTGCGCGGATCGGGCGGCGGCGGAAGCGGCTTGCGTTGCGGGTTGCCGAAATCGGCGCAGCCCGCAAGCACAATCAATGACAGAACCGAAGCGAGAAAACGCGGCATCCGACTACTGCAGAATCTCGAACAGTCCAGCCGCACCCATGCCGCCGCCGATGCACATCGTGACGACGCCGAGCCTCGCCTTGCGGCGGCGGCCTTCGATGAGCAGATGCCCCGTCATGCGCGCGCCCGACATGCCGTAAGGATGGCCGATCGAAATCGCGCCGCCGTCCACGTTCAGCTTCTCATGCGAGATACCAAGCTTGTCGGCGCAGTAGAGCGTCTGGCTGGCGAAGGCTTCGTTCAGTTCCCACAGATCGATGTCATCGACTTTCAGGCCGTGACGCTCGAGCAGGCGCGGCACGGCGAAGACAGGACCGATGCCCATCTCGTCCGGCTCGCAACCGCAGACGGCGAAGCCGCGGAAGATTCCCATCGGCTGGATTCCGCGCTTGGCCGCGACCGCGCCGTCCATCACCACGCAAGCCGAAGCCCCGTCAGAAAACTGCGAAGCGTTGCCGGCGGTGATGTATTTGCCGACTTTCACTTCCTGTCCACCCTGGAACACCGGCTTAAGCGCTTGCAGGCCTTCGAGTGTCGTGTCGGGACGGTTGCACTCGTCCTTGTCGACGACCGCGTCGACAATGGTTTCGGTGCCCGTTGCCTTGTCGATCTTCTTCATCTTGGTTTTCATGGGCACGATTTCGTCCGCGAATTTCTGCGCCTGCTGCGCGGCGGCGGTGCGGTGTTGGCTTTCCAGCGCATATTCGTCCTGACGCTCGCGCGAAACGTGATAGCGCTCCGCCACGATCTCCGCCGTCTCAATCATCGACATCCATAGGGCGGGTTTGACCTGCATCAGATGTTCTTCGGTAATGTTCTTTGTATTCATGCCGCCCATCTGTACGAGCGAAATAGATTCGACGCCCGAACCGATCGCAACCGGCGTGGATTCCGTCATCACCTGCTGCGCCGCCATCGCGATGGCCTGCAGACCGGAGGAGCAGAAGCGATTGATGGTCGTGCCGCCGGTGGTCACTGGGCACCCCGCCCAGATCGCCGAAAGGCGCGCGACATTCATGCCGGTGGCGCCTTCCGGCTGTGCGCAGCCCATATAGACGTCTTCGATTTCCTTGGGATCGATGCCCGCCTTGGCGATGGCGTGCTTGACGGCGTGTCCGCCCATCGCCGCGCCGCGGGTCATGTTGAAGCCCCCGCGCATGGATTTGGCGAGGCCCGTGCGGGCGGTGGAAACGATGACGGCTTCTTTCATGATGTCCTCCGATGGATTTTGGCTGCGCGGACCCTAGCCCGCGCCGCATCGTCACGGAAGGGCAGGATCAGATATGCGCGCCCATATCGGCCCACTCGGGAGCGGCACGAGCGCGGGAGCGGTGAGTGATCATCTCGTCGTGGAGATGGCGCACGGTGGTGCTGCCGGTCTTCACGAACAGGAATGGAAAAACCCCGTGCAGCACGCAGGCGCTGCCGGCGACGACCATGCGCGCCCCGAATATACAGGCTGTCATCAGATGCTCGGAGTAGGTTTCGCCTACCGAGCGCGGATGTTCGGTGAAGAGCTTTACGAAAGACATGAAAGACTGCCTCGCTGCGGGCGCAGTATGGCGCAAAAGAGCGACGATTTCACGCCTTATCGCGGTGCCAGCGGATGCACGGGATAGCGGACGGTGAAGACGATAGCTGCCGCCAGCGCCGCCAGACCGATCGCCACGTCGAGCGAAAACGGCAGGTGGTGTGCGAACGTGGTTAGGCCATCCGCGACCGCCATAACCAGGAAAGCAGCCGCCCATACGCCGCTCAAGACATAGCTCGCACGCGCGAAGGCCGGCGTGTCCCAAAATCTTTCCGGCATCTCGTCGCGTACATATTGTTCTGTAAAAGGGATCTTTCGCGCCATTGAAATCAGCGCAAGCAGAAGTAGCACAACGTCCGCGATCATGCGCACTGCCTGCACCGGAAGACTCGGCTGAATGAAGCCGGTGTAGATCGCGAGCATCGCAAACAGCATCAGGCAGGTGATATCGAGCATGCGGATCATTTTGGCATGCAGGAAATCGCGGATACCGATGGCGAACGCCACCGCAAAGGCCAGCCACAGTGCCAGGCTCACCGAAAGGCCGGTGAGGAGCGCGAAGACGATGAACGGCGCGAAGCCGAGCAGAATGCCCATCACGCTAATCCCGCGTGGCGAAAAAACGGAGCGCCGCTGCCGGCGCCCCAATGGATTCATCAGTGAGCCGCGGTGCCTTTGGCCTTCACTTGTGCATAAAGCGACCAAAGGTGCGCGGCCCGACCTCGGGCCTCACCGCCGGACACAGATGCCAGCGTGGTCTGAGCTTCATCATATTTGCCTTCGGCAGCCAGCGCCGAACCCAGAAGCACGGTCGCTTCGCCAGGATCCTTCAAGCCGCCCTTGGAAAGTGCCAGGCGCGCCATCGCCTCGACGTCGGCGTAGCGGCCGTAGCCCCAATAATCCTCGGCGAGCGCGAGCGCAGCCTGACCAGTCTTCGAACTGTTGGCGGCAGCGGCGACAGCGGACAGGACGCCCGCGTCTCTCGCCGCAAGGCCGCGCGACGTTGAAAGCGTGCCGCCTGCCTGGGCGGCCGTGATCTTGCCGCTGCTGATGCCTTGGTCGAGCACGGTGGCCGCTTCTTTATCAAGATGAAGTTGCGCTGCGAGCTGACCGAGCACCGGATAATCGTCTGGCCGCATGGTGCCGAGCTGATAGCGCAGGCGATAGAGGAACAGCGCATCGATCGGCTTGGTGCCCTTGTGGCTCAGGCCATCGTCGATGAGCTTGGACCAGTCCTCGCTGTTATTGCTGGCTAGGATGAGGGCTTCGATCGACCGGCGTGCGGCATCCGGGTCAGATTTCCCCTGGATATTGCCAAGGATAATGAGAGCGTTCGGTTGCGGCTGCTTACCGGCCGCCTTGGCGGTATCGATGGCCATCTGCGCGTATTTCTGCGCATTGGCGTTGTCCTTTTGTTGATAATAGGCGATCGCCATCATGGTCATGACGAGATCGTCCGCCTTGCCGGATGCTTCGACCTTTTGGCCGTAGGCGATGACCTGCGGCCAATGTTTCGCGTTCTGGCTGACGATGGTGGCGTCATGATAGGTCGCGGCCTGTTCGTCAGCAGGTAGATCCACGAAAGAGGGCGAGTTGATCACGCCGTCGAACGCGATGGCAGCGGTGTCATAATCTCCGGTGTTGGCGGCGACGGCCGAGAGGAATCGGTTGATGTTGAAATCGTCGAATGGCGTCCGGTTCGGGACGGCCTGGGCCGCCTTGATCTGTGTCATCGCCGTGGCGTAGTCCTTCGTCGCCAGCGCTTTTTGAGCGGCGGTTAGGGCCACACCTACAGCCGGTGTAACCTTGCCCTTGGGTGCCTGCTGCTTGGGCTCCGAATTCTGCTGCGTGTCGTCAGGGGACTTTCGTCCTGCCATTTGCGCGTGAGCGGCCGTTCCGACAAGCGTCATGGCCAGAGCGGCCGTAAAAAAATACTTCTTCATGGGATTCCTCGTGCTTATGGGCGCGGACGGTGATCCGCCGCCTGTCCCCCTCGGTGATCGGTGCCAGTCTAGTGTGGCGATTTCGTGTTTCCAATGCGAAGCGCCGGTGCAAGAAGCGCCAAAAACGCGCATGATCACGCAATGTTGCGCTGCAGCGGGAAACTTCTTATCACCAAAGGGACGCGCAATTCGTTTGGCAGGCATGGTGAATCGACCCGCGGGCATTCCTGAGGATGCCGAAATCGCCTCGACCGGTGGCTTCAACAAATACGTGGGGCCACTCTACCGTTTGAAGGATCTGGAGGACGGTGCGGTGAAGCGCTTCGCTTTTGCCGCCGCCGAGCAGCACATGAATGGCTCCGGCAGCGTGCATGGCGGCATGCTGATGACGTTCATGGACACCTCGATGAGCCGCGCCTCGCGCCTCATTTCGGACGCCAAGGGTACGGCGACAATTTCGCTCACTTGTGATTTTGTGGCGCCCGCCAAGCTTGGCGACGTCATCGAGTCGTGCGTGCGCGTTACGCGGCGCACCCGCACCATTGTGTTTCTGTCCTGCGAGCTTGTCTGCGGCGAGCGCGTGGTGATGGTGGGCAGCGGCGTGTGGAAAATCAGCGGCGCCGAAG
>DASXHQ010000069.1:0-21874 GCA_036488415.1 Rhizomicrobium sp.
TCACCTGAATCCGGCCACATCGAAAGGCATGGCGTCGGGCAATCTCACTGTACGGGTGCCGATGCAGGGTGACGTGAAGCCGGATGACGTCGGGATCACCGCGAAGGTGAACACGACACAGCTGGGGATCGCGCTGGGTCCACACACGGTTATCTCCAATGGTGCGGTCAACTTCGATATCACCAATGACAAGCTGCATGCGGTTGGAACGGTCTCGCTCGGCGGCGGTCCCGTCGGTGTGGACTGGACCGAGGACTTCGTGACGAAGAACGACATCACGACAACGATCCTGGCGAAGGGGCTGGTCGACGAGACGACGCGGGAAGCGCTGAATTTCCATGCCGACGATTTAATCACCGGCCCGGTTTCAGTGACCGCGCAGATTCTCGGTCATCAGGGCGACCTGCGCCGTGCCAATATGACAATAGATCTGACGCCCACGACCGTGGCGATGGATATCATCAACTATCACAAGGCGCCGGGCACACCGGCCACGGCGCTGATGAACGCGCAGTTCGCCAATGACGGCAGCATAAAATCGGAAACGATGTCGATTTCCGGTGCGGCACTGAATGTTCGCGGCTCGATCGATTTCGGCGCGAATGGCGACCTCGCGCGCGTGGACCTGCCGATGGTGCGCGCGGGGCCGAACAACGATTTCGCGGTTGTCTTTTCCGATACGGCGGCGGGTGGTCTCGATGTCAATTTGCGCGGCAAGTCGGCCGACGGAACCGGGCTTGGCCATCGCAAGGCGGCGCAAGTCAACAACCCTGCCTCCGGAACGCCGCCCAGCACGGCACCTTTCCGCTATTCCATTCGTCTGGATCGAGTGGTGCTGCGGGACAATGTTTCGTTGTCGTCCTTCTCGCTGGATACCGCCGGCGTAGGCACAAGCCCGCAAACGCTGTCGCTTTCCTCGCTGCTCGGCAAGAGCAAGATCGCAGCGTCGATCACGCCATCGGATACGGGAAGGCACGTAACGCTGACATCCGATGACACTGGTTCGCTGATCCGCGGATTGTTCGGGTTCGAAAGCATGCGGGGCGGCGATCTGACGGTGAACGCCACGCTGTCGCCGCTGGCGCAAGCGAAGGGCAAGGCGCCGCTCGATTATGCCGGCACGGTCGTCATCAAGGACTTCAAGATCACCAACCAGCCGTTTCTGGCGCGCCTGTTCGCGGCCGGGTCGCTCCTCGGCGTCGCCGACCTGCTTAGCGGTGAGGGCATCTCCTTCGACAAGCTCGAAGTGCCGTTCCGCGCGCAGAACGACGCGATCACTATCCACGACGCGCGCGCTGCCGGTCCTGCCATCGGCATCACCGCGGACGGCTATCTCGACCGCGCGCACAACCAGATCGCGCTGAAGGGAACGCTCGCGCCCGTGTATGGGCTCAATTCGGTGCTGGGCGCGATACCACTGCTTGGCGATGTTCTCGTGTCGAAGAAGGGTGAGGGCATCATCGGCATGACCTACAGTGTGTCGGGCGATGCCGATCAACCCAATCTCAGTGTTAATCCGCTCGCCGCACTGGCGCCCGGAATATTTCGCCGCATTTTCGAGGGCTCCACGCCAGTGGCCCCAGAGCCGCAAATCCTGCCGCCGCAGCAGCCGCCAGCTTCCCAGCAAAAGCCGCAAGCGAACACCAATTCGCCACTACTGCCGCAGCACCAATAGATCAGGCCGGCCTTACGAGAACATGCTTCTTCTTGCCGCTCGAGACTTTGATCGCGCCCGAAGCCGACGCATCGGACTCGGGAACAATCGCGGCCGGATCCGTGACGGCGGCGTCGTTAATCTTGAGGCCGTTGTTCTGGATCAAACGGCGCGCTTCGCCATTCGATGACGCAACACCGGCCTTCACGGCCAGCGCGAGCACGCCCATCGGAAATTCGCCCTTCGGCACTTCGATAGTCGGCAAGCCTTCCGCAGCCGTGCCCTCCTCGAAGGTTCGCCGCGCGGTCTCCGCGGCGGCGTCGGCGGCGGCGCGGCCATGAAGGATGGCCGTCGCTTCGGTCGCCAGGATTTTCTTGGCGTCGTTCAGCTCGGCGCCCTGGAGTTTTTCGAGGCGCGTGATTTCGGCAATTGGCAGATCGGTAAAGATGCGCATGAAGCGTCCGACGTCGCCGTCTTCGGTGTTGCGCCAGAACTGCCAGTAATCGTATGGCGAACGCATGTCGGCGTTCAGCCACACCGCGCCCGATACGCTCTTGCCCATCTTCGCGCCAGACGATGTCGTGATAAGCGGTGTCGTCAGACCAAAGAGCTGTACGTTTTCCATGCGGCGGCCAAGATCGATGCCGCTGACGACATTGCCCCACTGGTCTGAACCGGAGGATTGCAGGCGGCAACCGTAACGCTTGTACAGCTCCACGAAATCATACGCTTGCATCAATGAATAGTTGAACTCCAGGAACGACAGCGGCTGCTCGCGGTCGAGGCGAAGCTTTACGCTATCCATCGTCAGCATGCGGTTGACGGAGAAGTGCTTGCCGACTTCGCGCAGGAAGGGGATGTATTCGAGCTTGTCGAGCCATTCGGCGTTATCGACCATCAGCGCGTCCGACGGCCCGTCGCCGAATTTGAGCAGGTGCTGCACGCCAGCGACCATGCTCTTCTTGTTCTCTTCAATCTTCTCCGGCGTGAGGATCAGCCGGGTCTCATCCTTGCCGGACGGATCGCCGGCCTTGGTCGTGCCGCCCCCCATCAGCAGGATGGGGCGATGGCCGGCCTGTTGCAGGCGGCGCAGGGTCATCAACTGCACCAGATTGCCGATGTGCATGGACGAAGCGGTGCAATCGAAACCGATATAGGCCGTCACGCGCTCTTTCTGGAACAGCGCGTCCAGATCCTCCGGCGCGGAGCAGTCGTAATAGGCCCCACGTTCCACGAAGGTGCGGAGGAAATCGGATTTAAAGCTGTGACCGGCGCCGGACATGATATGCACTCGTGGAGGGAAAGAGGCGGGTCTGTAGCACGGATGGCCGAGGTTCAAAAAGTCATCGGATTGATGAGCGGCACCTCGCTCGACGGCATCGACGCCGCGCTGCTGGAGACCGATGGCGAGGGCATTGCCGTTCCCGGCCCGGCGCTGGGCATGCCCTACGATGCGGAAACGCGCGCCATGCTGCGCGCCGCGCTGGAAGAGGCAAAAAACGTGGCGGCCGGAAGCCCCGTTCCATATTCCATCCGCGATGCGGAGCAGCGATTGACCGAGGCGCATGCCGACGCGGTGAAGACGCTGCTGGCGAAGGCGGGGCTGCGGGCGCGGGATGTTTCGCTCATCGGCTTTCACGGCCAGACGATTCTGCACAGGCCGGGGCAGCGATGGACCTGGCAGATCGGCGACGGGGCATTGCTGGCGAAACTGACGGGCATCGACGTGGTCAACGATTTCCGCTCAGCCGATGTGAAAGCGGGCGGGCAGGGTGCGCCACTGGTGCCGCTCTATCATGCCGTACTCGCACGCAATGCCAAGAAGGCCGCGCTCAATCCGCCGCTGGTGTTCGTGAACATCGGCGGAGTCGCAAACGTCACATACGTCAATAGAGACGAGTTGCTGGCGTTCGATACAGGCCCCGGCAACGCCCCTATCGACGATTGGGCGATGAATCATACGAAGAAGCCGGTCGATGAAGGCGGCGCACTCGCGCGGCAAGGCCATGTTAATGATCGCGCACTCGCGGAGATGCTGAATAATGAGTTCTTTGAAATGGTACCGCCGAAATCGCTCGATCGGCTGGATTTCGGAATCGATGCGGTAAACGGCTTATCGCCTGAAGATGGCGCGGCCACGCTCACCGCATTCACAGCAGCGTCTATAGCCCGCGCACGCGAACATTTCGCAGATATGCCGACGACATGGATCGTGATGGGCGGCGGACGGCACAATCCGGTGCTGATGGGTGAACTGCGCGCGCGGGTGAACGCACCGGTGCTGGTGGCAGAAGATGCCGGCTGGAACGGCGACTTCATCGAAGCCGAAGCCTTTGCCTATCTCGCCCGACGGTCTGTGAAAGGCCTGCCGCTCAGTCTTCCGACAACGACGGGCGTGTCACGCCCGATAACCGGCGGGAAGCTACACAGGAAATAAACGTCAGCGCCCCTCGCGTGGGCCGGTCATGCGCTTTTGCACATAGGTTTCGACGGCTTCGAGCACATCCGCTTCGTGGTTGTCGAAGAAGTGGTTGGCACCCTCGATCTTCTCGTAGGCGATCTTGATGCCCTTCTGCGCGGAGATGCGATCGACCAGCTTTTGCGCATCGGCTTCCGGCACTACCTGATCCTTCGTGCCATGCACAAAGAGGCCCGACGCAGGGCAGGGGGCGAGGAAGGCGAAGTCATACATCGAGGCCGGTGGGGCGATGGAGATGAAGCCCGTGATTTCCGGGCGGCGCATCAGAAGCTGCATGCCGATCCACGCACCGAAAGAGATTCCGCAGACCCATACAAAGGACGGGTTCGGATAAAGCGTATTCATCCAATCCAGAACCGCGGCGGCATCGGACAACTCGCCCGCGCCCGAATCGAACGTGCCCTGGCTGCGGCCCACGCCGCGGAAATTGAAGCGCACGGTCGTGCAGCCGAGGCGGTGAAACATATGGAAGAGGTCGTAGACCAGCGGGTTGTTCATCGTCCCGCCGAACTGCGGATGCGGATGCAGCACGAGCGCCATTGGGGCGCCCGGCGCCTTTTGGCGCTGATAGCGGACTTCGATGCGGCCGGCGGGCCCCGGAAGAATGATGTCAGGCATGGGAGCTGAGTCTCTCGGTCCCTGTGAAAAATGCAGGGCAGAAGTGGGAAATAAACATGGCGAACAAGCCGAAAAATCCTTTGTATTTCAAACGGTTGATTTTCGGACCGGATAACATCGCGGTGAATTCTTGACCGTGGCGCTCAGGAAATCTATATGCAGCGCAGCAGGAACTGCCGGGCGCGCACCGGCTTGGCCCGTTGTTACCACAGGCAGGGGGCAAAAAAGCAAGCCAAAAGCGCATTTCGGCTCAGGAGGTAGGTCATGAGACTCAGCACAAAAGGACGTTATGCGGTGATGGCGATGGCCGATCTGGCCGCGCATGAAGGCGGCGAGCGCCCGGTTTCGCTCGCGGAAATTGCGAAGCGTCAGGAAATCTCGCTCTCTTATCTGGAACAGTTGTTCGCCAAACTGCGCCGCGGCGCGCTGGTGAAGAGCGTACGCGGACCCGGCGGCGGCTATCGTTTGTCGCGTCCGTCCGCCGAAGTGCGCATCGCCGACATCATCATGGCGGTGGACGAGCCGATCACCGCCACCCGTTGCCGTCCTGGCAGTCCCAAGGGATGCACCGGCACAACGACACGCTGCGTGACACATGACCTCTGGGAAGAACTTGGACGGCAGATCCACGTTTTCCTTTCGTCGGTTACGCTGGCCGATGTGGTGGAGAAGCGGATTCTTGGCCGCACCAAGCCGTGCGAGCTGAAGCAGGACGAAAAAGTAGACGCCCAAGCGGCGGCCTGAGTTTCTCGGTCATGATTTATTTCGATCACAATGCGACAGCGCCACTCCGTCCGGAAGCGAAGGCCGCGATGCTGCGCGCGCTGGAGCTTTGCGGAAATCCGTCTTCGGTTCACGCCGCGGGGCGTTCCACGCGCAAGCTGATTGAAGATGCGCGCGAGCAGGTGGCGGCATTCGCGGGCGCCAAGCCGGGCGACGTGATTTTCACCAGCGGCGGGACAGAAGCGAATGCGCTGGCGCTGCGTGGTGCGGTTGCGGGTGCGTTGGATGCGGAAAAACGCATCACACGATTGTTCGTGGCTGCAACGGCGCATGATAGCGCGTTGTCGGTTGCGCGCGATCTCGCCGAAAAGACTCCGGGTCTGGTGCTGACCGTCGTTCCGGTGACGGAGCATGGCCGCATCGATCCGCTGGTGTTCCGTTCGCTGTTGATGAACGGGAAAGGCCGCGTTCTCGTTTCGCTGATCTTCGCGAACAACGAGACCGGCGTGATTGAAGATGTCGCCGGACTTGCCGCGATCCTACGCAAGGAAGGCGGCGAGGGCGCGCTGCTGCATGTGGATGCAGTGTCGAGCGGCTATAGTCCGGTGCGATTTTCCGCCTGGGGCGCGGATTATCTTTCGCTGGCGTCGCACAAGATCGGCGGGCCGCAGGGCGCAGGTGCCTTGATTGCGCGCGAAGGCTCCCCGCTGTCGCCGCTGTTCAACGGGTCGCAGGAGATGCGCCGTCGCGCGGGGACACAGAACGTCATCGGCATCGCGGGCTTCGGCGCCGCTGCTCGTGCGCTGCAGGCGAAGTTCGATGCCGAGAGCGAGCATGTCGGCGCCTTGCGCACCTATTTCGAAGAATCGCTGCGCAATATGGAGCCGAATGCCGTGGTGTTCGGAACCCATGAAGTGCGGCAGAAGAATCTCTCCTGCTTCGCCATTCCGCAATTGCAGGCGGAAAGCACATTGATGGCGCTGGATCTCGACGGCATCTGCGTGAGCTCCGGCGCAGCCTGTTCGTCCGGCAAGGTTTCGCCCAGCCATGTGCTGGAAGCGATGAATGTGGATGAGAGCCTGGCCCGTTGCGCGCTGCGCGCAAGCTTCGGGCCAGAGCATGGCGTGGTGGATATCGACGCGCTGATCCATTCGCTCCAGCGGCTCATGGGTCGCAAGCTGGCGCTCGCCGCCGCGGGAGGTGGCTGATGGCCGCAATCGAAACCCGCGAAAAAGTCGCCGAGCTTGGCGACAAATACAAATACGGCTTCGTCACCGATATCGAGATGGAGCGCGCGCCGAAGGGACTCTCCGAAGAGACCGTCAAATTCATCTCGGCCAAGAAGGGCGAACCGGACTGGATGCTGGAATGGCGCCTTGGCGCGTTCGCGCGCTGGACGCAAATGCGCGAGCCGAACTGGGCGCGCGTGCATTATCAAAAGATCGATTATCAGAACGCTTATTACTACGCCGCGCCGAAGAACACGCCGCTGAAGCAGTCGCTGGACGAAGTCGATCCTAAGCTGCTGGAGACCTACAAGAAACTGGGCATCCCGCTGCATGAGCAGATGGCGCTGGCCGGCGTGGCTGTGGATGCGGTGTTCGATTCCGTTTCGGTCGCCACCACTTTCAAGGACAAGCTGAACGAAGCGGGCGTGATCTTCTGCCCGATTTCCGAAGCGATCCGCGATTATCCCGATCTGGTGAAAAAGTATCTGGGCACCGTCGTTCCGGTGACGGACAATTTCTTCGCCACGCTGAACTCGGCGGTGTTCTCCGATGGCACGTTTGTCTATGTGCCCAAAGGCGTGCGCTGCCCGATGGAGCTCTCCACTTATTTCCGCATTAATGCGAGCGAGACAGGCCAGTTCGAGCGCACGCTGATCATCGCGGATGAAGGCTCTTACGTTTCCTATCTCGAAGGCTGCACGGCACCCAAGCGCGACGAGAACCAGTTGCATGCCGCCGTGGTCGAGCTCATCGCGCTGGAAGGCGCGGAGATCAAATACTCTACGGTGCAGAACTGGTATCCCGGCGACGAGAACGGCTTAGGCGGCATCTACAATTTCGTCACCAAGCGCGGCGATTGCCGCGGGCATCGCTCGAAAATTTCCTGGACGCAGGTGGAAACCGGCTCCGCGATCACCTGGAAATACCCCAGCTGTATCCTGCGCGGCGACGACAGCGTGGGCGAGTTCTATTCCATCGCCATCGCCAACCATTTTCAGCAGGCCGACACCGGCACCAAGATGATTCATCTGGGCAAGAACACGCGCTCGCGGATCATCTCCAAGGGCATCAGCGCGGGCAAGGCACAGAATACCTATCGCGGTTTGGTGAGCTTGCATCCGAAAGCGGAGAAGGCGCGCAACTATACGCAGTGCGACTCGCTACTGATCGGCGGCGAGTGCGGCGCGCATACCGTGCCCTACATCGAAGCGCGCAACCCGTCGGCCCGCATCGAACATGAAGCGACCACGTCGAAGATCGCGGAAGATCAGCTGTTCTATTGCTTGGCACGCGGCATTCCGCAGGACGAGGCGGTATCGCTGATCGTCAACGGCTTCTGCAAGGAAGTGCTGCAGCAACTCCCGATGGAATTCGCCGTCGAAGCGCAAAAGCTCGTCGGCATCTCGCTGGAGGGGAGCGTGGGATGAGTTATCCAGATACCGCCATCGACAAAATCACTGTTGAACTACATGAGTTAGCCAAAGCCTATGCAGACAAAGCTGCGGATTTGGCTAGTGATCCATATTTCAAGGAAGCGGTTATGAAGTCATCGGTGTCGGGGTTTGTATGGGCCCTCTATCACGCCTTCAAGGACGATTTCTCACGTGACGCACTGAATCACGAAATGAAAGTGCAAAGCGCTGCGATAGATCGCGCTGTAGGCGGTAATGGTGGAGCAGCGCATTGATGCTTGAGATCAAGAACCTTCACGCCAGGGTGGGTGACAGGGAAATCCTCAAAGGGCTGACGCTCAGCGTCGGCGCGGGTGAGGTGCATGCGATCATGGGGCCTAACGGGTCCGGCAAGTCCACGCTGTCTTATGTGCTGGCGGGTCGCGCGGGTTACGAGATCACGTCTGGTAGCATCACCTATAAGGGCGAAGATTTGACGGCGTTGTCGCCGGATCAGCGCGCGGCGAAGGGCGTGTTCCTCGCCATGCAATATCCGGTGGAGATTCCGGGTGTCACCACGCTTACTTTCCTCAAGACCGCGCTGAACGCGCAGCGCCGCGCGCGCGGCGAGAAGGAAGTGGATGCCGTCGGCGTGTTGCGCCTCGTTCGCGAAAAGGCAGCGGCGATGAAAGTCTCGGAAGAGATGCTGAAGCGCCCACTCAATGTCGGCTTCTCCGGCGGCGAGAAGAAGCGGCTGGAGATTTTGCAGATGGCGCTGTTCCAGCCCGTACTCGCCATTCTGGACGAAACCGATTCCGGCCTCGATATCGATGCGCTTAAACTGGTGGCCGAGGGGGTGAATGCCTTGCGTAGCCCTGACCGCGCCATGCTGGTGATCACGCATTACCAGCGCCTCTTGAATTACATTGTGCCCGATCGCGTGCACGTGCTGTCCGGCGGCCGCATCATCAAGGAAGGCGGCAAGGAACTGGCGCATGAGCTCGAAGCCAAAGGCTACGAGCAGATCATCAAGGACGCGGCATGAACGCGCCGGTCTCCACGCTCAATGCACGCCGCGAGAAAGCCCGCGAGGGCTTCCGCTCCAACGGCGTTCCGCATCGCCGCGTGGAGGAATGGAAATACAGCGATCTGCATGCGGTTCTGGGCGCCGACAAGGTGGAACAGGCCGGGGCCGTATCGTGGAAGATCAACGAACTGCCGGACGGCGTCGAACTGTTCGACTTGTCCAAAAAGAAACTTCCGGACTGGGTGAAACAGCATCTTGGTTCGTTGACCAGGACCAATGCGATGGACGCGGCATCGCTTGGTTTCGCAACGAGCGGCTTTGCCCTGCGCGTTCCGCGCGGTGGTTCCGGCGATGTGAAAATCCGCTTGTCCGGCGAAGGGCAGGCGCGCGCTCTGATCGTGCTGGAAGAAGCTGCTTCGCTAACCCTTGTCGAAGATGCAGCGGAATTTTCCGGCTTCCAGAATATCGGTGTGGAGATCGTTCTGGCGCAGGGTTCGCACCTGACGCATCTGCGGCGGACGCCGAAAGCCGCCCAGGCGATCCGCATCTGCGAGATTTCCAGCAGCGTGGCGCGTGATGCGACCTATCGCGGACACTTTGCCGATTTCGGCGCCAAGCTTTCGCGCACCGAATTGCACATCGCGCTGGACGGCGATGGCGCGCAGACGCATCTCTCCGGCGTCGGCGTGTTGAACGATGGTCATGCCGATGTGACCACGCATGTGACGCATACCGGCGGCAAGACGCCGAGCACGCAGCTTTTCAAATATGTAGCCGGCGGCCATGCGCGCGGCGTCTATCAGGGCAAGGTGACGGTCGCACAAGGCGCGAACGGGTCGGATAGCCGCCAGACTGCAAAGGGCCTCCTGTTGGGCAATCGTGCGGAGATCGATCTTAAGCCGGAATTGGAAATTCTTGCCGATGATGTGAAATGCGCGCATGGCGCGGCGGTCGGCGATCTGGATGCGGAGTCGCTGTTCTATCTGCGCTCGCGCGGCATTCCGGAGAACGAAGCGCGAGCACTGCTGATGCGGGCTTTTATCGGCGATGCGGTGGCGCAGATCGAGAATGAGACTGTTCGCGCCTCCATCTGGCAAGAGGTGGATGCGGCGCTGGAGGGGTTGTCGTGACCGCCATCCCCAAAACCATCAACGCCGGTTTCGATCCGCTGGCGGCGCGTGCGGATTTCGCGATCTTTGAGAAGCCGGTTTACGGCAAGAAGCTCGTTTATCTGGATAGCGCGGCCTCTTCGCAGAAGCCGCGGCAGGTTCTGGATGCGATGCGGGATTTTGCCGAAAGCGAATACGCGAATGTTCATCGCGGTGTGCATTACCTCTCCGCGCAATCGACGGATCGCTATGAAGCGGCACGCCGCACGGTGCAGACGTTCCTGAATGCGGCCCATGAAGACGAGATTGTTTTCACCAAGGGCGGGACGGAGGCGATCAATCTTGTCTCCTATTCCTTCCTCGCGCCGCGCATCCAGCCGGGCGACGAGATCGTGCTGTCGGTGATGGAGCATCATTCCAACGTCGTGCCGTGGCATTTCCTGCGCGAGCGGCAGGGCGCGGTGCTGCGCTGGGTGGATGTGCGGGACGACGGCTCGCTGGATGTCGAGGCGCTGGATGCCGCCATCGGGCCGAAGACGAAGCTGATTGCCATCACGCATATGTCGAATGTGCTGGGCACCGTGACCCCGCTGAAAGAGATCGTGGCGCGGGCGCATGCCAAGGGCGTGCCGGTGCTGGCGGATGGTTGCCAGGGCGCGGTGCATGAGATTGTCGATGTCCGCGATCTGGATATCGATTTCTACGCCATCACCGGGCACAAGCTTTATGGCCCGACGGGTATCGGCGCGCTTTATGGCAAGCGGGCGCATCTGAAGGCGATGCGGCCGTTCAATGGCGGCGGCGAGATGATCCGCGAAGTTACACGCGAGAACGTCACCTATGCCGATCCGCCGGCGCGGTTCGAGGCGGGGACGCCGCCGATCATCGAAAGCGTCGGGCTGGCGGCGGCGATCGACTACATGAACTCGTTCGACCGCGAGGCGGTCAAAGCGCATGAGCACGATCTGCTGACCTATGCCCGCGATGCCGTGAGGGACTTCAACTGGTTGCGGGTGATCGGCGATGCGCCGGGGAAGGGCGCGATCCTGTCTTTCGAGACCGAGGGGATGCATGCGCACGATGTCGCCACCATATTAGACAGGGAAGGCGTGGCGGTGCGCGCCGGGCATCACTGCGCGCAACCGTTGATGGAGCGTTTTGGCGTCGCTTCCACCAGCCGCGCCTCCTTTGCGATGTACAACACCCGCGCCGACGTGGATGCGCTGGTTGCGGCGTTGGCCAAAGCGCGAAAGATTTTGAGCTGACATGATGGATGATAGTCTTCGCGAGCTTTACCAGGATGTGATCCTCGATCACTCCAAGCACCCGCGCCATTTCGGGCCGCTGGAAGGCGCCACCAACACCGCCGAGGGTTACAACCCGCTGTGCGGCGATCGGGTGAAGATCAACCTCATTGTCGACAAGAACGACCGCATCGCCGACATCAAGTTCGAAGGCCGCGGCTGCGCCATCAGCCAGGCTTCGGCCTCGATGATGACGGACATGGTGGTCGGCCGCACGGTGGCGGAAGCGGAGAAGCTGATGGGCGGTTTCCTGCATCTGGTGAAGGGCGAGGACGCCACGGACCTGAAGGGCGACGACCGCGAACAGCTTGACGTGATGGCCGGTGTGTCGGCATTTCCCATGCGCGTGAAATGCGCCACCTTGGCGTGGCATACGATGAAATCGGCTTTGGAGGGCGGCGACACCGCCAAGACAGAATGAACGCCGAAGCACAAAAGATAGAAGCTTCTAAAGACTCTGGCGCGCTCTCACCCGAAGAGCTGGAGGACTTCACCGTCAAGCTCATCGCGGCGCTGAAGACGGTTTACGATCCGGAGATCCCGGTGGACATCTATGAACTCGGCCTTATCTATAAGGTCGATGTCGCGGACAATAAGGACGTCACGGTGGATATGACGCTCACCGCGCCGGCGTGTCCGGTGGCCGGCGAGATGCCGGTGATGGTGAAGACCGCGCTGGAAGGCGTCGAAGGCATCGGGCAGGTGACGGTGAACATGACCTTCGATCCGCCCTGGACCCCGGAATGCATGAGCGAATCCGCGAAACTCGAACTGAACATGTACTGATGGAAACCCAGACCACACAAAGACCCAAGCGCGAGCGGCCCAAGGCGATCCGGCTTTCGGATGCGGCGGCTGCGCGCATCCGCGAGATCATCGAGCAGTCGAACGGCGCGCATGCGGGCGTTCGCGTGGGCGTTCAGAACGGCGGCTGCGCGGGCATGAGCTACACGATGGATTACGCCGACACCGCGCAGCCTTTCGAGGAAGTGGTGGAAGACAAGGGCGTGAAGGTGTTCATCGATCCCAAGGCGATCATGTTCCTCATCGGCACCGAGATGGATTTCGTGCGCGAGAAGCTGGGCGCGCGCTTTGTGTTCAACAATCCGAACCAGACGGCCGCCTGCGGCTGCGGCGAAAGCGTGTCGATCACCCCGGCCAAGGTGGATTGAAGTAAAGTTTTCGGGCCTCCGTTTCGTTTTCCTCCCAGTTCGTCATGGCCGCCCTCGTGGCGGCCATCCATTTTCCAGAGACAGCGCCAGGCTTGGCTCCGCCTCTGGAAAATGGATGGCCGGGAACCCGGCCATGACGGTTTTGGGTTTGGGGAACGGCACAACAAACACCCCATAAAAGAAGGGCCCGGCGGGAGTTTTCGTCCCGCAAGGCCCAACGGTTTTTCGCTACACAGCAGGCCCATCGAAGACCGTCTTTCAGATCAACCACAAAGCACCTTCGCTTCCACCTCCCCGGTTTGCATGCGATCCGCCAATCCGGAAAACACCGCCCCAAAGGGGTTTCGGTGCCGAAAACCGGCGTCGCGCGAGGTCCACGCAAGAGTGGCCCCTTACCTGTCTGTTCTTGCGGTATCGCTAGGTCGGCAACGGCGTTCTCCTTCGAATGACGAGAGAACATATAAAGAACATAGTAGGACAGTCAAGACATATCAGGAAAAAATATCTGACAAATTGTCAGTCGTTTTGCTCGCAAGTGAAATGCTGCGCGTCGGCCCTAGGATTGATTAGACTTCGGCAAGGCGAAGGGGCGATTCCAATGAAAAAGACAGCTCATAAAAGAATACCAGCAAAACCTACGGAAGTAGAACGTTCTAACTCCACACCAATTGAGCCCCGTCTACCTGTCCATGGAAATGCTTTGGTGTTTGTGAGCCATGACAGTCGGGATGCGGACTTGGCGGAAGCATTTTCAAATTTGCTCACTGATGTTAGCGCCGGAATGCTCAAATCTTTTCGGGCTTCAGACAAGAAGGGCACGACTGGCATTCCTTTCGGGGCTGAATGGTACCGATCAATTATGTCCCGGCTAGAAGAGTCGACGGACGTAGTTGCACTGTTGACGCATCAAAGTATCGAGCGACCTTGGATTCTCTATGAAGCTGGTGTTGCGAAGGGGAAATTGGAGACAACTGTTCTAGGCGTCGCTCTTGGGGTTCCATTGGAAACGGTCAGTGCGGGCCCTTTTGGGCAATTTCAGAATTGTGGTGGAGATGAAGACTCGCTGACAAAGCTAGTAGTGCAGCTTTTGCGACGTAACCCCGACGCCGCTCCGCGCGAAGAAGCGGTTCGGATGCAGGTAAAAATATTCTGCGCCAAAGTTGGTGAAATTCTGAAAGCTCGTGGGAAAACGGTTGCTCCCCCCGAAGGAGCGGAAGAAGACAAGAACGTTGCTAAGCTGTTCGAGGAAGTGAAGGCAATGGTGCGGGAATTGCCGGAACGCGTCGATGATCGTGTTCGCACATTTTCGCGTAATAAGTTTAAGGGGCGACGTTTCCATCCAAAGATGTTCGAAGAACTGCTTTTTGTGGGTCCACTTGCAGGAGAGAAGCGCAGTAGCGCCACGGGCTTACTGATACTTGTTTCGATACTTCGCGATGAATTACCTTGGTTTTACGAGCCGGGCTTAGAGCTTTACCGAGCGATACGATCTGGGAGCGAGGCCGCGATAGAAGACGCCAAAACGCAATTGATGGAAGTGCTTGAAGCAGCGGATCACCCGATGTTCTTTGATATTACTCGCGGAGTAGACGAAGACACATTCATGTTGACAAGATACCTTCCTCGCATGATAGAGCGTGCGCTATCAAAAGTTGCGCGCAATTCGCGCTCGCGCGTCGTTCACGATAAGCCCGAAGAGGGAGGTAAAGCTACCGATGGTGGTGCTTAGTCGCGACGCCACATCAAATACAATGCGCCTTGGAACATCTAATTCTTCGCTTGTTCCGTAGCTTATGCGCCGTCAATCGCTTTTTTAATTGCTTCATAGTTGAACGAAAGTGCCCATGTCGCACCGCGATTCATGATCGCCGGCGGGCTGATGCAGTCCTTGGTAATTTTCACTGCAATCAATCGCTTATCGTTCTCGACAGCCGTGTTTATCTCCCAATCGATCCACGCACTTTTATGAGTGTCCTCGCCAATGAGGCAGAGAAGGTAGCTGCACCAAGTGATCATCGGCCTAATTTGGCTTTTCACGTAGGCAGCATTTTGGCTGTTGATAGCGATATGTAGGGAGCCATTGTAAATCTGCAAATCAAAATCGTTGTGCTTGTTCCACGCGTGCAAGAGGTTCTTATAACGCGCATCATTCTCGTGATCGTAGCTAATGAAAATCCGCTTTCTAGCCATGATTTCCCTCCTTTGTAGGTTTCATCATGTATTGCGCCCAATTTGTGTTTTCTTGCGAAACCAAGGTTTCGACTCGCTGCACTAACATTGGGAGCGGATCGTCAGTATTGTACGGTTCTACCTTTGTGAGAAATAGGTATTTCTCTTTTTTCAAGGATTCCGCCGTCGTTCTATACTTTATCCACTGTTCTTGAAATTTGAGCAGAGCCGAGATTCCGGCTGCAATCGCAACGGCAACGCCTAAAGCTCCGGTCGCAATCGAAAGATACGGTGGGCCTTGTTTGGTGTATCCGGCTAGGAGCGGAATAAGTGCCGCACAGGTGATCTCAACAACTCTACAAACCGTGTTCGCCAATTTGTTGTTCGCACTTTTCCTATCGTACCACTCAATTTCCGCATCGAGCCTTGCCTCAAGATATTCATCCGCGTTCACCGGCCACTCCTATCGCTGGTGGAAATACAGCGACAGGATACCCAATTCCTTCGGGCTCTGGAAAATGGATGGCCGCCACAAGGGCGGCCATGACGACATTATTTTGTGCAAAGAAAGAGCTCGATCACCACGGCAGCGTCCCAGTTTTTGCGTTTGAGTAGGTGCCGGTGGGGCCGTCGGGGCCGAGGAGGGCGAGGCGCACCGGCTCCTGGGCGCCTTCCTCCACACTCTGCGTGCCGTGGAAATTGTTGAGCGCCGTCCTGGTGAAGCCGGGGCAGGCGGCGTTGACCTTGATGCCTTCCGCCTTCAGATCCAGCGCGAAGCCCACCGTCACCGCGTTGAGCGCGGTCTTCGACGCCGAATACGTGCCGAAGATTTCTCGCAGATGCTCGCCGCCTTCGCCCAAGGTGCGCGTGAGCGAACCCACGCCGCTCGACACATTCACGATGTTCGCCGCTTTCGATTTGCGCAAAAGCGGCAGCATCGCCTGCGTCACCGCGATGACGCCGAAGACATTGGTTTCATAAACGGTGCGGATATCGTTCAGCGGCGCGACGCTGAGCTTGCCCTTCTTCGCGGCCTCTTCCACGGGGCCTTTCGCGCGCCCGAGTCTGGCGATGGCCGCGTTGTTCACCAGAATGTCGAGATGGCCGAATTTCCTGCCGATGCGCCGCGCCGCCGCCGCGATGGAGGCTTTGTTCGTGACATCGAGCTGGATGGGATGCGCCTTTGCGCCGATCTGGCTTGCGGCTTTCTTGCCGTTGCCCGAATTGCGCGAGCCGACCAGCACGGTGATCCCCTTGGCGGCGAGCTCCTTGGCGATCTGAAAGCCGATGCCCTGATTGGCGCCGGTGATGAGGGCGATGCGATCGTTGTTCGGCATGGGTCTGCTCCTTCTGCGATGCGCCAGTGGCGCAGCTTGGCGGGAATCGCTATATTGCATAAGCGGAACGGTATTCCGTTTGTACGGAACAAGGTTCCGTTTAGCAAGAGGTAATTGTGAAGTCGAAGACGAAACCCGCGAAAGCCCCGCAGCGCGCGGATGCGCAGCGCAACCTGGAGATGCTGCTGAAAGCGGCGCTGGCCGTATTCGCCAAATCCGGCGTGGATGCGCCGGTGCGCGACATCGCGCAGAAGGCGGGCGTCGGCGTGGGCACCGTCTATCGCCATTTCCCGCAGCGCTCGGATTTGATCGTCGCCGTGTTCCGGCAAGAGGTGGATGCCTGCGCGGATGCAGCCGCGGAACTGGCGGCGAAATATCCGCCGGCGGAAGCGCTGTCGCGCTGGATGCAGCGTTTCACGCAATTCGTGGCGGCCAAGCGCGGGCTGGCGACGGCGCTGCATTCCGGCGATCCGGCTTATGAGCCGTTGCCCGTTTATTACGATGCGAAGCTGCGCCCCGCGATGGCGATGTTGCTGAAGCGGGCGGTGGACGCCGGTGAAATCCGCGAAGGTGTCGCGCCCGGCGATCTTCTCAGCGCCGCGGTGAGCCTGTGCCGCACCCCTTACGACGCCTCGCCCGATCACACCCAGCGCATGCTCGCGCTCCTGATCGACGGCTTGCGCTATGGCGCGGGCAAGCCCGCTTGACTGACTAGTCACTCTCTTATAAACCGGCGGCCACGAAAGGACGAAACGTGGCCCGGCCCAAAAGCGACGACAGGCGCAGCGCGATCATGGCGGCGGCAACGCGCGTGATCGCCCGGGACGGGCTCGGCGCGGCGACGGCGGCCATCGCGAAGGAGGCGGGCGTCTCCAATGGCTCGCTGTTCACATACTTCGAGACCAAGGCCGATCTCTTCAACCAGCTTTATCTCGAACTGAAAGCCGAGGCGGCGTCGGCTTCGATGAAGGGGCTGCCGGCGAAGGCGGATATCCGCACGCAGATGGCCCGCTTCTGGTCGAACTCGATGGGGTGGGCGATGGCGCATCCCGACAAGCGGCACGCGCTGGCGTTGCTCACCATGTCGGAAGACATCACGCCCGCCAGCAAGGCTGCGGGGCATAAGGCGATGGCTGGTGTCGCGGCGGTGCTGGAGCGCAGCCGCGCCAAGGGCCCGCTACGCAACGCACCGATGCCGTTCGTGATCGCGATGATGAACGCGGTGGGCGATGCCACGATGGATTTCATGCTCGCCGATCCTGCGCACGCGAAGAAGCACAGCAAGGCCGGGTTCGAAGCCCTGTGGGGCATGTTGGGCTGAAATTTTTTTGGCCTGAAGAATGACTGACTGGACAGACATTTATGAGGGTTCGCCATGCAAAGCATCGGCCAGAATGAGAAGATGACAGCAAACAGAAATGCAGCCGTCGCCGATGAGCTTGTTGAGATGCGCGGCCTTCGTTTTCATTTTCGCGATTGGCCGTCGCAGCGTTTGGATGCGCCAAGTCTGGTTCTCTTGCATGGTTTTACCGGCCACGCCCGATCCTGGGACGCTTTCGCCGAGGCGATGACGGACCGCTATCGCGTGCTGGCGCTCGATCTGCGCGGTCACGGCGAGACCGGCTGGGCAGGCCAATACGGCATCGACGATATGACCGGCGATCTGGAGTCTTTCGCGCAGGCGCTGGCCTTAAAGGATTTCACGCTTCTCGGCTTGTCGCTGGGCGGACTGATTGCGATGGAATATGCCGGCCGCCGCCCCAAGCCGCTGGCCGCCTGCGTCATCGTCGATATCGGCCCGGAGATGGACCGATCCGGATCCGGCCGCATCCAGGCCAACGTGCAGGCAGCAGATGTCTTTGCAAGCCGCGAAGAAGCGTTTGCCGCGGCGCGCGCCGACAACCGCCGCCCGCCCGAGGCGCTTCATCGGCAGCGTTCCGACGCCAGCTTGATGCGGATCGAAGACGGCCGCTGGACCTATCGTTATGACCGCGCATTGCGTTCGCCGGGCGCCTTGCGGCTGCGGAATCCGGAAGAGGCCTGGAGATCGTGCGCGAACATCGAAGTGCCGACGCTCATCGTTCGGGGTGAAATTTCCGACATTCTCTCCGCACAGATCGCAGAACGGATGGTTCGAACCATCCCCGACGCGCAACTTGTTACCGTCGCCAACGCAGGTCATGGCGTGCCTTACGACGCCCCCGAGGAATTTCTGATCGCGGTGCGCAAGTTTTTGAAGAAATAGCGCGTGCGAAACGCGTTCTTTTGCCCTTTGTGACTGACAAGACAGACATCAAAAATGGAGAGCACCATGCCGAAGGATCGCAAGGCTTACATCATCACCGGCCCCACCGCCGGCATTGGACGCGCCACGGCGCTGGAGCTGGCCAAGCACGGCACGGTCGTGCTGGTGGGGCGCGATCCCGCCAAGCTTGCCGATATGCAGAAGACCATCGAACGCAAACGGCGGCGCGCGGTGTCGGTAGTGTGCGATCTGTCCGATCCGGTGAGCGTGCGGCGCGCGGCGGCGGAGATTGTCGGGCTCCATCTGCCGATTGCCGCGCTCATCAACAACGCCGGCATCCGGGAGACGCGCGCCACGAAGACCGCGCTGGGCTGGGACACGACCTTCGCGACCAACCATCTGGGGCCATTCGCGCTAACCGAGGCGCTGGTGCCGCATCTGCCGGACGGCGCGAATGTCGTCTTCCTCGCCTCCGCCGTGGAAGATCCGGAGCGGCAGCCCGCCAAGCGCTTCGGTTTCCGCGGCGCGCGCTACATCTCCGCGGAGGCGAGTGCGCGCGGCGAATGGAAACCCGGCGGCTCCACGCTTGCGGGCGGCGACTCCTATGCCACATCGAAACAATGCTCGCTGGCCACCGCGCTGGCCTTCGCGCGCGAGACGCCGCGTCTGCATTTCAACGCGGTCGAGCCGGGCGTGAACGTCAACACCGGTCTTGGGCGAAGCGATATGAGTGCGTCCGCGCGCTTTGCCGCGAACCACATCCTTCCGCTGCTCGTGCCAGTGCTGATGCCCTTCATGCCGTTCCTGAGCACGCCCAAGCGCGCCGCGCGCGTGATCACCAAAGTCGCGATCAACAAGGCCGGGCGGACCGGCGTCTATTATGACGAGCGTGGCCGCCCCAAGCTCGGCTCCGCGCAGGTGCGCGATCCGGCGTTCCAGGACCGCGTCGTCGCCGAAACCCGCGCGTTGCTGGCGACGGCATGATTGCGCAGGCGGCGCAGGATGTGCCGATAATGGCGCATGGACGCGCACCGTTTTGACGATCTGTTTGCCGAGTTTGGGCCGATAAGGCTGCGCCGGTTCTTCGGCGGGGAAGGGATTGTTGTGGATGAGGTGATGATCGGCATGGTGTTTTCCGATGTCATCTACTTCAAAACCGACGAAGAAACGCGCAAGGCGTTCATTGCGGAGAAGACCAAGCCGTTCTCCTTCCTGAAGCGTAGCACGGGTGAGACGATCGTCACCACCTGGTTCGCGCTGCCCGACCGGCTCTATGACGATCCGGAGGAACTGGCGCAATGGGCGCGCGCGGCGCTCGATGTGGCGCGCGCGGCGGAGACGAAGAAGGCGAAAAAGAAGCCGGTGAAGACGGCGAAAAAGAAAACGGTGACGAAGAAGAGCCGCGCGTGGTGATTTTCCTCACAACGTCCCGCTCTGCAGCGTTCCGCCATGCGAGGTGATGCGGTATTGCGCCATCGCGACGGCTTCCCAGACGCCATGTTTTGCCGCGCCCACCGTCACGACGGAGCGGACGTTGGGGCCATACTCGCCCGGTTGCGCGGCGCGAACGGAGACGGAGGATGCGGCGTTGATGTCGATCCACAACGGCGCGCCATCGGCGTTCGTGAATTTCACCGGATCGGGCGCGCGCGGTGGCGGCGCGATCGTTGCCGTGAAGCGGCCATCCAACGGCGTGCCCGGTGAAAGCTTGGCGTTGATGCGGATGAGATAGTTTTGCGTTTCCTGCGGCAGCAAACCGGCATCGCGCAAGCGCGCTTCGAGATTGCCGGGGCCGTCATTGTAGGCTGCGAACATCGCGGGATAGCCATATTTGGTTTTCAGCCAATGCAGGTAAGCCGCAGCGGCGAAGATGTTGTCGTGTGGATCGAAGGGGTCCGCGCCAAGCCCAATTTGCCGGCGCATCTCGCCATAGGTGTCTGGCATGAGCTGCATCAGCCCCATCGCACCCGCGCTGGAGACGATGGGCCGGGTTTGCGAAAGCATCGTGCAGCCCCCGCTTTCCAGCTGCATCACCGCGTAGAGCCAGGTTTTCGGAACGGCGAAGCGGCGCGCGGCAGCGGCGACGAACGGGTCCCACCGCTTCATCCGACGGCTGGGACTCATCCCTTGTTCCTCCTCAAACGCCGCGGAGATCGAAGGCTTGGTGCGCGGCTGCAATGTCGGCGGCACCGTCGCCCGCATAGGAGCCGGCGAAATCTTGTGCGGCGGAATGTGCGGCGTAAATTGTCTGTAATCAGTGTTGTGGGATGTGGACGGGAACAGTGTCGCCGTCGCGGCAATGGCAGTTCCCGCTATGGCGCCCGCATGCGAGCGCAACAGTTCCAAGTTCCACATTCGTGACAGATTCCTTCGGCGTCGTTTGCCAACGCAGGAATGGGGCGCGGGTTGCCGAGGGCTTCGTTGCGCCTCCGAAGCAGAAAGAGAAACGCCGCGGATTTCTCCGCGGCGCTCCTTTTTGTCACCAGAAATGCACGCGTTTGTCGGGCGGCAGGTAATATTTGGTGCCCGGCTGCACGTCGAATGCCTTGTACCATTCGTCCTGATTGCGCGTGGCGCCGATGGCGCGGAACTCCGGCGGACTGTGCTCGTTGGAGAGCACCTGCTGGCGGAGCGCCCCTTCGCGATATTTGCCCTGCCAGATCTGGCCGAAGGACAGATAGAAGCGCTGATCGCCGGTGTAGCCGTCGATCACCTTCGCCTTCTTGCCGTTCAGCGAGATGTGATAGGCCTTCAATGCGATGGTGATGCCGGCGTTGTCGGCGATGTTCTCGCCCATCGTGTTGGCGCCCTTGATGTGCAGGCCGGGCAGGGGCTCGTAAGAGTCGTACTGCGCGCCCAGCGCCTTCACGCGGGTTTCGAACGCCGCGCGATCTTCCGGCGTCCACCAGTTGTTGAACGCGCCGGTGGCGTCGAACTTCGAACCCTGATCGTCGAAGCCATGACTGATCTCATGGCCGATGACCGCGCCGATGCCGCCATAGTTCACGGCGTCATCCGCGTTGGGATCGAAGAAGGGCGGCTGCATGATCGCCGCCGGGAACACGATCTCGTTCTGCTGGAAGTTGTTGTAGGCGTTCACCGTCGGCGGTGTCATGCCCCATTCTGTCCTATCCACCGGCTGGTCGATGCGGACGAGCTGGCGGTTGAACTCGAACAGATTGGCCCGCTTGATGTCGCCCAGAAGATCGTCGCGCTTGATCACCAGCTTGGAATAATCGCGCCAGTGGTCGGGATAGCCGATCTTCACGCCGAAATGATGCAGCTTGTAGAGCGCCTTCTCGCGTGTCGCCGGCGTCATCCACGCCAACGTCTTGATGTCGGCGTCATAGGCCTTGAGCAGATTGTTCACCAGCTCGACGGCCTTGGCTTTGGCTTCCGGCGGGAAATATTTGGCGA
>DASXHQ010000079.1:0-5155 GCA_036488415.1 Rhizomicrobium sp.
GCGCCGCTGGAGCAGAAGCGCTCCAGCCTCGACGTTCAGGCCCATGAGCTGGCGCATCAATGGTTCGGCGATCTCGTCACGCCCAAATGGTGGGATGACATCTGGCTGAACGAAGCCTTCGCGACCTGGATGGAGTACAAGATTTCCGATCAGGTAAAGCCGGATGAAGAATTCGGCCGTGAAACGCTCAATTCGGCATTGTCGGTCATGCGCCTCGACGAATTGCCGAGCGCGCGGCAGATCCGCAATCCGGTCAACAATCCTGACGACATCGACAATGCGTTCGATGATATCACCTATTCCAAAGGCGCGGCCGTCCTGGCGATGTTCGAAAGCTATGTCGGTGCGGCGGACTGGCAGAAGGGCATCCACGCTTACCTTTCCAAATTCGCGTTCAAAAATGCCAGTGCGCAGGATTTCATTGGCACCATCGCTGAAGCCACGAACCATCCGGAAATCGTGGATGCGTTCAACTCTTTCATCAACCAGCCGGGCATCCCGCTCCTGAAGATGCAACTTGCCTGCACGCCGGGAACGCCCGGCGTGAATGTTGCGCAATCGCCTTACACCAGTGTCGGCATCGCACCGGTTTCGCATGACTGGAAGGTGCCGATGTGTCTCTCCGCGGACGGCGTGCGCAGTTGCCAGATCGTGACCCCACCGGCCACGCAGGTGACGCTGGGCGATAAATGCCCGGCGCAGATTTTCCCCAACGCGGAAGGGGCGGGCTATTACCGCTTCTCCGGCGACGACGTGGATTGGAGCAAATGGATCGGCGCGGCGCCGATGCTCGACCCCGCCGATCAGTTCACGCTGTTCCACAATGTCGACGCGGCGATGCGCGGTGGCTACGGCTCCGCGGCGGATTATTTCGGCGTGATCGGAACGCTCGCGCCGGTAAGCCAGTGGGATCTGCTGGAGAGCGGCTCGTTCAATCTCACCGATTCACTGCACGAATTGCGGGTGACAGGCGTCGTCGCGCCTGCCGATGCGACGAAGATACAGGCTTTCGTGCGCGCGAAGTTTGCGGCGCGGCTTGCGCCGCTCGGTCTGGCTGCAAAGCCGGGTGAAAAGCCCGCCGATGCCCTGATGCGCCAATATCTCGTCCAGCTTCTGGTGGAGGAGGGCCGCGATCCCGCGCTGATTGCACAACTCACCAAGGCAGCCCATGCCTATCTCGCTTCCAATGGCGCCGACAGCGGCGGCATCGCGCCGGAGCTTGTACGCGAAGCCCTGCGCGCCGGTGTGCTTTCCGAAGGCGCGCCGTTCGCGAACAGTGTGATCGGCGCGATGCAGAAATCGCAGGACGAGTATTTCGTCCAGAGCGCGATATATGCCGTGGCCGGCTCGAATGACGAGGCGCCGCTTCGCAAGCTGCTGGACATGACGCTGACGCCCGCCATCCGTATCGGTGACGTGCGCTACGTGCTTCGCTACACGCAGGGCGAAGCGAAGGCCCGCGATGTTGCATGGGCGTGGTTCAAGGCGAATTACGACGGAGTCGTAAAGCGCCTTTCCACCGGGGGCCTCGGCAGTGCGCCGAACATCCTGCAATTCGCCTGCGATCCCGGCGCGAAAGCCGATCTTGCTGCATTCTTCGGGCCCAAGACCGGGCAACTCACCGGCACGCCACGCGCGCTGAAAGAGAACGAGGATCGCATCGACCGCTGCATCGCATTCAAGCAGGCGAAAGGCGCGGAGATCGCAGCGGCGATCAAGGCGCTGAAGTAAAGCTCGCGAACCGGCCTTCCGCGCGGACGCAATTCTCCCGACAATGGGAGTCCGGTTTTTTCAGTACCGAATTGAATTCAAGTTTTCCTGCTTCGCATCGCACGTCTCTTGGCGAGCCTCGTGGGCGAAGGCAGGCAGGCGTGTTTATCCCTCAACACCATGCGCGATATGAGGCGCGTCCTATTCAGCGCGGCTTAGCAGAGTGCGCGGTGAACCGGGTGATGATCGGTCTTTGGCCTATCCGGCAGTCGCAAGCATCAGCAGCGGACAACACCGGCAGGCGGGCCATAAGGCAATCAGGGTGAGGGGAGGTTAGAGATTGGGCATGGGTGCTTCCTTCAAAAACAAAAGCTGTCATCCCCGGCCGAGTGACCGAAGGGAACGAGGGGAAGGGGACCCAGGTGGCAAAGACAAAACCGGTGCTTCACACCGTGATCGCTGAAATACCTGGGTCCCCTTCCCTCGGCGCGCGAAAGGCGCGCCTCGCCGGGGATGACAAGTTTGGGATGGCCCCAAAACGCAAGAAACCCGCGGCTTTCGCGGCGGGTCTACGTTTCGGGCGCAGTTCTAGAATTGGAAAGAATGTACGGGGGTACCGTGACGGTGTCAAGCTAATTGGGAAAAATAAGTTCGAAGCAGGGAATTTAGCCTAAGTATTTGATCCTGCTCCCGAAACATATTATCCCCTTTCGTGTAGCAGGGATTTGCGCGTAAAAAAATTTGCGCTCGACACGAAAAATATTTCGCAGGGCGACGTCCAGTGACGGTCAGTGCCCGAAAACCACCGCATGCATGATGCGGCCGGGGACGAAGGTGAATCCGCCGGCGATCAGGATGCCGCCGATATAGACGCTGAGCATCGCATAACGATGCCGCGCGATGTTGTGAGTCCGCGCGCCCTGTAGCGCGCTATAGACGCCGAACAGCACCAGCGGGATCAGAAGATGAATGGGTGAGAGCCCGAAGAACGGCCCGTTCGGCATCAGTTGGTGAATCCAGAGCGTTGTGATCGCGGTGAAGCTCATCAGGGTGAGATAGGTATAGCCCAGCGCGCGATGCCACGGCATGCCCTTGCCGCTGAAGAAAATGAGCCAGGTGCCGATGATCGCAGCCGGCACGACTGTCGCGACATGGATACGCACGGCCAATGGCGCGTGCAGCAACGGCAATAACGTCATCCGTGCCTCCCGCTTACAGCGTAAGACATGGAGGGCTTCGAAGGCGTTTCAAGGATGCCACGCTCAATTAAATCGGGCATCGATCAGAGCGAGATGCTTTTCGAAAGGAACCAAGAGCAAAAAGATCGCGTTGCTACTCAAGGGGATAAGCCGGAATGCCAGGAGTGTCAGATGACGAAATATGCTCTCTACGTTGCCCTCGAAGCAAAGCCGGGGAAGGAAGAGGAAGTGGAGAAATTTCTTCGTTCCGCGGTTCCGATGGTCAACAACGAGGCGGGCACGATTTCGTGGTACGCGATTCAGGAAGGCCCGTCGCGGTTTGCCATATTTGATACATTCGATGATGAGGCCGGAAGAGACGCGCATTTGAACGGCCCTGTAGCAAAGGCGTTGGGCGACAAGGCGGCCGATCTGTTCGCCAAGGCTCCGGACATACACAAGCTACAGATCGTTGCGGATAAGCTCCCGCATTAAGAGCGATACAAGCTTCCGAAAGACGCATTCCAGAACCCGATTTAGGCGGTCTAATAAACCCGCGCCTTGGGCGGGATGTATTCGACGTCGTTGGAGAGCGTGTAGGTGTGCACCGGGCGATAGTCGAGTTTCGCCCAGCCTTTTTCGTCCAGCCACGACAATGTGTGCTTCATCCAGTTCTGGTCGTCGCGGTTGGGGAAATCCTCGCGGGCATGCGCGCCGCGGCTTTCTTCCCGCGTACAAGCGCCTTCGATGGTGACAATCGCCTGCTGGATGAGGTTTTCATATTCCAGCGTTTCCACCAGATCGGAATTCCAGATCATCGAACGGTCGCTGACACCGATATCGGCGATGCCTTTGTAGATCTCGTCGATGCGCTTGCGGCCCTTGTTCAGAGTCTCGCCGGTGCGGAACACGGCGGCGTCGTCCTGCATCGCTTTCTGCATCGCCGCGCGCATTTGTGCGGTGGAGGTCTTGCCCTTGGCGTTGCGGAATTTGTCGAGGCGGGCGAGCGCCTTGTCGCCGGCGTCTTTTGGAAAATCCTGATGCGCTTCGCCGGGCGTAATGGATTTCGCCGCCTGCACGCCCGCCGCCTTGCCGAACACCACAAGATCGATCAGCGAGTTGGAACCGAGGCGGTTGGCACCATGTACCGAGACGCAGGCCGCTTCGCCCACGGCCATCAGGCCGGGGATGACAGTATCCGGATTGCCGTTCTTCAACGTCACCGCTTCGCCTATGTAGAGCGTAGGAATGCCGCCCATGTTGTAGTGGACGGTCGGCAAAACCGGGATCGGCTCCTTGGTCACGTCCACCCCTGCGAAGATGCGCGCGCTTTCGGAGATGCCGGGCAGGCGCTCGTGGATGATCTTCGGATCCAGATGCGACAGATGCAGATTGATGTGATCCTTCAACGGGCCGACGCCGCGGCCTTCGCGAATTTCGATGGTCATCGCGCGTGAAACAACATCGCGTGAGGCGAGGTCTTTCGCGTTCGGCGCATAGCGCTCCATGAAGCGCTCGCCTTCGGAATTGGTGAGGTAGCCGCCTTCGCCGCGCACGCCCTCGGTGATCAGCACGCCCGCGCCATAGATCCCCGTCGGATGGAATTGCACGAACTCCATGTCCTGGCAGGGCAGGCCCGCGCGCAGCACCATCGCATTGCCGTCGCCGGTCTGCGTGTGCGCGCCGGTGCAGGAGGCGTAGATGCGGCCGTAACCGCCGGTCGCGAGAATGACTTTGTGGGCGCGGAAGCGATGGATCGTGCCGTCGTCCAGATTCCATGCCATCAGCCCGCGCACCGCGCCGTCTTCCACGATGAGATCGAGCGCGAAATATTCGACGAAGAAGTTCACTTCGTGCTTCACGCATTGGCCATAGAGCGTGTGCAGCATGGCATGGCCGGTACGATCGGCGGCGGCGCAGGTGCGCTGCGCGATACCCTTGCCGTAATGCGAGGTCATGCCGCCGAAAGCGCGCTGATAGATCTTGCCTTCCTCGGTGCGGCTGAAGGGCAGGCCGTAATGCTCCAGCTCGTACACCGCTTGCGGCGCGCTTTTGCAGAGATATTCGATGGCGTCCTGATCGCCGAGCCAGTCCGATCCCTTCACGGTGTCGTACATGTGCCAGCGCCAGTCGTCCTCGCCCATATTGCCGAGCGAGGCCGAGATGCCACCTTGCGCCGCCACCGTATGGGAGCGGGTCGGGAACACCTTGGTGATGCAGGCGGTCTTGAGGCCCGCTTCGGAGCAGCCGACCACGGCGCGGAGGCC
>DASXHQ010000146.1:0-10920 GCA_036488415.1 Rhizomicrobium sp.
GTCCCGATTTCCATCGTCGGCACCTTTGCTTTCATGCTGGCGTTCGGCTTCTCCATCAATGCGCTGTCGCTGTTCGGGCTGGTGCTGGCCATCGGCATCGTGGTGGATGACGCCATCGTGGTGGTGGAGAACGTTGAGCGAAATATCGAGGCGGGACTCGCCCCGCGCGACGCGACGCTGAAAGCCATGTCGGAAGTCACCGGCCCGATCATTGCCATCGCGCTGGTGCTGTGCGCGGTGTTCGTGCCGATTGCGTTTATCAGCGGTTTGACCGGCGAATTCTATCGCCAGTTCGCGCTCACCATTGCCTTCTCCACGATCATTTCGGCGTTCAACTCGCTGACGCTGTCGCCAGCGTTGGCGGCGACCTTGCTGAAGGCGCATGGCGCGCCGAAGGACGCGCTGGCGCGCGGCATGGACAAGGTGCTCGGCCCGTTCTTCTCACGCTTCAACGCATTGTTCCGCAGTGGATCGGAAGGTTACGGCAAGGGCGTCGGCGGAATCCTCGGCCGCAAATCGCGCGCGATGCTGGTTTATGCGGTGCTGCTGGGCCTGACCTATGTCGGCTTCCAGCTTGTCCCGCCGGGCTTCGTGCCGACACAGGACAAGGCCTATCTCGTCAGCTTCGCGCAGCTTCCCGAAGGCGCCACGCTGGACCGCACCGAAAAAGTGATCCGCCAGATGTCGGCCATCGCGCTGAAAGAGCCGGGCGTGCAGAGCGCGGTGGCGTTCCCAGGTCTGTCTATCAACGGCTTCATCAACAGCCCGTCCGCCGGCATCGTATTCGTGACCTTGAAGCCGTTCGATGAGCGCAATTCGTCCAGTCTTTCAGGCGGTGCCATCGCCCAGGATCTTCAGCAGAAATATGCCGCCATCGGAAATGCCATGATCGCGATCTTTCCGCCGCCGCCAGTCAACGGCCTCGGCACCATCGGCGGGTTCAAATTGCAGGTGGAGGATCGCACCGATCGGGGCGACGCCGCGCTCAACAATGCGATGCAGGACATCCAGCAGAAGGCGCACACCGTTCCGGCGCTCACCGGCGTGTTCTCCAGCTTCAACATCGGCGTGCCGCAGCTTTATGCAAAGGTGAACCGCATACAGGCGATGCAGCTTGGCGTCGATATTTCCGATGTGTTCGACACGATGCAGACCTATCTGGGCTCCATCTATGTCAACGACTTCAACCGTTTCGGCCGCACCTATCAGGTAATCGCGCAGGCCGATACGCCGTTCCGCTCCAAGCCGGATGACATTTTGCGCCTGCAGACGCGTAACGCCGACGGACAAATGGTGCCGTTCGGCTCGTTCATTGAGGTGAAGGAGACGGCGGGACCGGACAGCGCCATGCGCTACAATGGCTATCGCGCGGCCGACCTCAATGGCGCGCCAGCGCCTGGCTTTTCGACCGGGCAGGCGCAGGCCGCGATTACCAAATTGCTGAACGATAATCTGCCCAAAGGCATGACCTTCGAGTGGACCGATCTCACCTATCAGCAGATTCTGGCGGGCAATACGGCGCTGCTGGTGTTCCCGCTCTGCGTACTGCTCGTCTTCCTGGTGCTGGCGGCGCAATATGAAAGCCTGTTCCTGCCGCTGGCGATCATCCTGATCGTGCCGATGTGCCTGTTCTCGGCGATCTTTGGCGTGTGGCTCACAGGCGGCGACAACAATATTTTCACGCAGATCGGCCTTTTCGTGCTGATCGGCCTGGCCTGCAAGAACGCCATCCTGATCGTTGAGTTCGCGCGCGAGCTGGAGATTCAGGGCCGCGCGACCGCGGACGCCGCGATGGAAGCGGCAAGGCTCCGGTTGCGCCCGATCCTGATGACGTCTTTTGCCTTCATCATGGGTGTGGTGCCGCTGGTGCTCTCGTCCGGCGCAGGCGCGGAGATGCGCCATGCGATGGGCATCGCCGTGTTCTTCGGCATGCTGGGCGTGACATTGTTCGGCCTGTTCCTGACGCCGGTCTTCTATGTGCTGCTGCGGATGCTGGAAAAGCGGGTGACGCACACCGAGAAGGTGCATCACCACATCTAGGCCGTCACCGGTGTTTCCTCGCTGGCAATCGTCGCGCCCGATCCGGCCGCGATGATCGCGGCACCGAGCGCGGCGGCGATGGCGGAGCCGATGAGCACGCCTATTTTGGCGATGGCGGCATCGCCGCTGCCGTTCGGAAACGCCTGATCGGCCAGCAGCAGCGCCACGGTGTCGCCGATGCCGCAGAGGCAGAGCGCACCGATGAACGTCTGCAGGCCCACGCCCTTCGGGGCGCGGGCGACGCCCGTCCGCACGGCGATCCACGATATAATGCCGATGCCGAGCGGCTTGCCGATTACCAATCCCAGGATAACGCCTGTCAAAATGCTGACCGCGCCGGGCGCCGAAAGGTCCGCGCTGAAGCTGACACCCGCCGCCGAGAACGCAAACAGCGGCAGCGCGAGATAGTTGCTCCACGGCGCCACGGCCTGCTCGATCCGGTCGGCGGGCGAGAGCAAGCGTTCGCTGGCGGCGGAGAGGTTTCGGCTGGCCCAATCCAGCACCGGATCACCGTCTTCCTTGCCGGTGCCAAGCTCCTCGGCTTCGGCTTGTGCGTATTCCAGCGCTGATAATGCGTTCGCGGCCTGTGCCAGCAGCGGCGCGGCATCGGGCGTCGGCCGCGTCGGGACGAATCCGGCTAGCACCACGCCAGCCAGCGCGCCATGCACGCCCGCCGAATGGAGCGAGAACCAGAGCACGGCGCTCAAAACCAGATACGGCCATATCGCATAGACGCGAGCGCGGTTGAGCGCGAACATGGCAAGCATGGCAACCGCCGCTGCGATCAGCCACGCCGCTTCGAAGTTGCGCGGGTAGAAGACAGCAAGCGTCAGCACCGAAAGAATGTCGTCCACCACCGCGAAGGCGGCGATGAACACGCGCAGGCTTGTGGGCACGCGATTGCCCAGAAGCGCCAGGATGCCCAGCACGAAGGCGATGTCCGTCGCCGTGGGAACCGACCATCCGGGCGCCGTCGGGCCGCGATTAAATGCGAGATAAATCAGAGCGGGCGCGATGCCGCCGCCGATAGCCGCGAGCACCGGCAGCAGTGCGGCGCGTGGATCGGATAGCCCGCCCGCCGTCATCTCGCGGCGGATTTCCAAGCCCACGAGCAAGAAGAACACCGCCAGCAATCCTTCGGAGAACCAGTCGCCGATGGTCAGCGAAAACACGCTTCCCGGCGGACCGATGCCGAAAGAAGAATTGATGAACATGTGGTAATAGCCCGCGAGCGGGGAATTGGCGCAGATCAGCGCCAGCGCCGCCGCAAGGAGCAGCACCAAACCGCCGGACGCCGGCAGGCTGGCGAAGGCGCGGGCCGAGCGGCTGATGCGCTCGCTCACCGGCTGCTCGAAGGCGTCGGCCATCGAAAAGAAATCCCACGCGCCGTCATAGCGCAAGCCGTCGACAAAAATGGTGGGCGTTCCGCGCACGCCATTGCGCCGCGCCTCATTGAAATCGTCCTCGACGCGGGCGAGCGTTTCCGGCGCGTGGAGGTCGCGCTCGAACCGCTCCATGTCGAGACCGAGTTCGCGCGCGATTTCGCGGACGCGCGCTTCTCCATAAGGCGGCTTCTCGTCGAAGAGCCGGTCATGCATTTCCCAAAACTTGCCCTGCTTGGCGGCGGCCTCGGCGGCGCGCGCCGCAAAGGTGGCGCCGGGATGCACCCGCTCATTGGGGAAGTGGCGGAAGACATACTCAATGCGTTGACCGAAAGCCTGACGCAGGTTGAGCAACACGTTGCGAAAGCGACGGCAATAGGGACAGAGGAAATCGCTATAGGAGACGACTTTGATAACGCGGCCATCTGCCTTGCCGCCGCCGCGCACATGGTCGCGCGACGCCTCGATCGGCCGCCCCAGATAAGCATGTCCCGTCGCGCTCACGTCTCATCCCGGATTCTATGACGCCGAAACCGTAATCGGGATGGCGAACGCCGTCGAGAAGCCGTTACTGGGCGCTCTGACGCCGGAGGTCTTGGACATCCCGTTCGGTCAGTCGCGAGCCTTCGCTGCCGAAGCGCGCCGTGACGTAGTTCGCCACCGCCGCGATCTCGGCATTGGAATAAGCACCCCCGAATGCCGGCATCGTCGCCGTGCCTTGCGGTGTCGTCCGCCGCGTGCCGGAAATCACAATCTGCGCGACGTTGGTGGCGCTGGGATCGTTGACGGCGCGGGAGCCTGTGAGCGTGGCGAGCGGGATGATGGGACTGACGCCGGTCCAGTCATGGCAACTCGCGCAGGCGCCTTCATACACCTGCTTGCCGCGGGCATCGGCCACCATCGCGCCCTGTTTGTGGGACGGCGGCGCTGCGGGCGCGAGCGTTGCAGGAAGCTTCGACGAGACAGGCGGGACGCTGCGCAGATAGGCGACGACCGCGTGCATGTCCCCCGGCGTCAGCTGGCTGAAACTTTTGTCCACCGCTTCGCCCATCGGGCCGGAGGCGGTGCCGTGGCCCAGCACGTGGCCGGTGGTAAGATAAGCGAAGACCTGATCGTCGCTCCACGCGCCGATCCCAGTGCCCTTATCGCCGGTAATGTCGTAGGCGCGCCAGCCGGCGGTGACTTCGCCCGCGAATTTGCGGCGGTTGTTCAGCGCATAGGCAATGTTGCGCGGCGTGTGGCACTCGCCGCAATGTGCCAGCGCTTCGGCGATATAGGCGCCGCGATTCCATTCTGGGCTGTGCGCCGTGTCAGGCCTGAAGCGCTTATCCGCGTTAAAGAACGCCGACCAGATGCCCATGGCCCATCGCTGGTTGAAGGGAAAACCCATGGTGTTCGTCTTCGCGGGGGCATGCACGGGCGCAAGGCTGAAGAGATAGGCCTTGATCGCCAGCGCATCGGCGTCGGTCATATAGGTGTAGGACGCAAACGGCATTGCCGGATAAAGCCGCTTGCCGTCGGCACGGACGCCGCGATGGACGGCCGCGAGGAACTGCGCGTCGGTGTAATTTCCGATGCCGGTTTCCTTGTCGGGCGTGATGTTCGTCGAATAAATCGTGCCGAAGGGCAGAGTAAAAGCGAAGCCGCCGGCATAAGGCGTTTCGCCTTTCGCGGTGTGACAGACCATGCAGTCGGCAGCACGCGCCAAGTATTCGCCGCGCTGCACGAGGCTTGCGGATTTCATCGAGGCCGGGGCGCCTGTGGGATCGGCGCCGTGATAATCGGCGAGTGCCACTTTCTGGCCGCTTGCGAATTCCATCGGGCCGGGGCCGCCCGCGATCCAGATGAAGGCGACGACGCCGACGATGACGATCGCGGTCACGGCAATCAGCACACCGCGCATGGTGGAGGTCAAACCGAGATACCAGTTGCGGATATTGTCGAGGATCGCGTTCATGCCTTCTTCCTCCCCGCAAGAACATCACGATCGATCGGCAACCGCCTGAGCGGAATGCCTGTCGCGGCATAGATCGCATTGCGGATCGCCGGCGGCGCCGTGGTTACGCCAGTTTCGCCGATGCCGCCCGGCGCCTCGCCACTCTTGATCAGATGCACATCGATCTGTGGCGCCTGATCGATGCGCAACATGCGATAATCGTTGAAATTGGACTGCTGCACACGGCCGTTCTTGATCGTGACCTCGCCATAAAGCGCCGCTGTCGCGCCGAAGATCATGCCGCCCTGCAACTGCGCAACGATGGTGTCCGGATTGACCGCGATGCCGGTATCGACCGCGGTGGTGAGGCGATGGATGCGAACCTCGCCTTCCTTATCCACCTCCACATGGGCCACCGTCGCGATGAAGCTCGCGAAGGAAATCTGGCAGGAGACACCCCGCCCGTGCCGTGACGGCAGCGGCGTTCCCCAGCCGGACTTCTGTGCTGCAAGATCGAGCGCGGCGAGAAGGCGCGGCGTCTTCGTCAGCATAGCGCGGCGGAATTCCACCGGATCCTTGCCGGCCTTCATCGCCAACTCGTCCATGAAACTTTCGATGGCGAAGACATTGTTGTTTGGTCCCACGCCGCGCCAGAACCCGGTGGGCACGGCAGGCGGCTCGCAGCGCACGGCTTCGACGCGCAAATTGGGAATTTCGTACGGAACGTCTGCCGCGCTGTCGACGGTGTCGAAGTCGATATTATGATTGGCCTTGAACGCGGGCGGCAGCCAGCGCGCCACCACCGACGATCCGGTGATCCGGTGATGCCATCCGTCGATCTTGCCGTCTTTGAGCGTTGCGGTGAGGCGGTCGTAATACACCGGGCGATAGAGATCGTGCTGCATGTCCTCTTCGCGCGTCCACACGACCTTCACCGGCCCATCGACATGCTGGGCCACACGGATGGCTTTGACGACCATGTCCGGCTCCAGCCGTCGGCCAAACCCGCCGCCGATGAGCTGGTTATGCACGATCACTTTGTCGACCGGAACGCCCGCGGTCGCGGCTGCGGTGGATTGCACGCGCGCGGCGATCTGCGTGCCGAGCCAGAGCTCACAGCCGCCGGGCGTCAGATGCACCGTGCAGTTCATCGGCTCCATCGTGGCATGGGCAAGGAACGGCAATTCGTAGCGCGCCTCGAACTTGTCGCCGTCTTCCAGCGCCTTGTCGGCGTCGCCTTTCTTTTTCGCGACAAGGCCGTTCTGATCGCTGGCTTTCTTGATCTCTTCCCAGATCAGCGCGGTATCGACATGCGCGTTCGGCCCGTCTTTCCAGGTTATGCCAAGTGCATCGAGCCCTTTTTTCGCGGCCCAGAAATGATCGCCAACCACGGCCACCATGTCGTCCAGCACGACCACCTGCTGCACGCCGGGCACTTTCTTGGCCGCGCTGTCATCGACATGGCCGACCTTTCCGCCGAATTGTGGCGAGGCGGCGATGGTGGCGAATTTCAATCCCGGCACCATCACATCGATGCCGTAGATTTCCTTGCCGTTGACTTTGTCCGGCGTGTCGAGCCGCTTTAGCGGCTTGCCGATCAAGCGGAATTCCTTTGTGGTCTTGAGCGGGGGATTGGCCGGCGGCGTTCCTGTGGTGTGGTCCGCTAACGCACCATAAGCGAGCGTCCGGTTCGTCGCCTTGTGAACGACCATGCCGTTCATCGTCGTGCAGGTCGCCGGATCGACATTCCATTGCTTGGCGGCAGCCGCGACAAGCAGCGCGCGCGCGCCGGCGGCCGCTTTGCGCAGCGGATTCCAGAAGGCGCGGATGGAATTGGAATTTCCCGTCGCCTGCACCGAAAGCAGGGGATTGGCGTAGAGCTTTTCATTGGGGGGCGCGGCTTCCAGCGTGACTTTGCTCCAATCGGCGTCCAATTCTTCGGCGATAATCATCGCGATGGAGGTGTAGACACCCTGACCCATCTCCACCTGCGGCATGACCAGCGTCGTCTTGCCGGTGTTATCGATGCGGATGAATGCGTTGGGCGCGAAGGGGCCGGGATCCGGCTGTATCCCTTCCGGCGCATTCTGGATCGCGGCCTCGGCAAAAGGCATGTGAAAGGCGAGAAGAAAGCCCCCCGCCAATCCGCCTGTCAGCAGCGTGCGGCGCGTTCCGGAGATTTTTTCAACCGTAGTCATCGCGCCTCCTACGCCTCGTTCGCGGCGCGCTTAATCGCGGCGCGGATGCGCACATAGGTCCCGCAGCGACAGACATTGCCCGCCATCGCGGCATCGATATCGGAGTCGTCGGGCTTGGGCGTGCTGGCCAGAAGCGCTGCCGCCGACATGATCTGGCCCGACTGACAATAGCCGCATTGGACAACTTCCAGGTCGAGCCACGCCTTCTGCGCTTTCGCGCCCGCCGGCGTGTTGCCGATGCCTTCGATGGTGGTGATGGCGCGATTGCCGACGGCCCTGACTGGTAAGAGGCACGACCGCACCGGCTTGCCGTCGATGTGCACGGTGCAGGCGCCGCATTGTGCGATGCCGCAGCCGAATTTTGTTCCGGTCAGGCCGACGACGTCGCGCAGCACCCAGAGCAGTGGCATGTCGTCGGGCGCATCGACCGTTTTCGTTTCGCCGTTGATGTGAAGGGTCTTGGGCTGGGACATATCACCCCCGGATTGCCAACGAACATCCACGGGGCCACCACCGACTCCGCAGGAAGCACCACAATCGTCCACCCGTCCCGAACCAAATGCAATCGCCAGTTTGGTGGCCCGTTTGCGATTGCTCAAAACGTGCAAACACAGCACGATCATATTCCACACTGGAGACACGGGCATGGCACACGCCAATGCGGTTATCGAGACGGCCCATTACGCAACCAGTATCGATGCGGGCGGACACAGGATCATTGCCGACGAGCCGCCGTCCAATGGCGGCGCGGATGCTGGACCGGCGCCTTACGATCTTCTGTTGGCAAGCCTTTGCGCCTGCACGGCGATCACGTTGAAGATGTATGCCGACCGCAAGCAATGGCCATTAACGCGTGCGACCGTGGAACTTCACTTCTCGCGCGACGGCGACAAGAACGAACGCATCGACCGCACGCTCCATCTCGAAGGCGACTTGAATGAGGAGCAAAGGGCGCGCTTCGCCGACATATCGGAACGCACGCCGGTGACGCTGACCCTGAAGCGCGCCCTGCCGATTTTAACGACTCTGGCGCCGGCCGGCCGTTAACACCTTAACGCCTTGCAAGACTGGGCGATCTTTACCTTCCGAACAAGCTTCATGCCCGTTAACCGCGACGTGCGTCTAGAACTGTACGGGGTTTCTTTCCGGCTTTTCGATGCATGCGCTTCGTGCCGCTTTTGCGGTCGCATTTGCGGTTTTAACGCCTGCGATCTGCGTGGGCGCACCGGCCGCGCTTGAGGCGAAGCCAGGATGCATCGTCGTTTTGACACCGGCCGATGTCGCGCGCCTTGGCATTGACGTGATCCCATTGAAGCCCGCGCGCTATACCCCCCGCGTTCACGGCTATGGCGTCGTGTCCGACCTCACGGCGTTGGCCGCAGCCGATGCCGCAGTGGAAAGCGCACAGGCCGCCGCGCATCAGAGCCATGCCGATGTGGAACGCGCCCGCGCGCTGTTCGCACAAGGCGGCGCGGTGTCGAAGCAGAGCCTGGATGCCGCCGAGAAGCAGGCGGCGACGGACCAGACGGCGCTTGTTCTCGCCCAGCGACAGGAAGTCGTGCAGTTCGGCCCGCAACTGCCGTGGCGTGGCGGATATGCGGATACGTCGATCCTGCACGATCTCACCTCGGGCCGCGTCGTCCTCGTGCGCGCGACATTCCCGCTCGATTCGATCACCGCAGCGGCGCCTTCCGAAATTTCCGTCACGCATTTGAGCGCGCAGCCAGACGCCACGAGCTGGACCTCCAAACGCCTGTGGAGCGCGCCGGCCGATCCCACCATTCCGGGACGCAGCTTCTTCGCGCTGATCTCCAAAAGCGATCTGCAAGCGGGCGAGCATGTGCTGGTCTATTCGCCCATCGGCCCTACCGTCGACGGCGCTCAGATTCCGTCCGACGCGGTGGTGCTCAGCGAAGAGAAGACGTGGTGCTACCTGCAGATCGCGCCCGGCAGCTTTCAGCGCGTGCAGATCGACCTCAGTCATCCGCTCGGCGGCGGTTATTTCGTCAATGCCAAGCCCGGCGTCTCTGTCGTGGTGCGCGGTTCGGGCTTGCTGCTGTCGCGCGAACTCGGCACCGCAACGCTGCGGTACTGATCCGATGGAATGGCTGATCTCCCTCTGCGTGCGCCGCCGCCACATTGCGGTGATCCTGAGCGCGCTCGCGCTGGCGCTGGAAGTGTGGGGCGCGTGGAACACGCCGCTGGATGTGTTTCCCGACTTCGCGCCGGCGCAAATCACGGTTTACACGGAAGCCGCTGGCTTCACCGCCGAGCAGATCGAAGAACTCATCACCCATCCGATCGAGAAGACGCTCAACGGGGCCAGCGGTGTCGCCACTGTACGCTCCGAATCCATTCCGGGCCTTTCCGTCATCACCGTGGCGTTCGAGAGCAACGCCAATCTCTACAATGCGCGGCAGGATGTAACCGACCGCCTTGCCACCGTGCGGCCGCAGCTGCCCAGCGAAGCGGGAACGCCGCAACTTTCGCCGCTGACACCCGGCACGCGCGACATCCTCAAGGTCGGCATGACCTCGAACAAGATCGCCCCCTATGCGCTGCGCGACATCGCCGAATATGTGATAAAGCCGCGACTTTTGGCGCTGCCCGGCGTGGCGGTGGTGAAAATCTTCGGCGGCGCAGTGCGCGAGATTCACATCCAGCCTGATCCCAATTTGCTGACGGCGTACAATTTCTCGATTCCCGATCTCATCAAGGCGGCGCCGGCAGCGCTTGCCTTGCGCGGTGCGGGCTTCATCGACCTGCAGGGCCAGCGGGTCCTGATCCAGACGCCGACGCCGTCGCCCGACGTGCGCATCATCGGTGATGGCATTCTGGGCGTGCGCAACGGAACGCCGATAAGGCTGCGCGATGTCGCCACCATCGAGCAGCAACCCGCGCAGCGCACGGGCGATGCGCTGATCCAGGGACAGCCGGGCGTGTTGTTTTCGGTGTCCAGCCAGTCCGGCGCCAATACGCTGTCAACGACGCGTGCGGTCGAACATGCCTTGCGCGAACTGGCTCCCAGTCTGAAGGTGCAGGGAATCACGCTTTACCCGACGCTGCATCAACCTGCCACGTTTATCGAGCGTGCCCTGAGCGGCCTTGAAGGCTGCATGTTGATCGGGGCGCTGCTCATCTTCTTCACGCTCTATGCCTTCCTGCGCGATATGCGCTCGGCGATCATCAGCTTCATTTCCATCCCGCTTTCGGTGCTCGCTGCCATCGCGGTGCTGGATTATTTTGGTTACACGCTAAACACGATGACGTTGAGCGGACTGATCGTGGCGCTCGGCGTGCTGGTGGACGACGCGGTGGTCAGCGTGGAGAACATCCTGCGCCGTTTGCGTGACAACGCCCAGCT
>DASXHQ010000030.1:0-9210 GCA_036488415.1 Rhizomicrobium sp.
CATATTGAGCTCATTGTCCTCCACGATCAGGACCGTCTTTGTCTTGGCATCCATCAGTGATTCTCCGCCGCCCCGAACGCTCAAACCGGAATTTTCCGGGAAAATCCCGGCCGACTCATTCCGGCTTCTGGCTTCCGCTAGTATTAGGCCGGATGTCTTAACGCTCCCTTGACGATGCGCCCCAAAATGACCCCCGCGAACGCCGAAATCATAGCCCTCAAAGGCTTGGGGTTTCTGGCCAATTCGGGCGCGCCGATGGACCGCTTTCTGGCGATTACGGGAACGGACCCCGGAGAGTTGCGCCATCGGGCAGAAGAGCCCGAATTCCTTGCCGCCGTCATGGACTTTTTCCTGTCGGATGAGGTACTTCTCACCAACTTCTGTGAAGACGCTTCAATCGATCCACAGGATATTCAGATCGCGCGGCAGGCGCTGCCGGGCGTATGACGCGGACATTTCACACCCACCCGTCCACCGTGCCTCTGGACGCCGCCAAACCACTCCTGATCGTGGATGCCGACGAGGTGATTCTGCGCTTCGCCGATGGCTTCGACCGATTCCTCGCGGAACGCGAATTGTACCTCGATCTCACAACCTATCGGCTGCATGGCAACGTAAAGCGCAAGGACGATGGGACGAAGGTTCTCGACATCGAAGTGACCGCGCTGCTCGATGAATTTCGCGCCGAACTGGATTGGCTCGATGCCGTCGAGGACGCCGACGTCGTTCTCGGCGGGCTGGTGCCGCTGATGAATATCGTTGTGCTCTCCAATGTGAGCGAAGCGCAGGCGCCGGCCCGGCTGCGCAATTTCGAAAAGCTCGGCCTGCCCTTTCCGCTGATCGCCAATAGTGGACCGAAAGGGCCGTTCGTGAAGGCGCTGGCGGCACGCGTGAAAGGCCCGATGTTTTTCATCGATGATATTCCCCTGCATCACGCATCGGTGGTGGAAGGCTCGCCCGATGTATTCCGCATCCACCTGATCGGCGATGAACGGCTCAAGCCATTGCTGCCGCCATCCGAACACGCGCATCTGCGCGCCGAGACATGGCGCGACGCCGACGCCTTCATCCGCGTGAAGCTGGCGGAGGCGACATGAGATTCGGCATCGACCTCGGCGGCACCAAGATCGAGGTAGCAGCGCTGGCGCCGTCCGGTGAGATCGTGCTGCGCGAACGCAAGCCTACACCGCGCGGCGACTATGAAGCGACCGTCGCCGCGATCCGCGATCTTGTGCTAAGCTCAGAAACGAAACTTGGCACGCACGGAACAGTCGGCGTGGCCATTCCCGGCACGATCAGCCCGAAAACCGGCATGGTGAAGAATGCAAACTCAACAAAGCTCATTGGACATCCGCTCGACAAGGATTTGAGCGCTGCGTTGAGGCGGACCGTCCGGCTCGCGAACGACGCGAACTGCTTTGCGCTCTCCGAAGCCTCCGACGGCGCAGCGGTGGGAAAATCCGTCGTGTTCGGCATCATCGCGGGTACCGGGGTTGGCGGCGGCGTCGTGGTTGACGGCAAAATCGTCACCGGCGCGCATTCCATCGGCGGAGAATGGGGCCACAATCCCCTGCCCGGGGCGCGGGCCGACGAGATACCGGGCCCGCACTGCTATTGCGGCAAGCGCGGCTGCATCGAAGCCTGGTGTGCCGGTCCATATTTCGAGGCGCAGTTTGAAGCCGCCACGGGTCGCAAATCGTCTGCTCGTGAGATTGCCACGTCGGCCGAAGGTGGCGATGCGCAAGCAAAGACGGCGATGGACATCTGGCTCGACCGTTTCGCGCGCTCTATCGCGACGCTGGTGAACATCCTCGATCCCGATGCCATCGTGTTCGGTGGCGGGCTATCCAATATCGATGCGCTCTATCGTGAGCTTCCCGCACGCGTAGAGCACTATGCTTTCACTCCAGAAGGCCCGACGCTCATCGTCAAGAACAAACATGGCGACTCCAGCGGCGTGCGCGGCGCGGCGTGGTTGTGGCGCGAGGGCGAACCGGAAGGCTTACCCCAAAGTTTACCCAAGTGAGTGCGTTCTGCCGCGATTGCCTGACGGACGCGACAGACCAGACCAAACGCTGCCGCAAATGCGGCGGGCATCGCATTCTTGCCCATCCCGAACTCGAAACACTGTCCATCGCGCATATGGACTGCGATGCGTTCTATGCCGCCATCGAAAAGCGCGACGATCCTTCGCTGCTCGACAAGCCGGTGATCGTGGGCGGCGGCAAGCGCGGTGTGGTGTCCACCTGCTGCTATGTCGCGCGCCAATATGGCGTGCGCTCCGCCATGCCGATGTTCCAGGCATTGAAGCTTTGCCCCAAGGCCGTTGTTATCAAGCCGGACTTCACCAAATACACCACCGCCAGTCGCGCGATCCGTCACATGATGCGGGATCTCACGCCGCTGGTCGAGCCGCTGTCGCTGGATGAAGCCTTTCTTGATCTTGCCGGCACGCAGCGCGTTCACGGCCACAGCCCCGCCAAGACGATGGCGGCGCTGGCCAAGCGCGTGGAGCAGGAAGTCAACATCACGATCTCTATCGGCCTTTCGTACAACAAATTCCTCGCCAAGCTGGCATCCGAACTCGACAAGCCGCGCGGCTTCGCGGTGATCGGCGAAGCGGAAGCCAAGACGTTCCTGCGCGACAAGCCGGTGGGCTTCATTCGCGGCGCGGGCAAGGCGCTGCAGGCGAAACTCGCCAAGGACGGCATCACCCGCATCGGCCAGTTGCAGGACGCCGATCCGAAAGACTTGGCGCGGCGCTATGGCAACACCGGGTTGTGGCTTGCGCGCCTCGCCAACGCCGACGACACGCGCGAAGTGCATTCCGACGGCGAGATGAAAACCATCTCGTCCGAAACCACCTTCTTCGACGATCTTTCCAGCTTCGAAGACCTCGAAAAGATCCTGTGGCGGCAGGCTGAGCGGGTTTCCACGCGCGCGAAATCTTATGAACTCGCCGGCCGTACCGTGGTGCTCAAACTCAAGACCGCGAACTTCAAACTCAAGACGCGTAGTGCCTCGCTGGAAGCGCCGACACAGCTTGCCGATCGCATCTTCCGCGTGGCGCGCGATGCCTTGAAGCGCGAGGCGGACGGCACGTCCTATCGGCTGCTCGGCGTCGGTATCTCAAACCTCGCGCCGGCGCATCAGGCCGATCCGCTCGATCTCATCGACCGCGGCGCAGACAAGCGCGCGGCAGCGGAGCGCGCGATGGACAAGCTGCGGGGCAAGTTTGGCGACACAACTGTGGGCAAGGGGCGTGGCATCAAGCTCGAAAACAAGGTCAAGAAATAAGCGGTTTCAAATTTGTTAGCGCCCAGCGCCGCTTCTTACCCAGGCCGGAGCGTCGATGTCATTGCTCACGGATTCCACGGAAAAGCACATGAACAACATTGAAACATCCGAACCGGCATCGCCGAGTGGCGCAATGAACATCTCCGCCGCCAGCCAGGACTTCTTCTGGAAAAGAATGCTGCTCCTCACCACACAGGGACGTGCGGCATCCCAGATTTGGTCAAACACCGATTGCCAGCGCGTCTCGATCTCTGGCGGCAGAAACTCGTCGATGAACCTGCCTGTCATTTTTCCGAACACATCTTCCCAACGGGTGCCGGCCTGCCGGATGAAATAGTGCCGTTTCCCAAGAGACGCCGGCTTGTTTTCGATCAACCCCACATGCGTGAGAAACGTGCGCATCTCAGTCGGCTTGAGATCGCCGCGCGACGGTATTCCTTCGCCAGTGCGTTTGCTGAGCCAGTAATCGCGTCCGGCGATGGCGGTGGGCAAGCGCGCGGTCAGAGCCCAATCGAAATCGATCCCGCCCCGTGGTGGAAACATCGCAGATTGCATGACTGCCTCGCTTCGTCCTCTTGCAATCCGGGCAATCCAGCCCGACCAACGGGCAAGTGTTCCTGATATTTTGCTTAAACTCCATCAGGAAGATTCCTGACGGAATGGCGCATTTTAACTTCTCGTTAAACAAGCCGGCGATCCAAACAGTCGCGCATCTCCGTTTTGTTGCGGCGAAAGATGCGCGACGGGTTGAATGTCGATTTTTGCTCTCGCGGAATTGCGCATTCAAGATTTCGTGGCTCGCGATGGAGCGGCCACATCTATTTGATTTCGAGATTTGCCCTCGCGTTTTGCGCAAACTCAACAACTTGTGGCTCGCGAGGGCGGCACCATTCGTTTGTAAGGTTTCGGACCCCCTCTCCCTCCCCGGGGGCAGAATTGAATTTCAGTTCGTGGCCGATTTCCGGTTCGGCTCCGGGAGGTAATAGCTCTCGCCCTTCTCCGCAAAAGCGTAACCGAGGATCGTGCCGATGGCTGCCCAAATGACGCCACTCGTTCTCACGCCAAGAATCCGCGCGTCGAATTTCAACGAGAGCCAATAAGCCAAGCCGAGCGTTGCGGCGGCGAGAATGGAAGCTGCGATCTTCATCGCCTTGTCGCCACCGAAGAACGCGGCCTTGAAGCCGCCCGTCGCCATTGCCGCCAAAAAGGATGCGCCGACGACGCAGGCTGCGAACCACAGACCGGCGCTCCAAGCACCGATGATCGCGATAACAGCGGTCAGCGCCGCATAGACGGCCAATATCCAGCCCCAAAATCCCATGTCGATCCCCCCATCGCCGCGAATCGCGCGTTGCAGGGGAAACAGACCACGGCTCTTTGTTTGTTTTGCGAAACTACTTGCCGTCGTGGCCGCGGATCGCGGTGTAAAGTTCCGGGCGGCGGTCGCGGAAGAGACCCCACGACGCGCGCATCTTGGCGATCTCGTCCAGATCGAACGTCGCGGTGCAGACGCCTTCATGCGTGCTGTCGAGTTCGGCGGCGATTTCGCCGGTCGGGCCCGCGATAAACGACGTGCCGTAGAACGTCATCTCGCCATTGGCGCCCTTCTCCGTGCCGATGCGATTGCTGGCGATGAGCGGCATGTAATTTGCGCCGGCATGGCCCTGCATCACGCGGCGCCAATGATCGCGGCTATCGACCGGCGGCGCGGGCGGCGGCTCGCTGCCGATGGCGGTGGGATAGAACAACGCCTCCGCGCCCATCAGCGCCATGCTGCGCGCACTTTCGGGAAACCACTGGTCCCAGCAGATCGCGGCGCCCATCTTGCCGAACTTGGTGTTCCAGTCTTTGAAGCCGGTGTCGCCGGGGGTGAAGTAATATTTCTCCTGATAGCCGGGGCCGTCCGGGATATGCGACTTGCGATAGAGGCCGAGCACGCTTCCGTCCGCATCCACCATCGCCAGCGAATTGAAATGTGCGTAGCCCGCTTTCTCGAAGAAGCTGACCGGCAGCACGACGCCAAGCTCTTTCGCCAGATCGGCCATCTCCGCGATGAGCGGATTGCCTTCAAAGGGCTGCGCCAGCGCGAAATGCTCCGGCGACTGGTCCTGACAGAAATACGGCGTCTCGAACAATTCCTGAATCAGGATCGCATTCGCGCCTTTCGCGGCGGCGGCGCGCACAAGCTCTTTCGCCTTGGCGATATTGGCGCGCTTGTCCCACGAACAGGCGAACTGCGTAGCGGCGAAGGTGACGTTTCTCACGTTGCTGATCCCGAAATTTTCTCCACAGATTGATTCACGCGGAGGCGCGGAGACGCGGAGACGCGGAGGGTTCTAAATTGTTTACGACCCGATGCAGTCCTTCCTTCAATGTGCTAGCGCCGAAATTTATGAGAAGACCAACGGGCAATCGAAGCAGGCGCAAATATGTGAGCAACTGCTTTGAATGGACAGGCGCCAGTTTCTCCACGGACTTGATCTCTATCGGGACCTTTCCGGCGGCCAAAATGTCCACACGGAAGCAATCGACAAATTGCATCCCCTCATACTCGAACGAAATTGGCTTCTGCGTTTCGACCAGAATTCCCCGGCGCGCGAGATCGCGCGCCAAAACTGATTCATAAACGGACTCGAGCAGCCCCGGACCGAGACTCACATGCAGTTTGTAAGCCGCATCGACGATCTCGCCTGTCAAATCGTCCAATGATCTTTCCATTTAAGCGCCCTCCGCGTCTCCGCACCTCCGCGTGAAAATTATAGACTATGCCGGCTCCTGTTGTGTGATGCAGTGGATGCCGCCGCCGCCTTCGACGATGTCGAGGGCGTCCACCTGAAGGATGTCGCGGCCGGGGAAACAATCGGCCAGCACGGCGCGGGCCTTCTCGTCGTTCAGATCGTTGAACGCGGGCATGACGATGCCCCCATTCGGCAGGTAGAAATTGATGTAGCTCGCCTGCAGCAACCGTCCCTGCCAGTCCACTTTCTTTTCCTGCGGCTGGGGCAGTTCGACGATCTCCAGCGCGCGGCCTTGTACGTCGCGCGCTTGCAACAGGCGGCGTTTGGCATCCATCACCGGCTCGTAATCCGGATGGCTTTTGAATTGCGGGATGCCGAGCAGCACACGGCCTGCGCCCGCGAAGCAGGCGATGTTGTCGATATGGCCGTCGGTCTCTTCATCCGAGAAGCCCTCGCCCAGCCAGATCACCTTGCGGATGCCGGTGTAGAGCGACAGCGCCTCCTCGATCTCCTGCTGGGTGAGCTCGGGGTTGCGGTTGGGGTTGAGCAAAGTCTGCTCGGTGGTGAGAAGCGTGCCCTCGCCGTCCACATGGATGGCGCCGCCTTCGCACACCAGCGGCGCGCGATAGATCTTCAGGCCCTCGCGCTCCAGCACGCGGCTGGCGAATTGCGCGTCGTCCGCGAAGGGAAAATATTTGTTGCCCCAGGCATTGAACTGCCACTGCACGCCGGCGCGCGCGCCATCGGCCCCGCGCAGCACCGTCGGCCCGCTATCGCGCGCCCAGCTATCATCTATGACAACTTCGAAAACATCCGTTTTTCCGGCGCAGGCGAATTTCACCTCTGAATGATCCTGCGGCCGCGCGGCGATCGTTACCGGCTCGAAGGACGAGATCGCGCGCGCCACCCGCCCATAGGCCTGCTTGGCGCGCAGCAACCCTTCCGGGCCGCCCCATGCCTCGATGCGGCAAGGCCACGCCATCCAGGTGCGTTTGTGCGCATCCCATTCGGCGGGCATGGAAAAGCCGTCGCGCGCGGGACAGGGATCGTCTGCATCCATGCGGCTGTATAACTGTTTGCTCGTCATCACGAAACGTGGTTTCCATTGGACCACCCTCCCCTTGAGGGAGGGTCGAAATTTGCCCTTCGCAAATTTCGGGGAGGGGTTGTTTCCCCGACAGCGGCGCTTCACCCCTCCCCGAAAAATTCTTCGCGAAGGGCTCGAATTTTATCGACCCTCTCTCAAGGGGAGGGTGGTTACGCAGCACATCGGAGAAAAGAATGATCGGTAAGATCGACGCGCGGCTGAAGGAGCTAGGGATCGAACTGCCCACGCCGCCCGCACCTGTGGCGAGTTATGTGCCTTATGTTGTCAGCGGCAAGCAGGTTTACATCTCCGGTCAGGTGACGATGGAGGGCGGCGCCCTCAAATATGTGGGCATTGTGGGCAAGGAAATCTCGCTCGATGACGCCAAGGCGGCGGCGCGGCTGTGCGCGATCAATTTGCTGGCGCAAGTGAAAGTGGCGGCGGACGGCGATCTCGACAAGGTGGCGCGCTGCGTGAAGCTGGGCGTGTTCGTGAACTGCGTACCCGGTTTCGACAAGCAACCGGAAGTGGCCAATGGCGCGTCCGACCTGATCGTTGAGGTGCTGGGCGACAAGGGCAAACATGCGCGCTCCGCGGTGGGCGCCGGATCGCTTCCCCGCAATGTCGCCGTCGAAGTGGACGCGGTGTTCGAGCTGGCGTGACGAAAAGCAAAGTCATCGCGCGTATTGCGGGTGCGGCGTCGGAGATCGGGGCCGAGGCGTGGAATGCCTGCGCCAATCCGGATGGTTCGGACGATCCGCATCCCTTCACGCGTTATGAATTCTTCGCGGCTTGCGAAGAGAGCAAATCCGCTACCGCACGCACCGGATGGCGGCCCTGTCATCTGGTGATCGAAAACGCTGGCGCGATCACCGGCCTGATGCCGATGTATCTGAAGTCGCACAGCCAGGGCGAATATGTGTTCGACTGGGGCTGGGCCGACGCCTTCCAGCGCGCGGGCGGCGAGTATTATCCCAAATTGCAGGCCAGCGTTCCGTTCACGCCGGTGACGGGACATCGCTTGCTCGTTGCCGCCGGTGCGCCGCTGGAGGAAACGCGCAATGCGCTGCTGGCTGGGGGGGCGACGGCGGTGAGCGAGCTGGAAACCTCGTCGCTGCACATCACCTTCATGACGGAGCGCGAATGGAAGGATGCCGGGGCGTTGGGATTCCTGCAGCGCACCGACCAGCAATTCCACTGGCACAATGACGGCTACACCTCGTTCGACGATTTTCTCTCCCGCCTCTCCTCCTCCAAGCGGAAAAATCTGCGCAAGGAACGCGCGGCGGTGGCGAACGAAGGCGTCACCTTCGAATGGCTCTCCGGGCGCGATATCAGCGAGGCGCATTGGGACACTTTCTTCAAGTTCTACATGGATACCGGCGACCGCAAATGGGGCCGCCCTTACTTGACGCGCGATTTCTTCAGCCGCGTGGGGCAAAGCATGGGCGAGCAGATCGTGCTCATCTTCGCCAAGCGCGCGGGGCGCACCATTGCCGGCGCTTTGAATTTCAAAGGCCAAGGCGTGTTGTTCGGCCGCAACTGGGGCTGCACCGAGCATATTCCGTTTCTGCATTTCGAGACCTGTTACTATCAGGCGATCGACTACGCGATCGCACACAAATTCACCCGCGTCGAAGCCGGCGCGCAAGGCGAGCACAAACTGGTGCGAGGCTACATGCCGGTGCCGACCTATTCCGCGCACTACATCGCGCATACCGGATTACGGCGCGCGGTGGGCGACTATCTCAAACAGGAACGCGCCGCCGTGGCCGAGAACATCGAGGCGCTGGCGGAGCATGGACCGTTTCGGAAGAGCAACAATGAGTGACGACGACGCTCCGCCGACACGGGAAGATCTGCTCGAAGCGCGCGAACAACTCAAAGAGCAGATCGCACGAGTCTTGAATCCCATTCGGTTTACCGATCAGAATCCGGCGCTAGTTGCGAGACTTCGCGCCATGCTGGACGACATAAACAATGCGCTCGCGGAATTCGACGATTCCGGGAAGCGCAAATAATCACCTCCCCCTTGTGGGGAGGTCGAAAAAGAACAAGCGCAGCGAAGTTCTTTTTCGGGTGGGGGGA
>DASXHQ010000034.1:0-36946 GCA_036488415.1 Rhizomicrobium sp.
CCCATGCCGACCTGTGTGAGATAGCCATTGACGGCGGTGGAGATGTCACCTTGGGTTGCTGACGAATTGAGGATCGCAATACGCGATCCTGCATCGACCGCCCAGTCGAGGTTTGCGGCATGCCAGTAAATGATGCCGATATAGGCGATACCGAACAGAAGCATCAAGAAGACATTGCCGACGATCGCAAACTCGATCGCTGCCGCACCGCTTCGATCGCGAAAGAAGGCGCGACGCCTCATTGCACTCTCACCGACTCGGTCACTGTGTTGTGCCAGGAAAGAACGTCGCCGCCGACCTTTCCCGTCGCCACGGCAGTAACATAGCTGCTGGGCACCGTTCCATCGGCGCACACCGTGCCGCAAGTTCCGGCCGCGCCGCCGCAAACGCAGGATTGGCTCACCAACAATGTGCCGTCCGAGGGCTTGTTGTTCCAGGCCTGAACGCCGGTCTGCTGAGCCACGCTCGTGTCGCCGCCGCCGTTCATCGCATATTGGATGCTGGCGCGGACCGCCGATTGCATGGCCGACGATTGGGTTGAGATCGTCGATGCATCCGAAATACTCACCGCGGCAACGGCCAGCAGGGGCAGAACAAGCCCAAACTCGACGGCCGAGGTCCCGCCGTTGGCGCGATGAAAGCCGACAAGCGCTCGCGCAATTTGTCTCAGGATTCTCATGGTCTCACTCCACCAATGCAACGGCGCCGGGCGTGGAAACGCTCGGCAAACCATAGGCTGAACAATTCGTTGAGAAATGGGCATTGCCCGAATAGGAAATCGTGTCCGCCACCACCTGCATGCAACCGTTGGCGCCGCTGAAATTGCCCAGCACGCTCACCGCCTGGGAGGGGAAATAGACTGCTCCTGTCATCGAAGACGACGCGTTGCCGTTTATGGTGTTGGAGTTGTTGGCTTGCGTACGATCTCCGTAGAACAGAATGCCGGAGTATGTGCCTGAGGTCGGCGCACTGAGATTGACCGTGGAATTGCCGTTCATGCTCACCGTCGCGCCATTGGTCAGATAGAAGGTCACGCCACTGCCGCTGATGTTAGCGTTCGCGTTGATCTTCAGTGTCCCACCCGAAATGACGTAGACGCCTGGTGCCAGCGTGGTCGTGCCGTTGAGCGAAAGGCCGTTGCAGTATTTGCCTGCCGACAAAGAGCTCGAATTTCCGTTTGTGCAGTTGTTGGGGATTGGCGGCGCGGCGAGTGATGCATAAGGATCCGGCACCTCGGCGGCGTTGGAAACAGGAGCGGAACAGGATGTCACCGTCAATCCGGAAGACACGCTGAAGCCGCCCGCGCTGAGTGCGCATGGCATAGAGGCTTGGGAGGACCCGCCTTGCTGAAATCCCGTCGGCGATATGGAGTCGGAATAAACATTGCAGTCGGTAAAGGTCGAGGACGAATTGCCCCAAAACTTGACCGCGGCGCTGGCGGATTTGTTGAGTGCGAGAAGGCAGGCATAACCCAGATCGTTGTAGACCGCGACGGCGCGCGTGCGAATGACCACAGGTCTTGAATTGAACAGGGCCGTGAAATAGCGGGGCTCGGATTCGGTGAGAATAACTTCGACCGCGCGACTGATTTGATGTGTCCCCGAGGTTGGCGGTGTGTGCACGACAAGCGTGCCAGCGGAATCCCATCCAGACCTGGTGGCATCCGTACTTGCCTGTGTGGTGATGGCTGACTGGGTCGCGCCACCGCGCAATGCAATTGCGCCGTTGTATGCGGCGACATCGACCGCACCCTGAAGATCGCGCTGCTTGAAATACCAAAGCGCGGTTTCGCCTCCGAGCCCGCAGAAGCCCACGACGGCGGGCAATGTGATCGCGAAGATCAACGCGACATTGGCGCTGCGATCGGCCAGGAAACCGGTAATTTTTCGAAGCATGCCCATGCCAAACCTTCGCGGACCAGACACGTCAAAATTAGCGCCGGAACGTCAGAGAAGGCATGAGGATATTGGATGGGGCTTTACGAACGGCTTTGGGGAACGTGAGTGTTTTATTGGAATTGCTAGAAACTTTTACTCTTATCTTTTGAGCGGAAGGCTTACGAATTCTCCGCCAACACCCTGCCCGCCAGATACAGCGAGCCGCAGATCAGGATGCGCGGCGCGGGGTCCATCGGGTGCGCGCGCGCCCAGGCGTCGACCTGCATCATCGCGTCGTCCATGTCGTCGGCCGGCGTGGCGTTGAGGCCGACCGAGCGCGCCGCGTCGTAAAGCTCGCCGGCGCCGCGCGAAGCAGGTTCGCCGTCGATCGGCACCGTCGTCACATGCCGCGCCAGGCCGCCGAAGGGCTCCAGGAAGCCGCGCGCGTCTTTGGTCTTGAGCATGCCGCAAATCAAATAGAGCGGCTTGGGCGACCGTTCTTCCAGATCCGCCAATGCGCGGGAGATGGCGGCGGCGCCGTGCGGATTGTGTCCGCCGTCAAGCCACACTTCGGCATCGGTGGACGCCAGCGCGATCAGCGGGCCTTTGGTCAGCCGCTGCAACCGGGCGGGCCATTGCACGGTGCGCAGTCCGGTTTCGATGGCGCTGTCCACCGCCCAACCCGGCCCCGCATGGCGCAGCGCTGCGATGGCGACCGCCGCGTTCTCGATCTGGTGCTGGCCGATCAATTTGGGCAGCGGCAGGTCGAGCAATCCGTTCTCATCCTGGTAAGTCATGCGGCCATGCTCGGAATGGCAGAAGAAGTCCTGCCCGAACACAAACACCGGCGCGTTCAAGGCATCGGCGCGGCGCACGATGACATCGCGCGGAACGTCATCCTGATTGCCGACCACCAGCGGCACGCCGCGCTTGACGATGCCGGCCTTCTCCGCCGCGATGCTGGCAAGATTGGTACCGAGAAATTCCGCATGATCGAGGCCGACGGGCGTGATCACCGTCATCAGCGGTTTGGCGATGACATTGGTGGCGTCGTACCGGCCGCCCAGCCCCACTTCGAGGACCAACGCATCGGCAGGATGGCGCGAGAACGCCAGGAACGCCGCGCACATCGCGATTTCGAAGAAGGTGATCTCTTTTCCATCGCTCACCCGCTCGCATTCTTCCAGCACATCGGCGAGTTCTTCGTCGGAGATCAGATTGCCCGCGATGCGGATGCGCTCGTTGAAACGCACCAGATGCGGCGAGGTGTAGACGTGAACGCGTCTGCCGCTCGCTTCCAGCATCGAGCGCAGGAAGGCGCAGGTGCTGCCCTTCCCGTTCGTGCCGGCGACATGGAAGACCGGCGGCATCTGCAATTCGGGATGACCGAGATCGGCGAGCAGCCGCTCGATCCGCTCCAGCTTGAGATCGATGCCCTTGGGGTGGATGTAAAGCAGGCGGTCGAGGATGGCATCGCTGCGGGACGCAGCAACGCTCATATCTTTGCCCCAGATCGGATCGCGGGATCGGTGGTCTTTACCGGCGTCGCCTCGATCACCGCGGGCGCGGTGAGCGCGCGGCTGCGCGGACGCGGCTTCTTCATCATCATGTGGACCAAGCTGGAAAGCGTGGCGCGCAGCTCATGGCGATGGGTCACCATGTCCACGATGCCGTGGTCGAGCAGGAATTCGGCTTTCTGGAATCCTTCCGGCAGCTTCTCGCGAATGGTCTGTTCGATGACGCGCTGGCCGCTGAAGCCAATGCGCGCGCCGGGTTCGGCGATGTGCACGTCGCCCAGCATGGCATACGAAGCGCTGACGCCGCCGAAGGTGGGATCGGTGAGCACCACGATGTATGGCAGGCCCGCTTCGTTGAGCATGGTCACGCCGATGGTGACGCGCGGCATCTGCATCAGCGAGAGCAATCCCTCCTGCATGCGCGCGCCGCCGGAGGAGACGAAAAGAATGAAAGGCCGCTTCTCTTCGACGGCCGCTTGCATGGCGAGCACCAAGGCTTCGCCGACGCCCATGCCGAGCGAGCCGCCCAGGAAGTCGAAGGGCTGCACCGCCACCATCACGGGCATGCCGTCCAGCGTGCCCCGTGCAGCCTGAAGCGCTTCCTGCCGCCCGGTCTTGGAGCGGGAGTATTTCATCTCGTCGGCATATTTCTTCTCGCCGCGGAATTTCAGCGGATCGGCTGGAACGGTGGGCGGCGGCAATTCTTCATAGACGCCGGCATCGAACAGCGCCGCGAAGCGCTCCTTCGCCGCGATGCGCATGTGGTGGCCGCAGTTCGGGCACACGTTTTGCGCCGCTTCGAGATCGCGGTGGAAGATCATCTCCCCGCAGGCGGGGCACTTCTTCCAGAGGTTCTCGGGCGTGTCGGCCTTGGCGCCGATGAGGCTCTTGATCTTGGGGCGGACGAAATTGGCGATCCAGTTCATGGTTCACCCTACCACAACTTATTCGCGGGCTGCATGCACGGAATCGGCAAGGGATTTGCAGAATCCGGCAACATCTTTGACGAGTTCCGCGGCCTTGGCGCCATTTGCGGAAAGCGCCGCGATCCGCGACACGATGGCCGATCCGACCACGGCGCCATCGGCGATGCGAGCGATTTGAGCCGCCTGCTCCGGGGTTCTGATTCCGAAACCGACGCAACAGGGCAGCGGACTGGCGGCATGGATTCGCTTCAGCGCAGCTTCGACTTCCGAAGGATCGAAGCTCTTGGTCCCGGTCACGCCCGCGACCGACACATAATAAAGAAAGCCACTCGCGCCGGTCAGCACCGTCTTGAGGCGATGATCGTCGGTGGTGGGGGCCAGCAGGCGAACGATGTCGATGCCATGCTCCTTGGCCGGAGCGCGCAGGACTTCATCTTCCTCGGGCGGCAGATCTACGGTGATGAGACCATCGACTCCGGCCGCCCCCGCATCGCGCGCGAACTTGGCGGTGCCGTAATGATGGATTGGATTGTAATAGCCCATCAGGATGACGGGCGTTTTCTGATCGGCCTTGCGGAATTTGCGGACCATGTCGAGCGTCTTGTGCATGGTGGCGCCCGCCTTCAGCGCCCGCAGCGACGAAGCCTGCACCGCCGGCCCGTCCGCCATCGGATCGGAAAACGGCGCCCCCAACTCGATGAGATCGGCCCCCATCGCGGGAAGCTTCTCCATCAGGGCGAAGGAAATTTCCGCATTGGGATCGCCGGCAGTGATAAACGGCACAAAGGCGGCGCGGTTCGCCTTCTTCAGCGCGGCGAAGCGTTCGGAGATGCGGCTCATATCTTCACACCCAGCGCCGCCGCCGCTGTGAACACGTCCTTGTCGCCGCGGCCCGAAAGCGTAACGGCAATGGCGGCATCCTTCGGCATCGACGGCGCGATGCGCATGACGTGGGCCAGCGCGTGAGCAGATTCGAGCGCGGGAATGATACCTTCGACCTTGGAGAGCGTGGTGAACGCCTCCATCGCTTCCTTGTCGGTGGCCGAGAAATACTTCACGCGGCCCTGATCCTTGAGCCAGGAATGTTCGGGACCGACGCCCGGATAATCCAGACCGGCGGAGATCGAATGCGCTTCCTCGATCTGCCCGTCGGAGTCTTGCAACAGATAAGAGCGCGAACCGTGCAGCACGCCCGGCGTGCCCTTGGTGAGCGTGGCGGCCTGGCGGTGCGTATCGACCCCCTCGCCCGCCGCTTCGACGCCGTGAATTTCGACGCTGCCGTCATCGAGAAATGGATGGAAGGTGCCGATGGCGTTCGATCCGCCCCCGACGCAGGCAACGATGAGATCGGGAAGCTTGTTCTCTGTCTCCAGCATCTGCGCCTTGATCTCTTCGCCGATGACGCATTGGAAATCGCGCACCATCATCGGATAGGGATGCATGCCCGCCGCCGAACCGATGATGTAGAAGGTGTCGTGGACATTCGCGACCCAATCGCGGATCGCCTCGTTCATCGCGTCTTTCAAGGTGCGCGAACCGGAACTGACGCCGCGCACTTCCGTGCCCAGAAGGTTCATGCGGAACACGTTCGGCTTCTGCCGCTCGATATCGACTTCGCCCATATAGACGATGCAGGGCAGCCCGAACCGCGCCGCCACTGTCGCCGTCGCCACGCCGTGCTGGCCCGCGCCCGTCTCCGCGATGATGCGCGTCTTGCCCATGCGCAGTGCGAGCAGAATCTGTCCCAGGCAGTTGTTGATCTTGTGCGCGCCGGTGTGATTGAGGTCTTCGCGCTTCAGATAGATCTTCGCGCCGCCCAGATGCTCGGTCAGCCGTTCGGCGAAATAGAGCGGATTGGGACGGCCGACATAATGCTTCAGCAGCCCATCCAGCTCGGCATGAAACTTCGGATCGTTCTTGGCTTCCTCATAAGCCTTCTCCAGATCGAGCACGAGCGGCATAAGCGTCTCGGCAACGAAGCGTCCGCCATAAGCGCCGAAATGGCCTCTGGGGTCGGGACCGGTGCGAAGGGAATTGGGGCGGTCGTTCATATCTGCGCGCTCGCGAAGTTTGCGTTGCGTACGCTGTCGATAAAGGCGCGGATCATCTCCGCGCTCTTCTGCCCCGGCGCGGTTTCAACGCCGGAGGAAACATCTACCCCCGGCACGCCGCTGATCGAAATCGCCCGCGCAACATTGTCCGCGTTCAGTCCACCGGCCAACAGCCACGGCCGCGAGAACGACCGTCCACGGAGCAGTTGCCAATCGAACGCTGCGCCGTGCCCGCCTTCGCGCGTGGCACCAGCGGGCGCCTTGGCGTCAAACATCAGCATGTCGGCGATGGCTTCATACGGAGTCGCTTTGGAAATGTCGGAGGCTTCGGCAATGCCAATCGCCTTGATGACAGGTAGCCCCGTCATCGATTTGATCTCACCAACGCGCGCCACGCTCTCGCTGCCGTGCAGCTGGATAAAATCGGGCTTCGCGCCCGCGATCACGGTCTTGAGCGTCGCATCGTCAGGATCGACCACCAGCGCCACGACCCGCGTGCGCCCCTTCATGCGATCCGACAATGCGCGCGCTTGTTCCATGTGGAGTGCCCGCGGGCTCTTGGGATGGAAAACCAGACCGGCAAACTCCGCGCCCGCGCGCACCGCCGCGTCGGCGGATTCCACGCTGTTTATGCCGCAGATTTTCACCTGGATCGTCATGGCCGGCGCTTATCGCCGCCACCGAAGCCGAAAGCAAGCGCGGCTGTTTACAGCCTAAATCCAGCCCGTCAGACCTTCGCGTTCGTGCGTCGCGCGATAGGACGGCAGACTTCGCACCCGCCCGACATAGCGCTTGATGTGCGGCCAATCGGCGGCGTTTTTGGGCATGTTGCGCGACCAGCGCGTCAGCATCCCGGTCAGAAAATCCACCGCCGTCAGATGCGCGCCCATCATATAAGGCCGCTCGTCGGACAGCAGCGCATCGACGCGGTCCCACACTTTCTCGATGCGGATACGCGCTTGCGCCTTCGTTGCTTCGACATTCTCCGGCCCCGCGCCTTCATCGGGGTAGAACCACATCCGGAACGCGGGCATCAGCGTATTGGTAAGATAGACCATCCATTGCAAATAAAGATCGCGGTCCGCTGCGCCGATGGCCGGGGCCAGTTTCGCCTCGGGGTGACGCTCGGCCAGCATCATCAGAAGCGCGGCCGCCTCGCCATAGGCGACGCCGTCGATCACCAGCGCGGGAACATGCCCCGTCGGATTGATCTTCAGGTATTCCGGTTTCTTCTGGTCGCTCTTCTCGAAGTCGAGCGACACAAATTCGAACGGCACACCCAACTCCAGCAGCATCCAATGGACGCACATGCTGGCGGTACCAGGCGATCCATAGAGCTTGTAGGTCACACGGGCGCCTTGAGTTCGTCGGCGATGGCTTTCGCGGCAGCGCCAGGATCTTTCGCGGCAACGATGGGACGGCCGATGACAAGGATATCGGCTCCCGCATTCATCGCATCGACGGGCGTCATAACGCGTTTCTGGTCGGCGAGGTCCGCGCCCGCGGGACGGATGCCGGGGACGACCAACAGGAAGTCGTCGCCCAACGCCTTGCGCAGCGGCGCGATCTCATGCGCGCTGCACACCACGCCATCGAGGCCGGACTTTTTTGCAAGCTCGGCCAGTCGTAGCACCTGATCGCGTGCCGGGTTCTTCTGCCCCACCGCATCGAGGTCGCTGTCTTCCAGGCTGGTGAGCACCGTCACGGCAATGATCTTCACCTTCGGATCGACCGAAGCCGCGGCTTCCTTCGCGGCGCGCATCATCGCCTCGCCGCCGGACGCATGGATGTTGAAGATAGAAATCCCGAGCGAAGCGATCGCTTTGGATGCTCCGGCGACGGTGTTGGGAATGTCGTGGAATTTGGTATCCGCGAAAACCGGTACGCCGAGCGACGCGATCTGCCGGACCGCGTCAGGTCCCAGTGCTGTGATGAGTTCCAGCCCCACCTTCAGCCCGCCAACGTAGGGGAGAATACCTTTGGCAATCTCGAGCGCGCGGGGAAGATCGGGCGTGTCGAGAGCGGCGAAGATCGGGTTTTGGAATCGCGCGGCGCTCATCGAGTGCGCGTCTTAAAGCGCACCTCCGCCCGGAGCAAGTGACGGCGTGTTACCGATAAAGACTAGGGTGCTGCGTGACCGTTGCCGTTCAGGCGCTCACGCAATTCCTTGCCCGTGCGAAAGAACGGCGCGCGCTTCTCATCCACCTCTACGGGCTCTCCCGTGCGCGGATTGCGGCCCATGCGCGAAGGACGAACCTTCACGGAAAATGCACCAAACCCTCGCAATTCCACGCGATGACCTTCGGCCAACGCCTTGGTGATCGCGTCGAGCATCGTGGTCACGATCCGCTCGACATCGCGGTGGTATAAGTGTGGATAGCGCTGCGCCAGACGCGCAACCAGTTCAGACTTGATCATCCCCTGCCCCCGCGGGCGTACCGAAAACCGGTTCGGACTCGGCCCTCCCCGGACGAGTTAACCCTGTCATGGGGTCGTTATGTCGTCAATTGGAGTCAAGCGAACCACTTGAAGGAAAAGCGCTTTTTTCAAGAAGCGTGGCTTAAATCCCGCAAAATTTTACGGATCGCGCCGCCAAAAGACCCCTAAGCAGCCTTGGCAGCGAGCGCGCAAAGCCCGGCGAAGGTCTCCGGGAGCACCCAACCCCCGGTTTCAACGATTCGCCCCTGCACCGCATCTTCGCCCAGAACCAAAGATAACGGCCGCTGCCCGATCTTTCGGCGAAGATCATGCGCCGCCATCCTCGCCTGGAACGCATGGTCGCCCTCCAGCGCAGCGCTGCCCACCGTCACAGCGTCGTCGCGATCCGGCAGGAGGGAAATAAGATCCTCATAGGTGCTTTTGCGCTTGGGCAGCCCCAGCAAACCTGACGCTTCAAAGGCGATTCCACCCACCGCGCCGATGCCCATCAGCGCGCCGAGGGCGGTCAGCAGGGGACGGCGGGCGACAACGCCTTTCCAATCATCGCTCATCGAAACAGCCCCTTCAGATGGCCCGCAAGACGCAGGGTCAGCGCAAGCAGGTTCATCGTGGGATTGGAGGCACCGCAAGTCGGAAACACGGAACTTCCAGCGACAAAAAGGTTGCCAATGCCGTGAACCTTTGAATTGGCATCCACCACACCCTGCTTTGGATCAACATGCATGCGCGTCGTGCCGATGTGATGGTTGCCCCAATCCATCGTTTCCAGCCAGCTTTCCCGTGACTTGCGGTCGAGATGGATCATGCCGATCCGCGCGGCTAAAAGCTGACGGCCCAGTTCCTTCATTGTCTCGCGATAAAGCGCAAAATCTTCGTCGCCGACGGTCATGTGTAGTTTAATGCGCGGCATGCCCAGCGCGTCGCGCTGTGCGGTGAGCGTGAAGCGACGGTCTGGGTCGGGCTTCAACTCCATTCCACAGCCCAGCGAGTATGCTCTGGCGCTGCTCGCATCGACACCGAACGCCGACGCCGTCGCCGCCACGGCGGCTTTGCCCAGTTCATCCAAATCCACCGGATTTTCGACAGTGGTGAGCGAACCCATCACATGGCTTTTGCGCTTGTAGTCTTCCGTCGGCGCGAAGGTCGCGCGGAATATTGCGTCCACGCCCTGCCGGTTGTCTGTGTAGTAAGGCGCAATACTGCCATCGAACACCACGAGCTTGGCGGTCTGCCGCGGAATCGGATTGTCCATGAAATAGCGGCCCACAAGATCGTTACCATTGCCGACGCCTTGTTTCATCACGTCGTTGGACGCGAGAAGCAGCCGCGCATTCTCGATCCCGCCCGTCGCCAGCACGACATGCTTGGCCTTCACTTTGAACTTGCGGCCGGTCAGCGTCGCAACATCGAGGTAATCGACGCTGCCGGCATCCGGGGCCAGCGCGATATTGGTGACGTTTGCATGCAGCATCAGCTTGAGATGCGGCAGACGCTTCAGGTCGTCGGCGTAACGCTCGCCGAAATTGGTGGGCAGTATCGAGCCACGCATCTTGCTGAACTGGAACCAACTCGTGTAGACGCCACCTGCGCCGAGCGTGAGCGGGTCGCCATATTGATCGCGCCACGGCTTGGAGTTGGCGCCGTAATTGAATGCGCCCGCTTCCACCAATGCCTGCGCGCGCGCAAAATGATGCGCCAGTTCGGAGCGCGGAAAGGGCCAGCCTGAATGGGGCACCCAAGAGCGCGCTTCGAAATCGGTGGCGTCGAGTGGACGACACCATCCACCCCAATGATTTGTGCTGCCCCCAAGATAACGCTGGCGCGTCGCGTTGAGCGGCGTATAGCGCACGCCGGTCTGCGTTCCGTCGTAAAGCGCCTGTGTCTTGTCGTCGAAGCTGGTGCCGCCGCTTTCGAGCATGAGTACGCGAATCGGCTTTTCGGCGAGCGCGAGCGCCAGCGTTATCCCGGCCGGTCCGCCACCGATGATCGCGATATCCGTTTCGAGAGTGGACCCCGCCGGAACAGCGCGGGCATCGGAAAACGCGCTCAAAACAAGCCTTTCAACGGGCGGCGAAGCGGCCGGAGATTACCGCCGCGGAGGAAGTTCTGTCTTGTCGGAATTGTCGCAAATAGGCAAGGCATGCAAAGAAGGCTGGCCTGCCAACCGAAGCTGCGAGCCGCTTGGCCGTCTCCCTACGCGCTATCGCGCTTCGGGAGATCACCGTCCGCTGCTTCGCAGCGCCGGGTGGTGGAGCCAAGCGGGATCGAACCGCTGACCTCCTGCATGCCATGCAGGCGCTCTCCCAGCTGAGCTATGGCCCCATTTCCGTCCGGTCTAGGAACCGGAGATAAAGTCTAACGCTCGTCTTTTTCAATGTCAGCGTCGATAATTCCGCTGACGTCATCGTTCTCGTCTTCTTCTTCCTCGAGGAGGCTGTCGTCTTCCTCTTCGTCGTCGCCGAGTTCTTCATCGTCGATTTCGATGTCGGCTTCGTCCGCGTCGACGACCGACATGCCGGCGCCTTCGGCTTCCGTTTCGGTGTCGGCGGTCTCTTCTTCCTCGTCTTCGTCGTCACCCGTGGCGACGATCAGCGGCGCTTCCTCGACCTCGGGTTCGTCTTCAGCCTCTTCGGCCTCGACTTCCTCATTTTCGTTCTCGTTCTCGTCCTCTTCCTCGTCATCGCGTTCGACGACAGCGGCAGGCGCGGCAGGCTCGGGCGTGCGCGGACGGCGCTGCTTGTAGAGCGACTCGGGCTCGAAGCTGAACTCGCACTTCGGGCACTCGATGGGTCGCTTCTGCAGGTCATAGAATCGTGCGCCGCAAGAGGGGCACACACGCTTAATTCCCAGATCAGCCTTGACCAAAGTTACACTTCCCGCGTTCAGTCCGGTTTCGGAGGCCGGGTCGTTTGCCACTTATCGGCCCCCCTGTCAAAGGCCGAAATTCGCCCATGAACACCCCACCCATCGCACGGCCTTTGAGCGCCCGCAGGTCTGGCCCTTTGCAGGGAAAAGCCCAAGTTCCCGGCGACAAATCCATCTCCCATCGCTCGCTTATCCTGGGTGCACTGGCGATCGGCGAGACGAGGATTTCGGGACTTCTCGAAGCTGAGGATGTCCTCAACACCGCCAAGGTCATGCGCCAGTTCGGCGCCACCGTCACACGCGATGGCGATGGGCTCTGGCGTGTCTGGGGCATGGGTGTCGGCGGATGGGGACAGCCGGAGCAGGATCTCGATTTCGGAAATTCCGGCACGGGATCGCGGCTGGTAATGGGCGCGATGGCGACAACACCGATTACGGCAGTGTTCACGGGCGATGAAAGCCTGCGCAGCCGCCCGATGAAGCGGGTGCTGGAACCGCTGGAGAAATTTGGCGCGACCTGGGAAGCGCGCGACGGTGGATTAATGCCGGTGACGCTACACGGCACGGATCGTCCCATCTGCATCGACTGTGATGTGAAAGTCGCATCCGCTCAGGTAAAGTCCGCGCTGCTGCTGGCCGCGCTCAATGCGCCAGGCCGCACGCGGATCACGCAAAGCTCCCTCACGCGCGATCATACCGAGAAGATGCTGAAGGCTTTTGGTGCCGAGATTTCCGTCGAACCGCTCAAGACCGGCGAAGCGATTTATCTGATGGGCGAAACGGAGTTGAAGCCTTGCACCGTCGAGGTGCCGCGCGATCCTTCCTCTGCTGCGTTCCCGTTGGTCGCCGCCCTGATCATTCCTGGCTCTGAGATTTCCATTCCGGGTGTTCTTCTGAACGTACGCCGCATCGGTTTGATCGAGACACTCAAAGAAATGGGTGCGAAAATTGTTGTCCTGAACCCGCGCGAAAGCGGCGGGGAGAGAATCGGCGATCTCGTCGTGAAGCATTCCGTCCTCAAAGGGGTGGACGTCCCGCCGGAACGCGCGCCCTCGATGATCGACGAATATCCGATCCTCGCCATCGCCGCCGCCTTCGCTGAAGGCAAGACGACCATGCGTGGGCTGGAAGAATTGCGCGTGAAGGAGAGCGATCGCCTTTCCGCCATCGTGAACGGCCTCAAGGCCAATAGTGTGCATGTAACGGAAAGCACGGACGGCATGATCATCGAAGGTGGTGATGTGTTAGGTGGCGGGCGCGTGACCACGCACATGGATCACCGCATCGCCATGTCGTTCCTCGTTATGGGGCTTGCAGCCGAAAAGGCCGTGACGGTAGACGACATCTCCGTGATCGCCACGAGCTTCCCGGAATTCGAGAATTTGATGCGCGCCCTTGGCGCGGAGTTCGTTTCGCCATGAGCATCGTCATCGCCGTCGATGGCAGCGCTGCGTCCGGCAAGGGCACGCTGGCCAAGAAGCTCGCCGCGCATTTCGGATTTCATCACCTGGATTCCGGTTCGCTTTATCGCCTCACCGCGCTTGGCGTCATCGACATGGGCGGAGATCCAAACAATGAAGCGGATGCGACCATAGCCGCGCGCGCCATCGACCCTGCAAGAGCAGGCGACCCGCGCATCCGGACTGCGCAGATTGGCAAGGCCGCGTCTCTGGTATCCGTTTTCCCGCCGGTGCGCGCTGCCCTACTCGACTATCAGCACAATTTTGCCGGCCGCGAGCCCGGCACCGTCCTTGATGGACGCGATATCGGGACCGTTGTTTGCCCGGACGCCCCCGCCAAGCTCTTTGTCGATGCCGCGCCGGAAGTGCGCGCTCATCGCCGCTGGCTGGAACTCAAAAGCTATGGCCAAACCGCCGATGAGGCCCAAATTCTCAAGGAAATCCTCGAGCGGGATGAACGGGATACCAACCGGGCCATTTCTCCTCAGAAGCCGGCCGCCGATGCGGCCTTGCTGGACACCAGCCACTTAGGTATAGACGCGGCGTTCGCGGCCGCCCTCGCTTTGGTTCAGCCAAAGATTGAGGCGCTCAGGGCCCGCCCCAGGGGTTGAAGGAGACCCGGCGGCGCCCAATCTCGAGTTGGCTCCGAAAACATCTTTGAAAACCCAATCCGCCTTGCGGGCGCATGTCCGCATGGAAGTCCGCCGCAGATCGCGGCCGGCACAAATGTTTTTGCAAAGGAATACCGAATGGCACGTTCTGCCACAGCCGAAACCATCGCCACCCCAAGCCGCGACGACTTCGCGGCCATGCTGGAAGCCAGCTTCCACACCCAGTCGCCGCAGGAAGGTAACGTCATCAAAGGCAAGGTCGTCGCCATTGAAAACGATTTCGCCGTGGTCGACGTGGGCCTGAAGACCGAAGGCCGCGTCGCCCTCAAAGAATTCTCCATGCCCGGCATCCCCGCCAATGTGAATGTGGGCGATGACGTCGAGGTTTATCTCGAGCGCGTCGAGAACGCGCTTGGCGAAGCTGTTCTGTCGCGCGACAAGGCGCGCCGCGAAGAAAGCTGGATCCGTCTCGAGAAGGCGTTCAACGACCAGACCCGCGTGCAAGGCGTGATCTTCGGCCGCGTGAAAGGCGGCTTCACCGTCGATCTCGACGGCGCCGTTGCTTTCCTTCCCGGTTCGCAGGTGGACGTTCGCCCGATGCGCGATGTCGGCCCGATCATGAACCAGGCCCAGCCCTTCCAAATCCTGAAAATGGATCGCCGCCGCGGCAACATCGTCGTCTCGCGCCGCGCCGTTCTGGAAGAACGCCGCGCCGAGGAGCGTTCCTCGCTCGTTGCAAGCCTGCAGGAAAAGCAGATCGTCGAAGGCGTGGTGAAGAACATCACCGACTACGGCGCGTTCGTGGATCTGGGCGGCGTGGATGGCCTGCTGCACGTCACCGATATCGCGTGGCGCCGCGTCAGCCATCCGACCGAGGTTCTGAACGTCGGCCAGACTGTCCAGGTGCAGATCATCAAGATCAACCCGGACACGCAGCGTATTTCGCTCGGCATGAAGCAGCTGCAGACCGATCCGTGGGAAGGCGTCGCCGTCAAATATCCGGTCGGCGGCAAATTCCAGGGCAAAGTTACCAACGTCACGGACTACGGCGCCTTTGTGGAGCTGGAGCCGGGCGTCGAAGGCCTCGTCCATGTGAGCGAGATGAGCTGGGTGAAGAAGAACGTCGCCCCGTCCAAGATCGTCACGCCGGGCACCGACGTTGATGTGCAGGTGCTGGAAGTCGATTCCAACAAGCGCCGCATCAGCCTCGGCCTCAAGCAGACACAGGACAATCCGTGGGATGCGTTTTCCAAGAACCATCCCGTGGGTTCCACGATCGAAGGCGAGATCAAGTCGATCACCGAGTTCGGTCTGTTCGTCGGTCTCGATAGCGACATCGACGGCATGGTGCACCTGTCCGATCTCTCCTGGGATCAATCGGGCGACGAAGCCGTCAAGCAGTATGAGAAAGGCCAGATGGTCAAGGCGAAAGTGCTGGACGTCGATGCGGAGAAAGAACGCGTCAGCCTCGGCATCAAGCAACTTGCCAAGGACCCGATCGAGACTGCCGGCAAGGATGGCGGCGCGCTTCGCAAGAACCAGGTCGTCACTGTCACAGTCACGGAAGTGAACGATGGCGGCATCGAAGTCAGCCTCGCCGATGGCGTGAAGGCGTTCATCCGCCGCGCCGACCTTGCTCGTGACCGCAACGACCAGCGCCCGGAACGTTTCCAGGTGGGCAACAAGGTCGATGCGATGGTCACGACCGTCGACAAGGCGTCGCGCAAGATTTCGCTCTCCATTAAGGCGCGCGAAATTAGCGAGGAAAAGGAAGCCGTGGCACAATATGGTTCGTCCGATTCTGGCGCCTCGCTTGGCGACATCCTTGGAGCGGCGCTAAAGAAGCGTACCGGCAAAAAGGCCAAGGACACCGATGGGAACGATGAAGAGTAACTCTTCATTCACCTTATCGATCTGAGTTGAAAAGCGCCCGGCAAAACCGGGCGCTTTTTTTCAGCTTCCGCCCGGCTGGTATCGGTTCCGCGCTCGCCTTCGATTAACGCGGCATTATCGCTGCAATGATTAGAATTGTTGCAGTAGCTAAACCAACGCGATTGCTCGTAAATCCTGGCCACCAGAAGCTTATGACAGCAGCAGCATCCCATGCCGGTCTACACCGCGCGAGATCGCCGTCCCCAACCTATCTGCTGGGGTTGGGCGCGCTCGTTTTCATCTCGGCTGCTCTCTGCCTTGAATTGACGTGGCACGGCGGGCGCATCGCCGGCATTTGGCTGAGCAACGCCTTCATCCTCGCGTCGGTTTTGCGGCATCACCGCCGCGACTGGATCGTGCTTTTGACCACGGGATATCTGGCGAATTTCTGCATTGATATCGTGGTGGGAGATCCGCTGACGCGGGCGGCCTTTACACCTCTTTGCAATATCATCGAGGTGCTCGTGGTCGCGCTGCCAATGCGCTATTTCGGGCTAGATCGCGATTTCTCGCGGACACAGTCGCTCATTCCGTTCTACCTCCTGGCCGGCGGTCCTGCTCCGCTCGCCGCGGCGTTGCTTGCCAGTTGGTATTTCAGCACCGTCGAAGATGCCAGCTTTTGGACCGTTGCATCGACATGGTTCGGCGGCGATGCGCTTGGCCTTATCATGCTCGTTCCGCCGTTGCTCACGGTTAAGGGCGCTGCCTTGCGCGCCATGTTCTCACGTGAGCAATGGCTGGAAAGCATCGTGCTGATCGGAGCCCTTCTGGGCCTGGTTCTCTTCAACTACACCTATAGAGATTATCCTGTCGCGTTTCTATTTTTCCCGAGCGTGCTGCTGCTGACCTTCAAGCGGGGGTTCGCGGGCGGATCGATAGGCCTGCTCGTCGTTGCGCTTTACATGATCTCGCCGGTTCTCATGGGTGATCCAAGTGTCGCTCTTAAGTCCCATTCAATGCGCGAGCAGGTCACCCTCGTGCAGATCTTCGTTGCCGTAACCGGGTTCTCGGTCGTTCTGGTCGGTGCGGCACTGGAAGAACGCCGCCGTCTCGAACAATGGCTTGCTTCGGCCATTGCCCGCGCCGAGAACTCCCGTGAAGAGGCGCTTGTCGCGAAGGAAGCCGCCGAAAAGGCGAACAACGCAAAATCAATGTTCCTTGCAAACATGAGCCATGAGCTGCGCACGCCCCTGAATGCCGTGATCGGCTTTTCGGAGATGATGCACAGCGAGATTTTCGGCCCGCTCGGTGACCGGCGCTACCGTGAATATTCCGACCTGATCCAGGGAGCGGGCCGCCACCTGCTTGATCTCATCAACGACATCCTCGACATGTCGAAGATCGAAGCCGGCAAACAGGAACTTCGCCGCGAACGGTTGAATGTCGGCGACCTCGTTCACGAATGTATCCGGATGATGCAGGAGCAGGCATACGCAGGTGGTGTCATGCTGGGCCTCGACCCCGAGGCGGCCGAGGCGTTCATCGAAGCGGACCGGCGGGCGATGAAACAAATCATCCTCAATCTGCTTTCCAATTCCATCAAATTCACGCCGCCAGCCGGCCAGGTCGTGATCGGAATCTTTGCGGCGGACGGGCGCGTCACGATTTCGGTTGCCGATACCGGTATCGGCATTCCCGCGGATGCCATCTACCGATTGGGCAATCCGTTCGTGCAGATCCGCAACAATGCCGGAACGACGCAGACCGGCACGGGCCTTGGCCTTGCGCTGGTTCGTGCGCTCACCGAGATGCACCATGGCACATTCCGGATCGAAAGCGTCGAAGGCCGCGGAACGACAGTCAGCATCAGCCTTCCCGCGAGTAGCCGCGAAACGCTTGCGGCCTGAACCCGTCAGCGGGCGTAGGCGGACAGAGATTTCACCGGAAAGGCCTTGATCAGACCTCGTAGAGAATTGCCGAGAAACACCTCATCGCAACTTTGCAAATCGCCGGGATAAAGCTCCGCCTCTTCGCACTTTCGCTCCGCGAGGAGAGCTTGCCGCAGGCACCCCCCTAGGACTCCGTCGCTCAGCGGTGGCGTGAGAAGGCGCCTGCCACGTTTCAAAAAGATATTGGTGCGGCTCCCCTCGGTCAGGCGTCCGTGTTCGTTGACGAAGAGGACTTCATCGCAGCCTAACGCAAGCGCAAGTTCGGACTCATAGGTTTCGCGCCAGTTGGTCTTGTGACGCAACAAGGCGTCACTGCTCTGCATCTCAACCCCCGAAACGACGTAACGCCACGGCGCCGCCGAACGCGCTGAGAGCGAGGCCACCATGCAGGAGAACGATCCATTCTCCGCGAGCCCCAGGCGAACGCGTTGGTCGCCCGTCGACCCGGAAATGGCTTTCTCCATTGCCAGCATTGCCCTTCCACGATCGAACGGAATTGAAAAAGTAGCCGCTGACCGCGCCATGCGCTCCAGATGGAGCTCTCGCCGCACAAATCCCTCGCGCGACGAAAATCGCAGAGTTTCGATCAGTTCGAACGGTTTGCGCGCGACGTCGTAATAGCGCGCCTTGAGCAGGCACTCGTCATATTCCGAAGCGGCGCGGGAATCGTGCACAACAGCGCCGCCGATGCCCAGTTCACCGCGGCCCTCGCGGATCGTCAGCGTCCGAATGGCAACATTGAATTCGGCGGAGCCGTCCGGCGCAAAATGGCCAATCGCACCGCAATAGACCCCGCGCGGGCTCTCTTCCTGTTCGCGGATGATCTCCATCGCGCGGATTTTCGGCGCACCGGTCACCGAACCACAAGGAAATAGCGCCCGCACCAATGCGCCAATCGACAGGCGAGGCCGCAGGCGCGCTCGCACCGTCGAGACCATCTGATGAACGGTAGGATAGGTTTCAACCGCGTAGAGATCGCTGACCGAAACGCTCCCGGTTTCGGCCACGCGGCCCAGATCATTGCGCAGCAAATCGACGATCATCAGGTTCTCCGCGCGGTCTTTCGCGCTCGTCTGAAGCTGGGTGCGGACAATCCTGTCATCCGTTGGGTTGCCACCGCGCGAAGCCGTACCCTTCATCGGCTTGGCCACGATCTCTCGTTCGGGAGAGACAGCGAAGAACAGTTCTGGCGAAAGGCTCAGGATGTGGCGCGTGCCGTCATCGATGAATGCGCCATACGCGGCCTGGGAATGTTCGCGCAACGCCAGATAAAGCGCCATCGGATCACCGACGGCTGCGAAATGCGAACGGAAGCTGAGATTGGCCTGGTAGATATCTCCTGCTTCGATCAACGCGTGCAGGCGTGCGAAGCGAACCTCATATGCATCCGAGTTCCATTCGTGCGAAAGCGGCCCGCCATAGCTGCGGCCCTTGATTCTTGCGGCGAGAGCGGCGTTCGCCCCCTCTCCCGTGAGTTCTTCGCATGCCTCGAAAATTCCGAACCACAAGAGCGGCACATCCCGCTCTTGTGGAAGGTGCGGACGAAGACGCGGCTCAAGCACATAGCTGAGCTCATAGGAGAAATAACCGGCGACATGCTTTCCGGCGCGCCGGGCGTTTTCAAGGATATGAAGCGCGGGCGCCACGCGATTAGGGTCGGAGGCATGAACGATGGCAATCGGATTCACATACCGCCGTATGCGCTCCCGGCCTGGACGAGCATCGTCCAGCAGGATCTCGACCGCCCGGCACACCATTGCAAACCATCCTCTCGGCACGAGCTTATCTGCCGCGATCGAAACCGCGCGGCAACAGATGGATTCGCACAACCGCACCGGCGCACTTCTTTGTGAACAAAGAAGGGACACTTGATCCGCGGCGTATCATCCCCACATTGTATCTAGAGGCGGTGCCTTCGGGGCCGCGACAGTCAAAAATGACCGGTGGCCGTAGGATGCGGAACCGGCAAAGCCGCTCAAGGAGGGCTTTGAGATGAATCGCAACGGAACTTTCAACAGCCCGTTTCTTCTGGGCTTTGAGCACCTAGAGAGGCTGCTCGAGCGCACTGCCAAAACGGCCGGCGACGCCTACCCCCCGTACAATATCGAGGATGCCGGTGGCGATCAGCTGAAAATCACACTCGCGGTGGCGGGTTTTTCCCGCGATGAGCTGAATATCACAGTCGAGGACAATCAGCTCGTGATCCGTGGGAAACAGAACGAATCCGCCGATCGGACGTTTCTTCATCGTGGCATAGCGGCGCGCCAATTCCAGCGCGCATTCGTGCTCGCGGAAGGAATCGAAGTGACCGGTGCGGAATTGGAAAACGGTTTGCTCTCTATCGGGCTTATGCGCCCACCGGCGGAAACGCTGACGCGAACCATCGAAATTGAAACCAAACCCAACGGCAAAACCGGTCCGTGAGGGAAATGAAAGGAAGGTCGCTATGACCAGCAAGAGCGATATCTACGAAGTCGATGACGTCGGCCAGAACACGGCGCGGATTGCTTACATCAAGCCCACGGGCATCGAAGAAGCCACGCGGCTGGGCATCATGCCCGCAGGCATCAAGCTGCCGGACAATGTGAAGCTTTATGTGCTTCATGCGATCGACGGCACGGTGCTGGGCTACACGGACTCTTGGGACACCGCCTATGGCGCGGCGATCCAGAACGAGTTGACGCCGGTGAGCGTGCATTAATATTCGATAGGCACGACAATGAAAAAGGGCCGGAGTGAAACTCCGGCCCCTTCGTTTTTTGCTGCGAAACGATCAGGCGGCTTGCGAGCTCGTATTGCCGTTGTTTTTTTCCGTCAGCAGCGCGTAAAGAACTTCCGGATCCTTCGCCGCGCGCAGCTTTTCGCAGGTCTGCTGATTGCGCAGAAGGCGAGAAACGCGGGCAAGCGCTTTCAGATGATCCGCGCCGGCGCCTTCCGGGGCCAGCAGCAGGAACACAAGATCGACCGGTTGATTGTCGACGGCATCATAAGCGATCGGCGTTTCAAGGCGCGCGAACATGCCGACGATCTTGTTCAGGCCGGCAAGACGGCCATGCGGGATGGCAATCCCCTGCCCCATGCCGGTAGATCCAAGACGCTCGCGCTCGACCAGCGTTTCGAAAATGCGGCGTTCGGGAATTCCGCTGAGCGGCGCAATACGTTCCGCCATCTCCTGGAGCAATTGCTTCTTCCCCTGGGCCTTCAACGACGGAAGGACGGCCTCAGGCGCAAGCAGATCGGTGATTTCCATGGGACCCTTCTGAACGCGACGATCAGGCGGAATCGCTCCTGAGCGCATTCCCCTTTTGATGATGATTCTTCAAGCGACGCTTGTAACGGCGAAGCTGTTTCTCCAGATGCTCCAGCATGGCCGCAAACGCTGCATGTGCGTCTTTGCCCGTGCCTTCCGCCTTCAGCACTGGACCCGAATCGAGATGCGCCGTGCTGTCGGCGCGAAATCTGGGGCCCTCGTGAGAGAAGACGACATTTGCTTCCGCGCCACCGTCAAAATGCTTCGCCAGCGCTGTTTCCAGCTCCGCGCGCACTTTTTCAGGGAGCGCTGTACCGATTTCGATTTGCTTGCCTGACACCCGCACGTTCATGGCTTGTCAATGCACCAATTGGAGTTTCGGTTGCGCGAAGTTCCGCGCGCCCGTGGCTTCCATCGAAAAGGCGGCGGGTGTGTAGGCCCAGCCATCCCCAAAGTCAACGCCGTCCAAAAATCCCGGAATTCTTAGCGTCCCGCGGCCGCGCCGAAATCCGACACCCTCATTCTACGCCGTTCCACGGAAGATGGAATGCGCATTGCTTCGCGATATTTTGCGACCGTGCGCCTTGCGATATTGACTCCGTCCGCTGTCAAGAGCGCAACGATACGGTCGTCTGACAAAACGTCGGCCGATTCATTGTCAATCATCTCGCGAATGCGGTCGCGAACAGCCTCGGCGGAGTGCGCTTCGGCGCCGTTAACCGCCTGAATCGAAGCGGTAAAGAAATATTTCAGTTCAAAAAGCCCGCGCGGCGTGGAAATATATTTGTTCGATGTGACTCTGCTCACAGTGGACTCATGCATCGTGATCGCGTCCGCGATCGTGCGCAAGTTTAGTGGGCGCAGGTGACGTACGCCATAGGTCAGGAACCCATCCTGCTGGCGGACAATCTCGCTTGCCACCTTCATGATGGTGCGTGCGCGCTGGTCCAGGCTCTTCACCAGCCAATTCGCATTGTTCAAACAGTCAGTGATGTACGCTTTCGAATCCTTATCGCGGGCGCTGCCGTTGATCTTTGCGTAGTAGCGTTGATTGACCAGCAGACGCGGCAGCGTGTCGGAGTTGAGTTCGACATGCCATCCGCCATCATTGCCTTCGCGCACGAACACGTCGGGCACCACCGGCTGCACCGGCTCGGAGCCAAATGCCAGACCGGGCTTGGGCGTAAGGCCACGGATTTCGGCGATCATATCGGCGATATCTTCGGCGTCACAGCCGCAAAGCTCACAAAGCTTCGCGGTCTCGCGCTTCGCCACCAATTCCAGATTGGCGAGGAACGCCTGCATGATCGGATCGAGATGGCCCTGCTCTTTCAATTGTAGCGCAAGGCATTCCGCCAGATCGCGTGCGCCGACGCCCGTCGGCTCGAAGCCTTGGATAACTTTGAGAACTTCCTCGACCGTTTCGCGCGGTACAACCAGACGGGTGGCCATTTCGTCGAGATCGGCCCGGCAATAACCGGCTTCGTCTATCACGTCGATCAGTGAAGCGCCGATCAGACGGCGCTCGCCATCCAGCGCGGCGATAGTAAGCTGGTCGGTGAGATGGTCGCGCAGCGTCGCATCGTGCGCCAGCGTGCGCTCCAGAGAGTTTTCACCATCTTCGCCCGCCGCGGGTCCGGCGGAACGCAGATTAGACCAATCGGATGAGGATTGCTGTTGTGCTGCGCGGTCCGATCCGAAATCCTCGCCGTGCACGTCTTCGCGGGCGGCATCCATGTCTTCGGATTTGGAGAAGTCCTCGCGAGCAAGCCCCACGTCCAATGTTTCGCCTTCGGTGGAGGGTGCCGCTTCCGTGCGCTCCTCGACAGGTCCCGGCTCGCGCTCATCGCGCTCCAGCAGCGGGTTCTTTTCGAGCTCCTGCTCAACATAGGTGGCAAGTTCGAGATTGGAAAGCTGCAGGAGCTTGATGGCCTGCTGCAGCTGTGGAGTCATGACCAGGGACTGGCCCTGCCGCATCTCCAATCGCTGTGCTAACGCCATACGCTGCCCCTACGCATACTTCGCTACAGAGAAAACCTTTCGCCGAGATAAATCCGGCGAACTTCGCGATCGCCCACGATCTCCTGGGGCGTTCCTTCCTTCAGAACCTGGCCTTCGTGAATGATGTAGGCCCGGTCGATGATGTCGAGCGCATCGCGCACATTGTGATCGGTGATGAGCACGCCGATGCCGCGATCCTTCAGATGACGCACCAGATCGCGAATGTCATTCACCGCGATGGGATCGATGCCGGCCAGCGGTTCGTCGAGCAGGATGTAGGATGGGTGGGTCGCAAGGCAGCGCGCGATTTCCACACGGCGGCGCTCGCCGCCCGACAGCGCGATGGCCGGCGTATCACGCACATGGGTGACGCCGAATTCGGCCATGAGTTCTTCGACCATCGCCTCAAGGCGGGCCGGATCGCTTTCCACAAGTTCCGCCGTGGCGCGGATGTTCTCTTCGGTGGTCAGGCCGCGAAAGATCGATGCTTCCTGCGGCAGATAACCGATGCCCATGCGAGCGCGGCGATACATCGGCATGGACGTCACGTCGTGGCCGTCCAACTCGATGGTGCCGTAGTCGGCGGGGATCAAGCCGGTGATCATGTAAAAGGTGGTCGTCTTGCCGGCGCCATTGGGACCGAGCAGGCCCACCACTTCGCCACGGCGTAGATTGAGGCTCACCGCGCGCACCACGGGGCGCTTCTTGAAACTCTTTCCAACCTTGGTGACGACGAGACCACCTGTGCCTTCCACCACGCGAACCGGCGTGTCGCCGTCGCGTCTGGAAATCTGTGTTTCGGAGCCGGTTGCGGTTGTCATGGCAAGAACTGTGCCTTTTCGGATTTAAGGAACTGTGAAGGCTATTTATCTGGGGATTTACCGGTTGTTTGCGATTGGGACGGCTTGGCGCCGCTACCCTTTGGGGGCGGCGTGAAAGAGCCCGTTACACGGCCTCCCGGAGCGCCCTTCGCGGTCAGTTGGGCCTTGCCGGTGTCCATGTTCATCACCAGATGGGTGCCCCGCATGACGTTCTTTTCCTTCGTCAGCACGACCTTGCCATCCAGCGTGATGTTCTTGGTATTGAGGTCATAGACGCCGTTGTCGCCGGACGCATTCCCGGATGTGGATATGAACAAGACATTTCCGTAACCGTTGATGTGGTCGGGCTTGTTGTTCGCCTCGAACACACTGACCTTGTCGGCGCGCAGCTTGAAATCACCCTGCACCACAATGACGTTGCCGACATAGGTGCCGACCTTTGTCTTCAAGTCGCCAACAAAATTGTCGGCCGAGACGTTGATCGGCGCATTGGAGTCGTGTTTGCCCATGTTGATGCCGCCGCCTTGGTCCGCAGCGAAGGCTGTGCCCGATGAAACGACGAGCACGCAAAGCGCAAATAGGAATCGAGACATCATGCCTTTTTCTTCATAGCCCCCGGATAGATCTGCATGTGGACATTGCCTATCAGATAGATAAGCGGTTTGGACTTCTGCACCGGCGCATTCGCCGCGCGGACAGGACAGACCACACTCGCAGCACTGCTGGGCTTGTGGGCTTTTCTCTTGTGTTGTTGCGTGCCTGGCTTTTTGTTGCGCGCGCAGGGATCGGTCAGCCGCTCGATACGAAAGCGATCCGCAACGAACGTGCCCATCGGCCCCTGCCCTGTAACGCGATGCGGCCCGACAGCAGCGCCCTTTGCCAGGTCGATATACGCCAGATCGGTGTGCATCTCGTAGCCCTGGTCGGTGAATACCGCGATGGCGCCGTTGAGAGAAAGCTGCCGCGCATCGGCGTCCAGCACGCCGTGCGGCGCTGTTGCGTTCAGCCATTGGCCGTTCTTCAGGTTGAGATCGGCCTCAACATTGATAAGGGCTGCCTTCCGCAGGTCTTTCGGATTTTGCACAGCCTTGTCCGCCGTCACGGTGAAAGGATTGCCTTCGCTATCTGTGCCGTGGAGCTTAGGCTTGATCATGGCAAGATCGTTGGCCACGATTCCCATCTTCTCGAAGGTCATTGCGATGCGTTGCGATGGCCGGGGAATGATCGAGTAACCCACGACAAGGCCGATCAGCACGAGGCCAGCGAGCAGCAGGCTGCGGCGCATGATGTTGACGAAGCGCGAATAGCGTTCGGCATCGTCGACGGTCGAGCGAGATCGCGCGCTCCAATCGAATCTACCGCGCGGCGGCGGCGTCTTGCCGATGGGTTCGGCAACGGCGCCTGGCGCGGCCCGGCGGTCCGTCATTATTGAAGTCCTGCGCGCAGACAGTCATGGACCGTCAAAAGACCCATCGGCTTTTTCGTCTTCGCCTTGGGATCGACCACGAACAGGCTGGTGACCTTTGCGGTGTTCATGAAGGTCAGCGCTTCCGCGGCCAGGATATCCGGGCGGATGGTTTTCGGATTGGCCGTCATTACGTCGCGCGCCTTGCGGTCGAGCAAGTCTCGCTCCAGATGGCGGCGCACGTCGCCGTCAGTGATGACGCCGACCAGCGCACCCTTGCTGTCGATCACGCCGGCAACACCGGCAAAACCGAAGGCCGACGCCATCTTCGCGATCACTTCGCGCATCGGCGCGTCTGGTTTGATCAACGGCAGCTCAGTGTCCTTGTGCATGATGTCCGACACGCGCACGAGCATCCGCCCAAGCGATCCACCAGGGTGGAATTCGCGATATTGATCGGCGGAGAAGCCGCGACGTTCCATCAACGCCACCGCCAACGCGTCGCCCAGCACCAGCATCAGCGTCGTAGAGGTCGTTGGCGCGAGCCCCATTGGACAAGCTTCGCGCGCCTTGGGAAGAACCAGCGCCACATCAGAGGCGCGCAGCAAGGTCGATTCGGCGTTCCCCGCCATGCCGATCAGCGGAATGCGGAAACGCTTGGCGTAGGTGATGATGTCGCCCAGCTCCGCCGTCTCGCCGCGATAGGAGAGCATCAGCAGCGCATCGTCGCGCGTCAGCGCGCCCAGATCGCCGTGGCTTGCTTCGCCGGGATGGATGAATTGCGCGGGTGTTCCAGTGGAAGAGAAGGTGGCTGCGATCTTGCGCGCGATATGCCCGCTCTTGCCCATGCCGCTGACCACGACGCGGCCCTTCACCCGATAAAGGACATCCACCGCACGGCTGAAATCGCCATTGAGGCCGTCGCCCAGCGCACGGATCGCTTCGATGGCCGTGCCGAACACGCGGCGGGCGGCCGTGGCATCCGTGTTGCGTTCGCGCGGCTTGCGCGAAAGCACGGCAACGGCCGAAAGACGGTCAGCGGAACGCATCGAATGTCCTATCCAGAACGTGTCGCGGTTCGCGCCCCCGAAAACCGCGTTTTGAGTCGTCCGGCCAGCCGCACAATCGCAGCCAACGCGAAATTCGTGCCAGACATAGATCAAATTATGGGGGTTGGCGGAAGCGCCTTCAAGCCGCAGCCCAAAACACCATTAAATCAGGGAAACCAAGATGTTAATGGGCGAAGATATCAGCGTCTGACCAGCCCGCGAGGTCGAGTTCCGCCCGCACCGGAAGGAAGTCGAAGCAGGCCTTGGCAAGGCCTGTACGCCCCTCGCGCGCCAGCATGGCGTCCAGCGCATCCCTGAGACGGTGGAGATAGGCGACATCGTTGGCGGCATAGGAAAGCTGTTTTTCCGTCAACTCCGGCGCACCCCAGTCGGAACTCTGCTGTTCCTTCGAGAGGTCGGTGCCAAGAAGTTCTCTCACCAGATCCTTGAGACCGTGCTTGTCGGTATAGGTGCGCACCAGCTTGGAAGCGATCTTGGTGCAATAGATCGGCGCGGTGATGATGCCCAAATATCGCCGGAACATCGCCACGTCGAAACGCGCGTAGTGGAATAGCTTGGTAACCGCGCGGTCATTCAGCAGCTTCTTCAGATTCGGCGCGTCATACCGGCCATCGGTGAACTGCACCATATGCGCGACGCCGTCGCCGGATGAAAGTTGCACCAAGCAGAGCCGGTCGCGAATCGGATTAAGCCCGAGAGTTTCGCTGTCGATGGCGACGATGGAGCCGAGGTCCAGGCCATCCGGCAGATCGTTTTTGTGGAGCTTGATTTTCATGTGCGGGCGCCTTTGCGTTGCCCGAACCTATTGGCATGGCACTGCCTTTTCAACCGGAAGCGGCACGGACGGCGGGGATGTCCCGCCGCCCACACGCAGCTTCAGAGCGATTTCGACAGGCCGAAGAAAAGCCCACGTCGAGCGCCCCATTGCGGCTCCCCGACGCCGATGCCGGAGCCGTCGCGGATTTCGTATTTCTCGTCAAACGCATTGATGAGATCCGCACGCGCGGTGAGATCGCCAATGCTGCCAAGATCGAAAGCGTGGCTCACGCCAAAATTGACGACCGTGTATCCCGGCACGTGATTGCCGTTTGGCACCGCGCCATCGCTCCGCAGGCCCGATCCATACAGCAGATCGGCGCTGAACCGCGTTGCACCCCATTTGTAGGAAGCTCCGCCGGACATCGTCAGATACTGCTCGTGATCGAGATGGATATAGTGGTCCTGGATATAGAGGAGATCGCCTGGATCGAAGCTGAACTGCGCCGAGGTGATATCCTTGCCTTCGGCGTGTTCCAGTCCGGCATTGGCATAGGCCGAGAAATTCCCACTGGTGTAGTCGGCGGTGAATTCCAGGCCGTATTGCTTGCCGCGCTTGTAGTTGAACGGCGTCAGGATGATCGGCGCGCCGAACTGGCCTTCGTCGATCAGGTTCTTGGAGATCTTGTAGTAGCTGTCCACCCCCAGCGTGAAGCCGTCAAACAGCTGCTGCTGCCCGCCGACGTCGAAGTAATTGGCGCGTTCAGCCTTGGAGAAATTATCGAGTGTGATCGCAGGCGAAGCGGTCGTATTGAGGAATTTCACGACCGATTCTGTTCCGACATTTTCAAACGGCGGCGGCGTGAAGAACCGCGAGTAACCGGCATGGATGGTTGTCGCATCCGTCGGCTGCCAGACCACATTCACGCGCGGGCTGAGCTGGTTTTCGCTTAGATAGGCTTTGTATTGATCGAAACGCACGCCGTAATTGATGGTGAGGTTTTCCAGCACCTTCCATTCGTCCTGCAGATAGATGCTGTAGGTGTTTTGAGTCTTGGCACTGTTGTCGATGACGGTCAGCGGCACGTCGAAGTTCGGATTGTAGTCGGGCGCCGCGGGATCGCCGGAATATGGCGCGCAATCGAAGGGATCGGCGATCGTGCCCGCGCCCGTGCAGTTGGCGGGCAGCACCTGCGAGGTGGTTTTGCTCGTCGCGCGCTCGGTCTGCACAATCACGCCGCCGCGGATGGTGTGGCGGTCGCCCAGATGGTAGGCGCCTTCCGCCTGCAAGCCGTACGATGTGTCTTTCTTAACGGCGTCCTGCGCGATGCCATTGAACATCACGTCGCCTAGCACGTCAGGTGAAAAATCCAGGCTCGAATAGCGCGCGAAGGCGGAGACCTGGAAGTCGAACTGCCCTGCGCTATGCAGATAGCTCAGGATTCCGTAATGGGTGATCTCGCGCTGATTCTCATCGAGCTTGCTGCTGTCAAAAGCGGATTGGCCGTTGACGATGAAGGACGGCACCTGCCCCGGATTGTCTGGAATCGCGAACTGATCGTGCGACGTGCCCAGGATCATCGTGATGCGGCTGTTGGGATCGAGGATGTCCTCGAGATAGGCGAAGCCATGATATTGCGTGGTGCGGTCATGTTTCGGGTTGGGGCTACCGTCCGGGGATTCGATGCCGAGGCTGTTCTGCAGATAGTCTCCGGAGACGAAGTAGTTGAAGTTTCCAGAATTGCCGCCGTAGTCGAAGCTGGGCTCTATCGTGTTGTGGCTGCCGCCATAAACCGATACGTCGCCGCCCTCATCGAACACGCCGCTCTTGGTCTGCATGTCCACGATGGCGCCGGTGACGAGTCCATATTCGGCCGGCAGCGCGCCGTCGATGAGCTTTACCGATGACGCAAGCCGGGGATCGAGCGTCTGCCCGAACACGCTGATGCCTTCGGGGATGATGACGCCATTGAGCCTGTATTGCAGCGCGTTGTGCTCCCCGCGCACGTGTAGCTGACCGTAGGAATCCTGCGTCACACCCGGCGCCTGCAGGATGACGGAGTTTAGCAGATTGTTATCGCCGCCGGGCGAGGCTTCGATGGCTTGCGACGTGATGGTGTAGGTCGACGCGCCAGTCTGCGTCTGAATACCGCTGCGCGCGATGTCCAGTTTCTTGGCCGTTACGACCACTTCTTCGACTGCCGAAGGGCCGGATTGCGACGGCGAAGATTGGTCGGCGATCTGCGCCGACGCCATGGTGGATACACTGAGTGCCACAGCCGTTGCGGCTGAGGCCAAAAGGAATGTGCGAAACATTGGGAACTCCAAATGTCACCGATGCGCATTTCGGCGACCGGCATAAATTGTTGTGTGAACGTGCGCAGCGCGCCCCTTTGGGGGAGCAGCTCGTCATTCGGGCTTATGGAGATTTCTAGAGCCGCGGAGGTCCGCGGCTGTGCCACGCGTGAGACGGCGCGCGTTCATGGTGCGGAGCTACGACAAGCGCGGCGCCGGCAATGGCCCACGTGTCCGGCAGGAACAAGACAAGCAGCGAAGGCGTAAGGAAGGCACCGGCATGGAGCACGGTCTGACAGAATGGGCAGCTCGACGTGTCGTCATTGCCCGGAAGCTGCTTGTGTTCGCTTTGCTTTTTGACGTCCGCGGAAACCGGCGTATGCGATGAAACCGGCGCCGAAATTCCCGGATCGGTGGTGCCGGGAACATGGATATGCGTCTGGGCGATATAGGACTGAAGGCTGAACGCCAGCAGGCAAAACAGCGTTAAGAGCAGTCGGCGCGGCGGCGCGACAAGCGCAATCGCGCCCGCCTTTCGCACATTCCGTCCGGAAATCCGCCTCATGCCTGTGACTCTATCCGCTCCACACCATTGTCCATTGCGCCCGAAGTGTTTGCAAGCTTCGCGCTATCTTGCCGATATGTCATCGTCGCGCACGGGACGAAAAATGGGGGAATGGGCATGGATAACGAAGGCGTGACACGGCGAGCATTGGCGCCGCTGATGGCAGGCGCGGCTTTAGCGACTGCCGCAGCCTGTAGTCCAGAAGACACGCGTGACGAGCAACCGGCGTCGCGGCAGTTTCCGCGCGATTTCCAATGGGGCGCGGCAACCGCCGCATTTCAGATCGAAGGCTCGCTCAATGTCGATGGCCGGGGGCCCAGCATCTGGGACGTGTTCCAGAAAAATCCCGCCAACATCATCGATCACTCGACTGCCGATGTGGCGACCGACAGTTATCGCCGCTATGCGGATGATGTTGCGCTCGTGGCCGGCGCGAACATGTCGGTCTACCGTTTCTCCATTTCCTGGACGCGCGTGCTGCCCGATGGCGCAGGTGCGGTGAACGCGAAAGGCCTCGACTATTATAGCCGTCTGACCGATGCGTTACTCGAGAAGAAAATTACGCCTTACGCCACACTCTTCCATTGGGACTTACCGCAGGCACTCTTCCTGAAAGGCGGATGGAAAAATCGTGACACGGCGAAGCGCCTTGCCGATTACAGCGCGCTGATCGCGGACAAGCTTGGCGACCGCATCAAGAACTTCATCATTCTAAACGAAGCCGCGGTGCACACCGTCGTCGGCCATCTTCTCGGTACGCAGGCGCCGGGATTGAAGGACGCCAACCTGCTGGGTCCGGTGACACACCATCAATCTTGGCCAGGGCATGGCCATCGCGGCGATGCGGGCCAAACGCAAAGACCTCAAAATCGGTACGACGATGGCACTGATGCCAGTGCGCTCGGCGGGGCCGTGGTGGGATTTGAAGGATGGTTTGCCTGCGCTCGCATTCGATCAGGTGTGGAACGGCGCTTATCTCGATCCATTGTTGAAGGGCAGCTATCCGTTCGCCGCGCAGCAGTTCGTCGATCCTGTTGTGAAAGACGGCGACCTTGCGATCACCAAGCAGCCGATCGATTTCCTCGGCGTGAACTATTATTCGCCGAGCTACATCAAGTTCGACAAAACCAATCCCAGCTATATCGGCCCCGCGCTGCCGCCCAAGGGCGTTCCGCTCGATGCCTTCGGCCGCGAGATCGATGCCTCCGGCCTAGGCGAAGTGCTCACGCGCCTGCGCGAGGACTATGGCAATCCGACATTGTTCATCACCGAGAATGGATGCTCCGACCCGCTCAGCACCGGAGATGCGCTTCTCGACGATCCGTTCCGCATCGACTATCTGCGCCGCCATCTGGAGGTGGTGAAACTGTCGATGGAACGCGGTTCGCCCATCCGTGGCTATTTCGTGTGGACGATGGTGGACAATTGGGAATGGGATTCCGGTTACACCGCCAAGTTCGGCATGGTCGCGATGAATCGCGCCAATGGCGCGCGCGCGACGAAGGCGTCCTATGCCTGGATGAAGGCGCTCGCCAAAAGCGGCCTGTTGCCCGCGGAGCAGCGGAACGCCTAACCGGTCAGCGTGCGACAAGCTTGCGATAGAGATGCCAGGTTGCGTGACCCAATGTCGGGATCACCGCCACAAGCCCAATGAAAAGCGGGATAGAGCCGAGCACCAGACTGACGGCCACGATCAATCCCCACGCCGCCATCGGCACGGGGTTCTCCCTCACCGCGCGCATGGATGTGCGGATCGCAGTGTCGAGGCCGACATCGCGATCAATCAGCAACGGGAACGCCACAACACTGATCGACATCGCTAACAGCGCGAATAGAAAGCCCACGCCGACGCCGACAACGATCAGAGTCCATCCCGCCGGCGTCAGGAGCACGTCATGCGCGAAGGCGCCGATGGAAGTGGGCTCAGCGGGACCCAATGTCAGCGCGTAGATGCCCCATGCGACCGCGAGCCAGACCAAGAACAGCATCACCAGCATGAAACCCAATGCCGCGATGCCGCCGACGGCCGGCGCCTTGAACACGTCGAACGCGTTCGCCCAGGTCACCTCCGCGCCCTGCTCGCGCCTGCGGCTCATTTCATAGAGGCCGATGGCGGCGAACGGACCAAGGATCGCGAAGCCCGACGCCAATGGGAATACCAGCGGCAGCAGATCCGACCCAAAGGCCAGCCGCGCCAGCACCAATCCGACGGCCGCATAGATAATGCCGACGAACAGCACATCGCTGCGATAGGCCTCGAAATCGTCGAAGCCCTTGGAAAGAGACTCGCGCACATCGGCGATGGAGATTTTGCGCACCGCGGGCGCCGGCGAATGCGCCGTGTCGGACATGTGGTCGAGCGTGCGCCGCGCGGATGCGATGGCGTGGCCCGCATTGACGATCTGTGCGCCGCTCCATTCGATGGGGTTGCGGATGGTGTTGGGCATGTTTCTTCCTCCCGATGTCTTTGGGCTGGGGGAAGCGGCTGGCGGTCAACCTGGGCCGTCGGTCGCGATACCCGCAACCTTCCTACTGGGCGGACTATACGCCTTCCGGAGCCGGATTTCGCGTCAGAATTCGGGAAAAATGGTGCCCAGAAGAGGACTCGAACCTCCACGCCTCGCGGCGCTAGTACCTGAAACTAGTGCGTCTACCAATTCCGCCATCTGGGCAGATAGCTTTTGAGGGCGCGATGTTTATGGGGCGGCAAAAGCGAAGTCAAACCGGCCGACCGTATCTCGGGGATGGCGACGTTTTGGGTGCTTGGCGACCCCGTTACCCATTGTATACCTAGGGCGGATTTACCCCATTCGGATGATACCTATGGCGTCTCTGGTCACAGTGTTCGGCGGTTCGGGCTTTGCGGGTCGTAATGTGGTCAGGGCATTGGCCAAAGCCGGTTATCGAATCCGCGTCGCCGTGCGCTATCCCAACCTTGCGCAATACCTGCCGCCGAGCGGCACAGTGGGTCAGATCCAGCTTATGAAATGCAATGTGCTGGATCAGGACATGGTGACGCGCGCGTGCGAGGGCGCCGATGCCGTCGTCAATCTTGTCGGCATTCTCTACCCCGCCGGCGGGCAGAGCTATGAGGACATCCACATCGCCGCTGCCGGGCACATCGCTATGGCCGCGAAGGCCTGCGGGGCGCAAACGCTGGTTCATCTCTCGACACTCGGGGTCGATCCGGATTCCGAGTCGTCTTATTCCAGCACCAAAGCGGAAGGCGAGCGCGTGTTGCGCGAAGAGTTCGCAAACGCCACGATCCTACGCTCCTCGCTGATGGCGGGGCCGGATGATAATTTCTTCAACAAGTTTGCCAACCTCGCCCGCTTCCTTCCGGTCCTGCCCTTGATTGGGGGCGGCCACACGAAATTCCAGCCTGTCTTTGTTGGCGATGTCGCGGCGGCGGTGTTGAAATGCGTCGAAGACCCGGCCACGCGCGGCAAGGCTTACGAGCTTGGCGGTCCGAACATTTACAGCTTCAAGGACATCCTGCATCTCGCTCTGCAGGAGACCGGCCGTTCGCGACCGCTGATCCCGGTGCCGTTTTTCCTCGCCTGGATCAAGGCTCTCTTCCTGCAATTCCTGCCCGGCAAGATTCTGACACCGGATCAAGTGACATTCCTGAAGACCGATAACGTCGTGTCAGCGGGCGCGCTGACATTCCGCGATCTCGGCATCACGCCGGAATCGATCGAAGCCGTACTGCCGTCCTATCTCTACCGCTTCCGCCCCAAAGGCGAGTTCGACGAAGCGGTGCGCGAGCGCGTTACCGGTAGCCCGTAAACATCAGCGCGATCAGCGCCAAGCCCGCCGCCAGGCGATACCAGCCGAATGGCTTTAGGCCATAGCGGCTGACGAAGGCGATGAATGTCTTCACGACGACATAGGCAACGATGAACGACACCACGAAGCCCACGGCGATGGTGGTCATGTTCGCCGACGTCAGCGCATCGTGCTTCTTGTAAAGCTCGAAGACGGATGCGCCCAGCATCGTTGGCACCGCCAGATAGAATGTGAAATGCGCCGCCGCCGCGCGTTCCACCCCGAGCAACTCGCCGCCGAGAATGGTCGCGCCCGAGCGTGACACGCCGGGGATCAACGACAGACACTGGCACAGGCCGATCTGGAATGCTTTGGACAGCGGCAGTGTGTCGGGATTGGTGTAGCGCGGCTTCGGCGCGATGCGCTCGAAGATCAGGATGACGATGCCGCCGAGAATCCACGTCGTCGCGATCACGGGCAAAGCACGCGCGGGATCGAGCAGGTAGTTGTTGATGAACTTGATGATCGCCACGCCAAGGATGGCGGACGGCAGGAACGCGACGATCACCGCCAGCGCGAAGTGCCGCGCCTTGGGATCGCTGAACAGGCCGGTGACGACGTCCCAGATTTTCTTCCAATAGACGGCGACAACCGACAGTACCGCGCCGAACTGGATGACGACCGTGAAGGCCTCCCACTGGTCCTTGTTCAGGCCGAGGAAGTTCTCGGTCACCAGAAGGTGCGCGGTTGAAGAAACCGGCAGGAATTCCGTGAGGCCTTCGACAATGCCCAGCCAAACCGCATTCAAAAGATCGCCCATATCGGCCTCAGATTCGCGTGATGCTGGGCTTGCCTAGCATAGCCTGCGGATTCCGGGCATGACGAGAATATTAGACAGTTTCACTGACCTAGTGGATTCCAGAGTGGCGCCTACTTCAATGCGAGCGAGGAGAATTTGGTGCTATTTAGACAGTATTACTGTCCAAAGTGGCACTTTCCGCTCGATCCCGGCCTTGGAATCTGCCACATGGCAATCTCATTGCGCTGGAGTCGTCGTGGCAGACCGAATGTTACGCTTCGTTTCGACCCACCCGCAGCCGCCTGCAAAGCGGCCGGCGGATACCCGCGCGCGCGACTTCCATGAGGTCTATGCCGAATTCATTGCTGCCAAAGCCGAGGAACAGGCCTCCCGTTGCTCGCAATGCGGCGTGCCCTTCTGTCAGGTCCACTGTCCCCTGCAAAACAACATCCCCGACTGGCTGAAGCTCACCGCCGAGGGCCGCCTCGAAGAGGCCTACGAGCTTTCGCAATCCACCAACAACATGCCGGAAATCTGCGGTCGCATCTGCCCGCAGGACCGGCTGTGCGAAGGCAACTGCGTCATCGAGCAATCCGGCCACGGCACCGTCACCATCGGCGCGGTCGAAAAATATCTGAGCGATACGGCATGGAAGAACGGTTGGGTGAAGCCCCTCACCCACCGCCGCGTGCGCAATGAACATGTTGCGATCATCGGTGCGGGCCCTGCTGGTCTTGCCGCCGCCGAAGAACTGCGCCGCCAGGGATACAAGGTCACGATCTATGACCGCCACGACCGGGCGGGCGGATTGCTCACCTACGGCATCCCCAACTTCAAGCTGGAAAAAGAAGTTGTCGCGCGCCGCGTGAAGCGGCTGGAAGATGGCGGTGTTCTTTTCAAGCTTGGCTTCGAGGTGGGCCGCGATGGCGCGCTCGCCGATCTGCGCGCGCAGCACGATGCCGTGCTCATCGCGACGGGCACCTATCAGGCCCGCGCCATCGAAGCGCCGGGCGTTGGTCTCAGCCATATTGTCGAGGCGCTGGATTATCTCATCGCCTCCAACCGCAAAGGCTTCGGCGATGCGGTCGCCGATTTCGACAACGGCAAGCTGGATGCGAAGGGCACGCATGTCGCCGTCATCGGCGGCGGCGACACGGCGATGGATTGTGTGCGCACGGCGATCCGCCAAGGCGCCAAATCCGTCTCCTGCATCTATCGCCGCGACTTGCAGAACATGCCGGGCTCGCTCCGCGAAGTCGCAAATGCCGATGAAGAAGGCGTGGTGTTCGAATGGCTGACCTTGCCCAAGGGCTTCCTTGGCAAGAAGAAAGTGAGTGGCGTGCGGCTGACGCGCATGCGCCTCGGCACGCCGGATCATTCCGGCCGCAAGACGCCGGTGGAAATCGCGGACAGCGAGTTCACGCTCGACGCCGATCTCGTCATCAAGGCGCTGGGCTTCGATGCAGAGAACCTGCCGCAGATATTCGACGCGCCGGGCCTCGGCGTTTCGCGCAGCGGCACGCTCTCGACCGATCCCAAGACGTTGCAAACCACGATGGACGGCGTGTTCGCCGCCGGCGACATCGTGCGCGGCGCGGCGCTGGTGGTGTGGGCCATCAAGGACGGCCGAGATGCGGCGGCGTCCATTCACAAATATCTCGAAGCCAAGGCGCAAACCGCGCCGATGGCGGCGGAGTAAGCCCATGAACACCGCCGAACAGGACATCGCGCGCTATCTCGCCAACGCTCAAAAGCTTGAGGACGCCCACGCCTATTCACCGTCCGACGAACACGATGCCTGCGGCGTCGGCTTCGTCGCGGCCATCGACGGCAAGCCGCGCCGCGAAGTCGTGGCCCGCGCCATCGACGCATTGAAAGCCGTGTGGCATCGCGGCGCCGTGGACGCCGACGGTAAGACCGGCGATGGCTGCGGCATCCATCTGCAAGTGCCGCAGGATTTCTTCCGCGATGCTGTGCAGCAGACCGGACACAAGCTGCGCTCCGGCCGCATCGCAGTGGGCCAGATCTTCCTGCCGCGCACCGATTACAACGCGCAGGAAACTTGCCGCACCATCGTCGAAAGCGAAATCCTGCGCTTCGGCTTTTATCTTTATGGCTGGCGGCAGGTGCCGATCGATATTTCGATCATCGGCGAGAAGGCCAATGCCACGCGCCCCGAAATCGAGCAGATCATGTTCGATACCGGCGGCGGTGATCTGGATGAGCTGGACCGCCGCCTCTATCTCTGCCGCCGCCGCATCGAGAAGCGCGTGCGCGAAGCCTCCATCCAGGACTTCTACGTCTGCTCGCTCTCGTCGCGCTCGCTGATCTACAAAGGCATGTTCCTCGCCGAGCATCTCTCCGAGTTCTATCCCGACCTGAAAGACGAACGCTTCGTTTCCGCCTTCGCCATCTTCCACCAGCGTTATTCCACCAACACCTTCCCGACGTGGCGGCTGGCGCAGCCCTTCCGCATGCTCGCGCACAATGGCGAGATCAACACCCGGCGCGGCAATGCCAACTGGATGCGCGCCCGCGAGGCCGAGCTCAGCAGCGGCGAGTGGAAGGCCGACGTCGACCTGCTCAAGCCAATCATCCAGCCCGGCGGCTCGGATTCCGCGGAGCTCGATAACTCCGTCGAGGCGCTCG